>CAZJRI010000023.1:30933-40548 GCA_964548025.1 uncultured Pseudomonadales bacterium
ACCACATCTCGAATGGTCGGGTATTGCTGGGTCTGGGCGCGGGGTGGAATCGTGAAGAAATGGAGAATCACGGGACCGGTTATGATTCTCGTTTCCGCAAGCTGGAAGAACAGATGGCTGCTCTCAGGGAAATCTGGACTAACGACGAAGCGACGTTTCATGGGGAATTTGAAAACTTCGATTCCGTCTGGTCGTGGCCTAAACCGGTACAAAAACCTCACGTGCCGATGATTCTGGGTGGTGAAACCGATTATACACTCAAGCGCATAGTCAAATTCGCAGACGGTTGGCTGCCAAGAGCGATGAACCCTGAATTGGTATTAAAGGGGATCAAGAAACTGGAATCATTTGCCGAAGAAGCGGGACGTAGTATGGATACGATATCAATATCAGTCTTTGCACCTCCACCAAGAGGTGAGGTTATCGACAGATTCAGGGAAACTGAAGTAGATCGGGTGATTCTGATGATCCCACCGCAGAATGAAGCAGAAACGCTCTCCAGGATGGACAGATATGCCTCCTGGGTTTAGTTGGATTCGGGCACGTAAACACCATTGTCGTTTGGTAGCCATCGAATAGGAAGACAGGGATTCAGGACATCGCGGTGAACTAGGTCCGAACCTCAGGTTCTCTTTTGCTTATCACCAGGTCGCGAACGAAATCCACGATCTGATCTTGCGACGACCTGGCATCGAAAACACCGTCGACGCCTTTTTCGAGCATGGCTTCGGCGTCATCCTGCGTAATTACCGAACCGCCGATTACCAGACCACAGTTCAGGTTTTTGGTTTTCAGTTCACCGATCAACTGGGGCACGAGATCTAAATATTCCCAGGAGTGGCAGCTAATGCCAACGACGTCTGCTTCAATCTCTTCTGCATGTTCCGCTACCTGAAGCGGTGTGTTAAAGACACCCATATAGCTGACGACCATCTGTGATTCTGTCAGCATTCGCTGAACTGCAATTGCGCCGTTTTCGTGTTGATCAATACCAAGCGTTGCTATGACGACCCGGGGAATTTTCTGTGTATTCATTGGCCAACCTTGAAGGAAGGCTCAACCATACCATAGGGATCATAGGAACCACCTGTGACAAGTCGCATCGTACCGACCATTTCACCCACAGTAACGTCTGCTTCAAAACAGTTCACGACAACCGGCAAGAGATTTGTGCCATCATTGACCGCCGTTGCCAGATCCTGCAGTGATTTTTCAGCGAGTGACTGGTTTCTTGACTGCCTTAAATTCCGGATGCGCTCTATCTGGCGCTTGCAGGCTGGAATCTTTGTTTCCGCGATATCCTTAAGTAGGGTATCTTCAGATTCAGGGACGACATGCTTATTGACACCGACTATTGATAGTTCTTCCTTCTGTACGGCTCTCTGTCCGTCTTCCATCGCCTTGTGAAAAATGTCCTTGAAGTATCCTGCTTTCTGCAGGGTCTCAGGATCACCATGAGATTCGATTTCTGCAACCCTGGCGACTATTTTCGCCTCCACTTCATCCGTAAGCTGTTCAACGAAATAGGAACCACCGAGGGGATCAACCACGCCGGTGACGCCGCTTTCTGTTTCGATTATTTGCTGAGTTCTGAGTCCCACAAGATGACCTTCCTCAGATGGTGTGCGATAGGCCTCATCGAATGTTGAGATCTCGATGGCATGAGCACCGCCAAAAACAAGGGACAGGGCCTGTAGGGTTCCTCTGACGATATTGTTAACAGGTTGCTGCGCTGTCAGTGATAAACCGGATGTATGACTGGTAATGACCACAGTCTGTGAGCGGGGCTCCTCTGAGCCAAATTCCTCTCTGATCATCTTCGCAAATATCCGCCTGGTTGCCCGGATCTTCGCAACCTCTTCAAAAAAGTCCATGCCACAGTTCACCAGAATTGCAATCCGTGGTGCAAAGGAATCAACGTCTACACCTCGTGCCTGCAGTTTGCGAATGAGGTGTCTGATTTCAACGAACCCGAGGGCAGTTTCCTCAACTGCATTCAGTCCTGATTCACTGAAGAAATAGGTGTCTTCCACATAGGCATGGAATCTGGGCATATGCTCTGCGCCATACTCAATACAATCGAGAGACATGCGTACGCGCAGATCAACAGGGAGTTCATTCTTGTAGGTACAGTCCTCGCCATAAAGTGGCATTTGCAATACTGACCCACGGATCGATGCAGGATCAAAGCCATAGTGCCTGGCTGCGCACAACAACCCTGCGAGAGACATCAGTGACGGCGTCGAATTAGATACGGCGACCTTATCCAATGGGATATCTCTGAAGAGATCAATGTAGTCCTGCTTGCAGCAGAGTGAAACACCCTGGGTTCCCACCGATGTTTCAAGCAGCGGATGATCTGCATCGAACATACTCATGGTGGGACCGTCGCCAATAATATCTATGCCGTTTTGCCCTAGGTCCAGCAGATATTTGATCTGTTCATTGGAGCGATTGCCGTCTCCCTCACCTGAGAGTTCTCTCTGCTGCCAGCCACCAGCCTTCATCTGGGCGAAACGACCCCGGGTATAGGGATACTCACCGGGTTGTTCATTCTCACCCGACGTATAAAAAGGTTGTATGTCTATGCCAGAACGGGTTTTTGCAGTATCCATCCGGTTCTCCGAGTCATCTGATTTAGTGAGGGATATATCAATCCCTGAACCCAATAATGCCTGTCACGGCTGATATTAGCGAGTGTCGAGGAGCTGTCGGGCGAAGAGGGTCGGATCACCACTATACGGGTAGCTGGTGATCCCGGACGACTGCTGTCGCTATTGGTTCTCTGCCGCTGCTGCCAGCCTTGCATTGCGTCTTTCCAGACGTCCTCTTAGGCGGGCATGACGTTCCGGTGTGAGGGGATAATTCCAGATGAGTTTCATCGCCATCCCGTAAAAAACAACTGGCCCCAGACAGTAGACCATACGCAAAGACGTGACCCCGATGTCTGTACTGGCTGCGATACCACCCTGCGGGTCGAATCCCAGTAATCCGACAATGTTAAGTGATGCGCCGGTACCGAATGCAATCGCGATTTTCTCGCTGAAGCCCATAAATGCAAAGTAGGTACCTGCACGCTGGCCTCCGGACCTTGCGCTGTCAACATCGACAACATCTGCGAGCATGGCGACAGGAAGAAACTGCAGGCCACCAAAGCAGAACCCTTTAATCGTAAAGAGCAAGAAGAATGGCAGATAATCACCGTAATCGAGTAACAGGTTAGCCGCACTAACAGCGGCAACTGTTAACAACGTGAGCATGAATGCGCGGTGTTTACCGATGGTCCTGCCTAACCATAGCCAAAATGGTATGGCGCCGAGACCTGCAATGAAATAAATAAAGTAGGCAGCACCAATGGTTGGAACTCCAACAATATCGCGTATGAAGAAGAGGGAAACAGCGTTTCGGAATGACTCGCCGAAATAGACCAGCACGGCGATAATAAGGACACGAACCATGGGTCCGTTTTTAGCAACCATCTTGAGTCCTTCAACGAAAGATGGTCGAGTTTCTGTGGCAATGGCGGCTGGTTCTTTGACCATGACCAGCACAATACTCGCGCAAATGGGGAGTACGATAATAACGGTCCAGGCCAGACCCATCAGAACAGGCCCGGTGAGAGTTGCCCGGTCAACAATCTTTTTGTCAGCGAAGTCTCCACTGAAGGCACCGATTGCATCTCGCCAGATTGTGGCGAATACCTCTCCCACACCTGATCCGCCATCCGCCCGAATTTCGATAATCATCGGTACAGCGGCAGCTACCATTAAACCAATGAGTACATAGATTTCACGAGCTGCTGTTACTCTGCTGCGCTGGTGATATTCCGGAGAGAGTTCTGCACCCCAGGCGCGATGAGGCAGGGCGATCATGGTGCTGCCAAGAAAAAAGATAGCCAGCCAGATGAGGAAGTAGACCATGCCGACGCCTTCATCTGGCACAAAAAGGTTGTAGACGCCGAGCATCATGAGCGGCGCACCAGCTAGCAACCAGGGTTTTCGGCGTCCAAATGGTGTGCGTATTCGGTCCGAAAGTTCACCAATGATGGGATCTGTGATTACATCCGTGAGACGTGCAAGCATGAGAATCGTGCCGACCGCAGCGAGGCTGATACCGAGTCCACCTGAATAGTGAGCGGGTATCCAGATAGCGAGAGGATAACCGATCACGGCCAGCGGGAGCCCCATTGTTCCGTGTGAGTAAATGGTGGTTCGCGACAAGATCTGACTCATAAATGGCCTTATTTTTATGGTTGTACGGGATTCGTGGGACTTTAAGACTTACTTTGTCCAAGACCGAGATTGCCTGCAAAGTGCGATCTATTCAAGTCTCTGATCCTCACGCGTAATCAGAAGAGGAAAATAGGGTCCAAATGGTATTGACCTATATCAAGTTGTAGCCAATCTCAATGCCTTCAAAGATCCGGGTTCAGGTGACGGGCTTTTGTTCAAAGCCCCTTTTTAAAGGGGTTCACGGCATTTTCGAACCCAATTATACGTCTTTTCTGGTAGCAGGGCAGAGATTGATGCCCGGTAGGGTTTGATTTAATATTGCAAGCGTTACGGTGGTCAAACCCTGTGAGACCCTCAGATGAAGTTGTCGCTACTGTAGACCGTAGCGGCTCGTTTTTAAGTAGATTTATAAGAGGAGAAACACAAGATGACAGAATTAGGGTCGATAATGTTTTTTGTCGTGATAACCGTTGTCACACTGGTGACTTTTTATTGGTTGATGAACAGAGAAAAAGCGTAGCTCGAAACGCTGGGAATCTCTCAGCTAACAGGCGTAAATCAGTAAGCCAGTCAACCTGTGAAAGCAGGTTGAGTCATGCAACAGTTCTGAAGAAATAGAGTCTCATCACATAGATAGGTTATTGCATGTTGGAATCCACTCCTTCATGCAATTAGTCTCTGTTTAGTGTATCCATTTTGAAGTCAATTCCGAGAAGTTGAAAGAGCATCCTCCAGCGCTTTCAGTCGTTTCCAATCAGCAAGTTCCTTCTCGAAATTCACTGACCAACCATCCGTCTGTGAGATTCGATCTAAAGTCTCTCATTACCCTCAACGACGTGGTTAACGTCCTTTAAATTGCGGCGAACGTTTTTCAACGAAAGCCTTGATGCCTTCGCGGGAGTCTGCCGTTTGCGAGCAGATATTCTGGGCGAAGGTTTCGAATTCGAGCGCACTGCGCAGGTCACTGTCCAAACTTTTGTACATGGCCCGCTTGGCGAGTCGAATCGCGATAGGAGGACCAGCCGCTATCCTGCCAGCCAGATCATAGACGTCATTCATCAATTCTTCATCGGGTACTACTTTGCTTACGATACCGTACTCAAGTGCTGTATCAGCATCGATAGTTTCACCGGTAAATATCATCTCACAGGCTCGCTGCATACCTATCATGCGAGGCAGAAAATAGGTGCCACCCCAGTCAACATGCAAGCCACGTTTTGCGAAAGTTTCGCCGAAAATAGCTGATGAAGCTGCGATTCGGATATCGCAGGCAAGGGCAATGTTCATGCCTGCACCAGCAGCAGGACCATTGACTGCTGCGATGACAGGTTTAGGAGAGTCTCTCATTGCGAGAACAACCTGATCTCTGAGTGGGGCGATTCTGTCGTTCATTTGATCTGAATTATCAGAGTCGGATTTTCCTTCGTTTCTTTCATTCATCGCTTTCACGTCACCGCCGGAGCAAAACCCTGACATTGTCGTCATCAGTGGCGGCTTGAATGGCGCCATAAAGGTCTTCGCGCAATGACTCACCCAGTGCGTTGAGGCGCTCGGGTCTGTTTAGTGTAAGCGTTGCAATACCTTCACTGACTTCGTATATAAGACACTTGTATTCCATGACCAATCCTTAATTTAAATCTATTTCATTCGTATTTGAGAGCAATGCGTGCACCTACTGACCTGTGAACCTGGGCGCACGTTTTTCCATAAAGGCACGACGCGCCTCTGCGGAGTCGGCGCTGCCACCGGTACGAACATGTCTGTCTGCTTCACGGTCGAGTGCTTCGGGAAAGGGGATATCCTCGGCATCATTCAGGTTCTGCTTGATTCTGCGAAGTGCGATCGGTGCTGCAGCAAGCAGGCGATCTGCGACACTTCGCACAAAGGGCAGGAGTTCATCGTCTGAAAGCACTCTTGATACGAATCCGAACCTTTCGGCTTCTTCTGCCGAGAATTTCTCTGAGAGAAAATAAAGTTCTCGAGCCCGTGCTGATCCCACGATCCGTGGCAGGGTCCAGGTACCGCCAAAATCACCTGAAAGACCTGCATTCAGATAGGCAGTTGTAAATCTTGCTGAGCTGGCAGCATATCGCAGATCAGCCGCGGCAGCCCAGGAGAAACCTCCACCGGCACAGGGACCATTGATTGCAGCTATCGTTACTTTTGGCATTTCGCGAAGCAACTTCGAGGAACGCTGCAATGACTGAAGCGCTCCAATTCGGGAGTCGGTTCCCCCCGTACCCAGAGTATCAGTCGCGCTGAGATCTCCTCCTGCGCAAAAACCGCGTCCGGCACCCGTAAATATCACGACCCGTATGTTCTCGTCGCCTGCAGCCGTCTCCAGTGCCTCAACTGCTCCGTGGAGCAGGTCGGCGTTCATGGCATTCAGGTTGTCAGGGCGGTTCAATGTTATGGTGGCGACGCCGTTTTCGGCGTTATATAACACAGTATCATTCATCTCGTTCTCCCCTGGTAATTGATTGTTCTTTTTGAAAACATCCCGCAGTTAACTCAAGAGCGGTCAGTAGCCTCAGGATTCGTTCATCATGCCCAGCAATTCGTTTAACCCGAATTGATATTCAGAAGTAAAATCAGCGTATTTCAGATCTGCCAGAAAATCCGGCACCGGGCAAGTCTCCGCCAGACATGGTATCACGCGTAGTCCTGCACCTTGTGTGTGCTGGTAAATAGTCTGCCATATTTCACTCTTCACCCAGCTTGAACGCAGGTAGCCTTTTGTCAGAATCATCAGGAAGAAGTCAGAGGTCGCAATACCCCCTGATACTGCATCCGGGATGGAGTCGCTGGTTAAGATACTGTCCTCATCGAACCAAACTGATATGTCGCTGCTGACCAGATCATCTCGAAGTTTTCGTGCCAGATTTAAATTGAGCGGACCACTTTTTGTATGACTGATAAAGACTTTTAACTTCGGTTTCATTAACCGGGTTAACCATTGCGAAAATTCCTCGACGAAAGGATGCATGAATTCGTCCTGTTTGGATGAAGTCACTACCTCTTTGACCAGTTGTTGCAGGAAGATTTCGTAATCGTGATCATGTCCCATGATTCGATGCGAGGCGATGCGAATAGATGTGCAATGAGTATCGATCTGCTCCTGGCTATACCTTTGCTGAATGAAGGTGGATACAAGGTGTCGATTTTCATATAGCCATTGTCCGTCCCGGACACATCCCCTTATTGTGTAGTAATCTCTGGAATGATGATTGCCGCCCCTTGAGAATTCAGCCGTGGGCCAGTGAATTACCATGTGATTGTCGGAGTCGGGAATATCTGGCGTTGGTGGCGAATGTATGGTCATGAATGTTGCCGAGGTGGATAGTCCGAATAAACCATACATCGGAAAGTATGGTCAAGTGCGGCGGCTAGTGCGAGTATCGTGAGGAGATTGTGATAAGAGGGATAGGATGAGAGGTATTCACATTAAGTGGAATTTGTGTTGGAACGCCAGAGTGGCAATTATCATTAATGATACAAAGTAAATGTAAATGGCTAATGAAGTTGGGCGAACCTTGTGAGGTTGAAATTCTCCGGACACTCAAATTGGTACCTGCAATGAAAATCGTATTGCTGGTATTGCTCGGTCTAAGCGTAGGCTGGCAGGCCAACGCTGATGAAAGCTATGGCATATTTGAGTCTTCTGATCAGGGTGAAACCTGGCGTATCTTCGATCAATCGTTGAACTTTGCAGGTGAAGTTGAAGATGACTGTTCGACCCCAGGTGCCGCTGCGACAGATGCCTCCGAATCCAGCTTGCCTGATGAAATCCGCTTACCCGTTGCAAACCCTGGCAGCAATACAACTCAGCAGACATTCCTGAGATTTACCAATCCGAATAATACGAGTACGTCAGTTGAACTCTATGGCATAGACGATGATGGTGTCCTGAGTCAGAAAGTCCTCAACTTCTCACTGGCGCCAAACGCCTCAAGGCAAATCACTTCTCAGGATATAGAAAACGGTAATGCCAGCAAGGCGTTGACGGGGAATATCTGTGATGGTCGTGGAAAGTGGCAGTTCCGGATTCGCTGCGACAACGAAATCAAAGTGATGAGCCTGATCAGAACACCGGATGGTTTCCTCACCAGCCTTAACGATGTTGTACCCAAAGTAGGGGATGATAATGTGGTCTACTTTGCTAATCCTGCGAGCAATACACAACAGCAGACTTTTCTGAGAGTTGTCAATCTGTCATCTGAATCTGATTCAGTCACAATCTCAGCCATCGATGATAACGGTACCAGCGCATCAGGCTCGGTGTCCTTTACCCTCGCTGCCAATGAGTCCAAACAGATGACGTCCCAGGATCTCGAAAATGGCAATATAAGCAAAGGTCTGATCGGCAGTCTGGGTGATGGCGAAGGTAAATGGCAGTTGACCGTCACTTCAGTACTAAACCTGGAAGTGATGAGTCTAATCAGAACCCAGGATGGGTTTCAGACAAACTTAAGCGGCATGGTGGATGAAAATGATGCCGGTGACCATGTGATCTATTTTGCCAATCCTGCCAGTGAATCGGTTAAGACGACCTTTCTGCGAATAGTTAATACCACTGATCAAACCGGCACCGTTACGATTTCGGGTGTCGATGACAACGGCCAGTCTGCACCTGGTGGTCCTGTTACTTTCACGCTTTCTCCGAACGCATCCAAGCACATGACGACAGGCGACCTTGAAACCGGCAATACGGGCAAGGGATTAAATGGCATGTTAGGTGATGGAATCGGCAGGTGGCAATTAACGGTGAGTGCTGATGTTGCTATACGGGTGATGAGCCTCGTGCGAACACCGGATGGATTCCTCACCAATATGAGTCGAACCACCCCTGTGTCAAATGGCGTCAACGAAGTATTTATCTTCAACCCTGGCAGCAATCAGAATCAACAGAGCATGTTGCGAATCGTTAATACAGAAGAGGTTCAGAGCAGGGTGACTATCTCGGGTGTAGATGACGATGGTAATGAGGCGCCTGGAGGTGATGTCATATTCAATCTTGCATCCAGGGCAGGCATTGTGTTGAGTGCGCAGGACCTCGAAGGTGGCAACGGGGGTTTGGGGTTGGAAGGAGCACTCGGCGACGGGGTTGGCAAGTGGCATTTGCAGGTCAGTTCTGAAACTGATCTGAAGGTACAAAGTCTTTTAAATACATCCAGTGGATTCCTGACTAATCTGAGTCGTACCGTTGATGACAGTATCAATGTCCTGACTTACTACAAGTCGAGTATCTCCCAACCAATTGTCCAGACCAGGTGTATTGTTTGTCATATCGTAGGTGGAGTCGCTACCGGGTCCGCGATACGGTTTGCAACAACCAGTGAAAGTGGCTATCAGGACTCAAACTACCAGGTATTGCATGACTATG
>CAZJRI010000023.1:40558-47846 GCA_964548025.1 uncultured Pseudomonadales bacterium
GGCCAGGCAGATACAATTCGTGACAAGGTTCGGGGCGTTGCTCACGTTGGTGGTGTTCAGCTAGTCGAGGGCGGTACAGACTACCAGAACCTTGATGAATTCCTGGGGCTGCTTGTG
Organism: uncultured Pseudomonadales bacterium; assembly: GCA_964548025.1. Lineage (GTDB taxonomy): Bacteria > Pseudomonadota > Gammaproteobacteria > Pseudomonadales > Azotimanducaceae > JAHRVQ01. The sequence continues at coordinate 40,676 of CAZJRI010000023.1, forward strand.
ACTGCAAGCAGCCCCGAGGCAGCACCGGTTGCAGCACTTGAAAATCCTGTTCAGGGGTGTCTCGGGTGTCACGCGCCGACTGACAGTAATGCGGGAATTGAGGTCGCCCATCGAAATCCGCTACTGACATGTACGAACTGTCACGGCGGCGATCCCGATGGAATTGACATAATCAGTGCTCACATTGCGACGCCGGATGGTATTGCAAACGCCGCTGCAGCACGCAGATTAACCAGTGTTGAACTGGATGCGCTTGATGTTGATTATATTCGCTGGATTAACCCGAGCGATTATCGGGTTGTTGATCAGACCTGCGGTCAAAGTGACTGCCATGCCGAGATTGCACGAGCGGCACCTTCGTCAATTATGACAACGTTCGCGGGTCATTTTAATAAGCCATTTTATTCCGCCGGAATTCAGTCCGAACGTGATGCTATTTTTGGTGTGCGAGATCAGACAGCACTGATCTATGAAGGTGAAGAGGGCACCTCGAGTGAATTTCAGACACTCACGACAAATGTGCTGACTGAAGATTCAGAATTTGGTGATTTTATGGGGCATTATCTCGACAAGGGTTGCCCCAGATGCCATGTCTGGAATTTTGGATCCAACGATTTAACCGGTGACTATCGTTCATCCGGCTGTGCAGGTTGCCATATGATTTATGACAATGACGGCCTTTCGCATTCTGGTGATCCCACCATCAATAAGGATGATCCTGCACACCCGGTGAGTCATGAATTGACCAGTTCAATCCCGGACTACCAGTGCGAACATTGTCACTATCGTGGTAACAGAATCGGGACCATGTTTCGTGGTCTGCGTGAGTCTGCCCGCCTTGAGGAAGTGCCCAACCGAAAAGTCCGGATGGAGTCTTTGCACGGGCACGTGCCGGGTTTCTACGTTGAAGATGACGATGTGACTAACGATTATGATGAGACGCCACCTGATGTACACTTCTCAAGAGGGCTGGGCTGCATTGACTGTCATGTGGGCGGAGATGTGCACGGTGACGGAAGACTCTATGCCGCCCATGACCTGCAGGTGGGTATCGTATGTACAGACTGCCACGGGACAGCAGAGCAGAGGGCCCAACCAGATGCAGAAGGCGTCTATCGTAACAGTGCCGGATATGTTCTGCGTCATCTTGAGGACAGGGACAATGGACCTCTGCTGCGTTCACCCACTGACGGTGCTGCTCACTTCCCACCACAACTTGTGAATCTGGCTGATTACAAAACATCTCAGAATTTTATCGACTCACACCAGCGCAACAATGAAGGTTTTTCGCATCTTGACAACCTGGAGTGTTATAGCTGCCACAGTTCGTGGACACAGTCATGTTTTGGCTGTCACGTTACAGTTGATGCACGTGAGGACGGAAAGAGTCTGATAAACGGGGAAGTTACACCTGGTGCGATTGCTGGCAGCCGCAGTTGGGTTGTGACGGATTATCTGGCACTTGGTCTGAATGCTGAAGGCAGAATTACGCCAATGGCACCACAGGAGAAAATGTATTTTACGGCCATCGTGCCCTGTGAAGGGGGTGGTGATGATTGTACTGAAGATGCTGAAACTGACGACCCAGGTAAGTTGGTTTTTGATCAGAAGGTCCGGCGCACACATGATGGCAAGCTAGGCATGGGGTTTGGCCCGATAGTACCTCATACTGTTTCAGCTACATCCCAGCCTTGTGATCGTTGCCATTTGAGAGAAGATGGTTCGAATGAAGATATCGTCAATGAAACCATAGGTCGAGGCTCGGGAAGATTTCAGATTCCAGACGGAGAGAACGTTCTTTACGATCTAACGAAGGTACTCGACGAGAACGATGATCCAACGGTGGGAATGGCTCATAGCGGTAGTCGCGTCCTCAGCAAGGATATGATCGAGCGAATACTCAAACCCAGAGTGAGTAATTCGGGATTGGTATTGCGTACCGTTTCCGACTGGGTGTCCGCAAGCGAGATATCAGGGCCAACACCGCCCACAAGTCACGATACGACGACGCCCGGTGAAAACAATATTATTCCTGCTGCCAGTTGTGAGGAGATCGCTGAGGAGATACCAACTCTTGTGATCGGTGCGGCTACCCCGGAGTTTGAGCTGCTTTTAAATGGTAGTGACCTGCCCGTCAGGGAAGGTGCTCAGGGTGGTGGAGCATTCCTGCGTCTGATTGCACGAACTCTTGGTATTTACCCTGGGTCGGAGGAATTGGGAAGCGATAGTTATCCCGCGATCAGTTACGAATTGTACGTAGACGGTAACCAGGTATTAACGGATCAGCAGATCAGCTCGATACTGAGGATTCGAGCCGATGGTCAGCGAGAGCTCCCGGTGCATAATGTACTCGTCGCATCACTGAGTGCCAGTCAACTCAGTGGTGAACAAGCAAGATTGGATATCAGACTTGAGGACGCTTGCGGCACTTTGCTTGTCCAGAGTATCGGTGTGACGCTCTCCCGGTAGTTGGAAAGCAGGTCAGGTTATCTAAAAGAACATCACCTCGTCTTCTTCCTGCTCGGCTGAATCTTCAGCTTCAACTGGTTCTGAGAGCCCGAAATCCTCGTTCATCAGTGTATTCAGGCTGACTTCAATCAGTTCGTCTTCTTCTGTCGAGAACTGGTGGTTGCTTGAGACCGAATTCTTTGGTTGATCGATTTGCAAGCCACTACCCTGAACAACCGTTGGCAGCCCGAGGTTCAGATTACAATCCCATGGGATCAGCTTTTGTTTTAACCGCCCGGCCAGGAGATTGGACAGTTCACCTACCCAGTCCTGCAGCATTTTATCATCCGTCTCCATGGCTTCCATTGGAAAACTCACCTTCAACAGATGTTGAGGCGCCAGGAGAGAGAGTGAGACCCGAATGGAGTCTGTAGACAAGCCGATGAGTGCGATCAGAAATGTCCCTTCGCCAGACATTTCCTGATTCTGGGGCATATTCATCAGATTGAGCTTGTTCTCGGAAAATAGCTCAAGTACAGCGTCGGTCAGTAAGTCAGAGATGATTTGTCTGGGATTTGAGATATTTTCACTCATTTCTGCCTCGTCCTAATTGGGTTTTATATAATGATAGGCAATTATTGAAAAAAGTGGAGTTCATCACAGTTTGCATATTCTGAGGATTGTGATCTATAACTGTCTCTTGTCTAACGGGATTACAGGATGGTGCTGGTTAATCGGGGCATCAGACTACATTAAACGTTGACTCCGTAATGATTGAATCTGATTCGTGTTACTGGAAGATAATGGGTTCTGCCAATAGCCTGACGGGAGAAATGTGAATAACCATCAGCAGGGATCGCATGTGTATCATCTTGTAGTGATACTATTTCTTCTGAGTGTAGTGATCCCGTCATCGTCGATGGGTGCACAGGTTTATACATGGATCGACGAAAACGGCAAAAAACATTTCAGTGATCAGCCGCCGACAGACCCCAATATCAGCGCCGAAATAAAAGAAGACGTCAAACTTCAGAATATCGACTCCGGATATCCAGCGGGGATTGTTCTGGATCCGGGCAGAAAGCAACGAGAAGAAACAAAGGTTGCCGAGAGAAAAGCGATTGCAAAAGACGTCGAGATGAGATGTTCGACGGCGAGAAAAGAACTTGAAACACTTTCTGGTCGGGTGACATTTCAAAATGATGAAGGTGAAGAGGTTCGGGTAAGTGAAAAAGAAAGGGACAAAATGGCAAGGTCCTTGCGCTCAGCAATCAGAAAAAACTGCCCATAGGCCGAAGTGGCAGTTCAATGTCAGATTGGAAGTAGTTTCATACATCACCACCCTGGTAAAACATCCGCGCTAGTTCCCAAACCGATACCGCAGCTTAACGACAAATTGATCGATAATCGGGTCGGTAACCGCATCATGAAACAGATCATCGAATTCATCATTCCTGCGATTTGGCAGGTTACTGCCTCGTGTATAGACAACAAAGAGGTCTGATAGTGGCGCTATCTCCCAACGGTACCTCAACTGACTGGTCAACCGACTGATTGTAAAGTTATAAGTGGGTTCGGTGATTCCATTGGTAAGAGGCACGAGAGTGCCATCATTAATCGGAATCTCATAGAGATCCTGAGCCAGGGCTTTAATACTCACCCACTGTAGCGAAAACCTCAATTGCTGCTTTGCCGTCAGGAAGAGATCCATAGCGAGCTTGGGCTGTATATGAGTGGCGTCGTAAGCACCCATGGTTCGACCGGCCAGGTGCACCATCCAGTGATCGGTTCGTCTGTAACTATAGTCCAGGTCAAATGAAAAACGGTCATTGGGTTTGTAGGTAATGCCGATATTCCCCGTATAAGAAATGTCTCCTAACGGTTCCGATATGGTGTTAAATCCAATGCTTGCACTTAGTACTTTACTGGAAGCGGTACCGTATGAAATATCAAATACACCGCCAGCGTCCGTTCGATATGAGCCGTTACCGTCACTGTTACGATCGTCCCATTGTTCAGGGCGCAACATGACAATGGTCGTCAGTTGATTTTGATTGTTGAAGGTCAGGATATTTCTGTTGAAGATTGAACTCCTTACAGCCTGACCATCGTTATTCTCCTCATGGGAGAACGATATAGAGTTAGAAATATTCCTGAAAGATTTGAATTGCGATCTGCTGCGGCTGAACGTATAGCGAAGCGTCCTCGCGTCATTTCGCCTGATGAAACCCAGGTCGCTTACGTCGAGTTCATCATCAAAATAGTCAAGCGTGAACCGATGAAAATCACCTTGTTTTGGAATGTAATTGAGGTCAATAAATGCACCATAACCCTGGGTGTCGTCTGCATAGTTTTCTACATCGCTGGCCAGAATCTGAGCATCCCAGAAAAACTTGCCGTCTTCGCTCAGGTAGTGAGCATCGAGTCCATGGGTCATGGCGTCACCGCTGGGGTGGGATACCATTGTTGATATGAAACCCATTGAACGGCGACCTTTGCTTGCATCTTCGAAAAGAAATCGAAGCACGCCAAAGTCTCTGCCATCCTGGGTCAGACGAATTGCATCTCCATTTGATTGGGTACCGTAAAATTTAGCATCTTCTTCGGTTGCAAACATGGCACCGTAGCGAACGGGGCCATTCTGGCCCGTGATCTTGGCAGCACCAGCGAGAGCAGTCGGCTTACCCAGTTCCACATCCGGTATATCGACACCGTCCGGAATCACAGGCGCTGGTGCGGCGCCACCTATTCGACGTGTATTTACCAGTGTGGTCGGTTCAAGTACCCATGTGGAAGGAATTGCTCTGGCCCCTGTGGTTTGACGTGTAGAAGTCCGAACCGATGATCGGGGTGAGGTTATAAAGGTGTCATTGCCTTCAAGAAAAAAAAGCCGCTTCTCCGGGAAAAATGTTTCGAAGTCCGTCAGATTGACAACCACATCATCTGATTCAACTGTACCGAAGTCAGGATTCAGGGTCGCAGTGAGTTGAAGGTTCGTTGATGGTCGCCAGAAGATATCCGTACCAACGCGGTAGTCTGTCTCATCGCGCATATTATTTACTGTCGCAGCGGAAAAAGGGTAGAACGCAAGTTGCTGGCGGGGTTCTACATTTTCGAGTTGCATGGGTTGCAGGCCTGACATAAATCGGGGTTTGCTATGGGGTAGTGCAGGCCATTCCCATTCTTCGTCCAGATAGGCCACTTTCCTCGAGACGGCAAAGGCCATCTTGCGGATATCCTTACCACCGGGCATCGACATCATTGACCAGGGCAAGAACATTTCCGTACTGTATCCATTGCCCGTGGTTGCGGCAGCACCGTGCCAGGCACCGTCCCACAATCTGCTCAACTGGCGCTCTGGCAGCAAGGTGCCATCGGTTAACGTGCCGCCCAGTGCGACGCCGAAGAAGAATCCGTAGGTTCCTTCGCCGGAAGTGTCCAGGTAGAAAGTAGTACCGTCGCGGTTAAGATCGCCGTCTCGTGAGCTGAGCCGTGGAATCAGTGTATCCGGGGGTTGTTCTGCGGTAATACCGACATAGATCCCCTCGTCTGTATAGAAGATCCTGGTCCGGGTTGAATGTCTCGGTGTGGTCAGAAGGTCAGGTTCAACCACACTCATATAGTCATAGGCTGGTATCTCAGCCCATAATAGTTCATCGAGATTACCGTCAATCCTGATATTGACGTCATCGAGTTTAACGATTGATATGGGCTTCTCGGTTGCCTCGACGCCTGCGCCTTTCTTTTTCCCGATGATGACGGGTTCTATCGTCCGGGTCGGTTGACTTTGCGGAACGGCTGTTGGCTTGCTTCGCTGCTGTGAAGTGCCAGGATTGTTTTTGGTTGCCTCTTGATTGGAGGTAATTGGCTTCGGATCTCTGGCAGTGCCGGGACTTCTCTGGGCCACATTTCCGGTCCGCTGAATCGTCTGTAGTGTTTTATCGGGCATGGCATTCAGGAACCAGGCGTCTTTATAGCCTCGCCTGATCAGGTCAGCAACCAGATTCCTTGCATTCGCATCTGGTATGACCACCCGGTACCATCTTGAAGAACGGATCTGAAGTTCCACAATCTCGGGGTTTCTCCCAAGCGTTTTCTGAACCTGGTCGCGGGATCGTTGTGCGTTTTCAAAACTCTGGTAGCTGCCAACTACTGCAGCCGAGTTTTCTGCGTGAGCGGTGGGGCACAGTGACAGGGAGGTGAATATGGCAAGAGCGATCGCCATACATCTACAAGGGCTCATGGATCTTCCTTTCCGAGGGTTAGTTGCGCGATATGCGCACGTCATCTGGCCTGATTCCGATTGACACAGGACAAATTGAGTCAGGTTGAATAAAACATACGATTGCAAGTACGGTCAAGTATCGAGAAGATCGGATCTGCCACCATTTCTCTTTCAGATAGTCGTTAAACAAGGAAAACAATGATGAAAATCGCATTTGCGGGAACGGGCTATATCAGCAGGGTTCATGCAAAAGCCGCACAATCGGCAGGTCTGGAGTTGGCAGCGGTTGTCAATCACAAAACGGAATCAATGGCTGAATTTGGAAGTCAGTTCGGTATTACCAGGCAATACCGAACAGTTGAGGCCATGTTGGAAGAAGGCACTGTAGACGCACTTGTTGTGAGCACGCCAAATTACCTGCATGCACAGCAAACAATATCTGCACTTCATGCTGGGGTACACGTGATGGTTGAGAAACCGATGGCGGTAAATGCGGAA
>CAZJRI010000024.1:0-47746 GCA_964548025.1 uncultured Pseudomonadales bacterium
GAATTGCCGGAAGACAGCAGGCAAAGACGTTCGTTTGAAAAAAGGCTGACTTCGTATAATCTGGGTATTCCCCTTCAACTTTGAAATTCGAGTAGTTTGTTGTGCTAATTAATTTCTTCGACCGATTGAGAGAGTTCAGAATTCCTGTTTCGGTTCGAGAATTACTCGACTGTCTTGCCGTACTGAGAGAAGGTTTGGCTTATGCAGACCTCGATCAGTTTTATTTTCTGAGCCGCATGGTTCTGGTGAAGGACGAGAAGTATTTTGATCGATTCGATCTTGCATTTAACGCGTTCTTTGAAGGCCTCGGCAATGTTGAAGATGTTTTTGAAGATTATAATAATGTCGAGTTGCTGGAAGAAGTACTGGCACGCCACTTCCCCAGAATGTCAGATAATCAGCTATCTTCGCTGCTGGCAGAATATCGCCAACAGGTTGAACAGAAAAAGCAAGCCGGTAAAAAACCGGGATTATCAATGGATGATGATCAGGCGAAGCCAGGGCAAAGCACCAGCAGGCAGGACGATTCGGTTCCCAACAGACCAGATAAGTCTTGCGATCTGGATGAAAGAGAAGATGGGCAATCATCCCGTGCGGATGAGGGGGATAGCGGAGATTCTGGCGACGCTGACAATGGTGAGAGTGGAACCGGTGATGGTGGTGAAGCTGGCGAAGGTGATAATGGAGAGTCAGGTGAGGGTGATCAAGGAGAGTCTGGCGATGGAGATAACGGAGAAAAGGGGGAAGGAGAAGACGGAAAGGAGGGCGAAGGCACCAATGGTGAGAAGGGTGTCGGGTCGGGAGACCATCCCGGTCAGGGCATCAGGGACGATCTTGATTCAGTCTCTCAGCGATCTGCAAGCAAGGTGTGGCAGCTAAGGCAGTTTGAAGAACTTGATCCGGAAGTGGAACTCGGTACGCGGAACATCAAGATGGCCTTGCGCAGGTTGAGGAAATTTGCAAGAACAGCCCCTGATTATGAACTGGATATCGAAGATACAATTAGAAGTACTGCAAAAAACGGCGGGCTCCTCGAGATAAAAGAGGTGCCGGAGCGTCATAATTCAGTAAAGGTGCTGCTCTTCCTCGATATCGGTGGTTCCATGGATGACCATATCGCCTTGTGTGCCCAATTATTCTCGGCTGCGAGATCGGAATTCAAATATCTTGAATACTATTATTTTCATAATTTCATTTATGAATCCGTGTGGAAAGACAATGAAAGAAGGACAGAAGAAAAAGTAAAAACCTTCGATCTGATCCACCGGTTCGGCAGGGATTACAAGATTATATTCGTTGGCGACGCTAGTATGGCACGGCATGAGGTCGCCGAACGAGGAGGTAGTGTCGAACATTTCAATGCAGAACCAGGTGAAATCTGGTTATCCAGGATTCAGAACCATTTTAAGAAAATCGTCTGGCTCAATCCGGTGGATGTACACAAATGGCAGGACTCGTATACGATCCAGATGATTGACCGCCTGATGGAGAAACAAATGTATCATCTCAGCGTCGAAGGAATCGACAAGGCAATGAAATACCTGGTTCGGTAGCGGAGTTGTCGTGTCGTCGTCATGATCAATCAGGTAAATCGAGTACCCGCTTTGCAATCACGTTAAGCTGCACTTCCGATGTGCCACCCTCGATTGAATTGGCCCTGGATCTTAGCCATTCTCTCGTGGTGGCGAGTTCTCGTGCGTTGAATCCTTCGCCTTCCCAGCCGAGACTGTTGGTCCCCTGAATTTCCAGCATGACTTCATAACGATCTTTATTGAGTTCAGTACCATAAAGCTTGAACATCGATGAGGTTGCGCTTGGACCCGTGCTCAATCTGGCTTCTTCAGAAGCACGCTTCATTGTGATGGCGAATGCGGCACCGTCCATCTTGTGACTCACTACCCGGTCCCTGAGTCGGACATCTGCTATACGGTTGTTGACTTCGCCAGCGTATTGCTTCGCCTGGTTCTCCATTGAATGTTGTGAGCCACTGCGTGAGCCACCCATGCCCATTCCCGAGATCATGGTGCGTTCGTGTTGCAATAGCCGCTTTGCGATAGTCCAACCTTCATTGATTGTGCCGATCAGGTTTTTTCGGGGCACTTTGACATCATCAAAGAACGTTTCACAAAATGGAGAGCTACCGCTAATCAGTTTTATCGGTTTCGTCATCACACCCTGGGTTGTCATATCGAATAGAATGAAACTGATGCCATTATGTTTTGGTACATCAGTATCTGTTCTTACGAGACAGAAAATCCAGTCAGCCTTGTCTGCATAGGATGTCCAGATCTTCGAGCCATTGATGATGTATTCATCGCCCTCAAGCACAGCCCTGGTTTGCAGACTGGCCAGATCTGAGCCGGAGCCGGGTTCACTATAGCCCTGACACCAGCGAATCTCTCCCCTGACGATCTTTGGAATATGTTCCAGCTTCTGTTCTTCGCTGGCAAATTCAAGCAGGACAGGTCCAAGCATGCTCACACCAAAAGAGGTGAGAGGTGGTCGAGCATGGATTTGTCGAAGTTCTTCCTGCAGGACGCGCGCTTCGGCTTTGTTTAATCCGCCACCACCATACTCTTTTGGCCAGGTCGGACAGGTCCATCCCTTGGCGCCCATATTGTCGAGCCATAGTTTGGCATCAGGATTTGGATAGGTTTCATTGCGGCCACCCCAGACCGTCTCATCCTCCGTTGCGGGGCTCCTCATGCTTTGAGGGCAGTTTTCTTCAAGCCAGCTACGGGTTTCCTTTCTGAAATCTTCTAGGGCGGTCACAAAAATCTCCTTTGAGAGTTTTAGAATGGGTAAATTTTATCATCGGTACGAGTTTGCGGCCATCGTGATGATCCTCGATCTCTGGTCTGTCAGGTTCCCATCAGGATAATGTTTTCAGGCTAGCTAGATAGGTAATGTTGTTTTTCGCAGTTCAGGCCCTGACAGCCAATATAAACATCCAGTGTAGATTGAAGCATCTCAGGCTCGTTAGGTGCTGATTCAATCAGGAGCGAACCCGATGGCTGTTGAGGTATGAGATTAACAGTTACGAAATCGAATAAGGTCTAATTAACTTCCAGAAAGTCCTTCTCAGGTAGTGCCGGATGAGGTGTTGAAGGCAAAGTCTGATACCAGTAGGCCACCGAGGCAATGTCATCCTGCAAGGGAAGGTATCTTCTGCCGGATCGCCATCCGAGCGCCTGAATGGTAACGCTGAGCTTCGCTTTAAACCGGATGGGATCAGATATGTGCCAGCGGTAAAGACCGAATCGCTGCTGGCTGCTGTAGCGACCGTCCGGTCTGATTATCTGGTGCAATCCCGCCTGCGGCGTGGTAAATGCTGTATAGCCCCCTTCCTCTTTACCAAGATCGAAATTATACGAACCACAGAAGTAGTCCTCGGTGCCCGTGCCGCATATAGTGGGAAATTCTTCGTCATCATCCATGAAGAATTTTATTTCTCCTTCTCCCCACCATCCTCGATTATTCACCCCCCAGGCCATGTAGGTGCCAACGTACTGTCCCTGGCCCGATATATTGTCGACGATCGTATATGTCTCCTTGTAAGGAAGTGGATTTGATCGTCTGAATTGAGCATGGAAGTAAGCGCAGTCGTCGGGCACCTTCGTCAGGGTGTAGTTGATCTGGTAGTAGAGCACCATTGGCTCAACGTCGATATTTGTCAGTGTAATTCGACAGCGGCGTTTAAATGGCATCTCCCAGTAGCAGTTAAATGCGCTGCCCGGATTAACGCAGACTGCTAACGACGACAGATGGGCATATTTACCCCAGCCCATCGCAAAGAAGTCCCCAACCGGGCATTCGACGGAAGGATGTTCCTGGTCGTCCCAGTAGATTCTGAGAATGCTGAATCGCCAGTTCCCGGTCGGTGTCATCCAGATTTGCTGGATGGCTCCCTCATCTTCAATGTCAGCAAGGGTAAAAGTCTCCCCTGCAGATATACGCACAGAGGGAGAGATTTTCCAGCCCTGACCGAGGTCCCGGGCGGCTTCGGCGCCTGTCCCCTCAGTCGCCATGCCAGCCTGACCTTTTGCGCCGGTGAAGCTCTCAGGGCTGATCGATCTGCTTTCTGCGTCTGACAGACGACTGATATTGCCCATATGCAGGCCTAAACCGTTGAAACTCATTTGATTTTTCCTTGATATCTGATACTGGCTGAAACTACACAAATTACTTCGGACTTACCATAGCTGGATCTTGATGTTTGGATGCAGATGATGAAATTTCGACTATCGTTTAACTAGGAAAGATGGAATTCAATGAATGAGTACAGAATGGCTAACGCCAAATGAAGTGGCAGAGTTACTTCTGGTGTCACCGGTAACCGTTCGCCAATGGGCCCAGAAAGGCATGTTGGAGGCACGGACGACCCCAGGTGGACACCGACGATTCTCCATGGACGTCGTTAGACAGTTTGCCGTTCGTGAGGGCATGGCATCACGGCTGCGCGGAAAAGGAAATCGAAGTATCCTCGTTGTAGATGATGACGAGCAGTTAAACAGATTCCTGGTTGAACTCATAAAATCCAAAGACTGCGGAGCCCTGGTCGAAAGTGCTTTCGACGGTTTTGAAGCCGGTACCAAGGTGCAGCAGGTAAAACCTGATCTGGTTTTGCTCGACCTCATGATGCCCGGGCTGGATGGGTTTCAGGTTTGTGAGCGACTCAAGAGCGATGTCGATACCATGCACATTCAGGTTATCGCTATGTCTGGTTTCTACTCACAGGAGAATGAAGGCAAGGTGATGCAGGCAGGTGCCGACTGCTTTCTGAAGAAACCGTTTACCAATAGCGAAGTGCTTGAAGCATGCGGATTTGAAGTAAAATCCGCAGGATAAATCTAACCGTCAAGGACGCTATTCCAGGCGTCGATTCTGTCTTTCTGCGCTTCAAACAAGGCATCTGTATCACCGGATATTTTGATTGAAACTATCTGATCCCCCTGCTCGATAGCATCGACAACACTCTGATCTTCAGCCCCGTTCACTGCGCCAAACACTGAATGAGCGCCATCCAGATGTGGTGTCGCGACGTGGGTGATAAAGAACTGGCTGCCGTTAGTCCCGGGCCCCGCATTTGCCATTGACAATTTACCCGGTCCATCGTGCTTAAGTGAAGCATCGAATTCATCCTCGAATTCGTAGCCTGGATTACCAGTGCCGGTACCATTTGGGCAGCCGCCCTGAATCATAAAGTTTGCTATTACACGATGGAAATTGAGCCCATCGTAGTAGCCTCTCTTGGAGAGATTGGCGAAGCTTGCGACCGTTACGGGAGCAAGCTCCGGGAACAGTGTTAGATTGATCGTGCCTTTTGAAGTTTCGATAGTAGCTGTGATATCCAACGTATTGTCCTATTCCTGTTTCAGATTTATCTTGATGTTATCTCGCTGTAATCCCGGCGTGATTCACCGAGATAGAGCTGTCGTGGCCTGGCAATCTTGTATGGCTCACTCAACATTTCGTTCCAGTGCGTTATCCAGCCTGGCATACGACCGAGGGTGAATATGACAGTGAACAACTCAGTTGGAATACCCACTGCTTTCAAAGTGATACCAGAATAGAAGTCAATATTAGGATAGAGTTTGCGCTCGATAAAATAATCATCTTCTCTGGCAATCTTCTCAAGTCGTTTTGCGACACCGAGAAGGGGCTCGTCTTCTATTCCCTGTTCTTCGAGAACCGAATGGCAGGATTCCTGCATGACGGTTGCCCGGGGATCGAAGTTTTTGTATACCCGATGTCCGAATCCCATGAGTTTGAACGGATCATCTTTGTCTTTCGCTTTGGCTACATATTCCTCGACTCTTGATTCGTCGCCAATTTCATTGAGCATATTCAGTACTGCTTCATTCGCACCACCGTGTGCCGGTCCCCAGAGTGCGCCGACTCCGGCAGAAATTGCCGCATAGGGATTGCAATCAGTCGAACCTGCCATTCTTACCGTTGAGGTTGAGGCATTTTGTTCGTGATCGGCATGTAATATGAAGATCCGGTCCATGGCATTGGCGATTGTTGGACTGATGTTTGAGTCTTTACCGGCCTCACCGAAACACATATGAAGAAAATTCTCTGCATAGGGAAGGTCGGGATTGGGTTCTATAAATTGCTCTCCTTTACCATGCTTAAATGCCATGGCTGCCAGAGTTGGAATCTTGGCTATGAGCCTATGCGCGGTTAGCATCCTGTCGTCCGCATTGGTGATATCTGTTTCTTCATGATAGAGAGAGGCTAAACCCGCAATCGCAGAGCTCACCATCGACATTGGATGAGCCCCCTTAGTAAAACCGTTAAATATATTCTGGAAATTTGAATCGATGGATTGATGTGAAATGATGCTTGCTTTAAATGAATCGTATTCCGATGTATTTGGCAGTTCGCCGTTAAGCAGCAGATAACATACTTCAAGATGATTGGACTTTTGTGCCAGTTGCTCGATGGGGTATCCCCGGTACATCAGAATACCGGCGTCGCCATCTATGTAAGTGACCTTTGAATCACAACTGGCTGTCGAAAGAAATCCCGGGTCATAGGTAAATATCCCCTGGGAAATAAGCCCCCTTACGTCGACGACGTTATTGCCTTCTTGTGCGGGAAGGACTGGCAATTCCGTCGTATTCCCATCTATTGTTATAGATACTTTCTGCGTCATATATGACTCCCGAATTAGGGTGTAACGTGTTTTGTCGCTGAGACAGAGCGTCACATCATTTCAAAACCAACCAGCCTTGTAAAGCCTTGTGCTTTGCGGCTTAGGTCCAAATTGCACGTTTGTTTTTTAATAGCAAACTCACTATCATTGTGCAGACACAGGTGTAGCGCAGTTTCTATGAACACCTCAGTTCGAGATATTGAGAGATTAAAGCCACTACCAGTAAACCTTACGACTCATCGAACTTGAGCCGATAGCCCAGTCATTTAATGACCAGGGTGCCATTTATGAGAAAAAACAGTGAAGAATGATCATCGTCCCGTAAATATCGATCTTACCGATCTCTTTGCCTGGCCTGCCATGGCATATGTGTCAATTCTACATCGGATTGCCGGTGTCGTCCTGTTTGTTGGCATCGGTTTTGGCCTTTATGCACTTGATATGTCCCTCTCATCTGCAAATGGATTTGAGACGGTCAGGGGGTTGATGAAGTCTCCCGTGGGGATGTTTATTACCTGGGGATTGCTGACCGGCCTCGCGTTCCACTTTGTTGCGGGCATCAAACATCTGTTGATGGATTTTGGAATAGGTGAAACGCTCGAAGGTGCCAGATTTGGTTCACGCATTACAATGGTAATCTCGATCATACTGGCAGGACTCGTAGCGGTCTGGGTCATTTAGAGACAGAGATAGAGACAGACAATATGATTACACAAATCACCAGTTTTTCACGCAACGGACTGTCCGACTGGTTGGTGCAGCGTGTCACGGCAGTGATACTTGCGCTTTATTCGGTCGTTGTCGTCGGTTACCTGCTAATTAATGGTGGCGTTAATTTCACCGAGTGGCGCCAGTTGTTTGAACAGACATGGATGCAGATATTTACACTGCTTGCAGTGATCTCAACTTGTGCACATGCATGGATAGGCATGTGGACGATTGGTACTGACTATATTCGCGAGCATTACTTTGGTAGCAGTGCGGTTGTGGCACGTTTTGTCTACCAGGTTATCTGCATCATCACGCTGGCGGTCTACCTGATCTGGTGCGTAAAGATTCTTTGGGGGAATTAGGTAATGAGTGATATTCCGGTTTTGGAATTTGATGCAATAATTGTCGGCGGAGGTGGTGCCGGAATGCGTGCTGCATTGCAGCTAGCCGAATCGGGTCGTAAAACTGCAGTCATTTCAAAAGTATTTCCTACCAGATCTCATACAGTGTCCGCCCAGGGAGGTATCACCTGTGCGATTGCCAGCGAAGATCCGAATGATGACTGGCGATGGCATATGTACGACACGATTAAAGGCTCAGATTATATCGGGGATCAGGATTCAATTGAGTACATGTGCAGCGTGGGCCCCCAGGCTGTTTATGAACTAGAACACATGGGGCTGCCTTTTTCGAGAAAGGAAAATGGCAGAATCTATCAGCGCGCATTTGGTGGCCAGTCCAAGGAATTTGGCAAGGGAGGACAGGCAGAAAGAACCTGTGCAGCGGCTGATCGGACAGGTCATGCAATGCTCCATGCTTTATATCAGGGTAATCTGAAAGCAGGTTCTGTATTTTTCTCAGAGTGGTTCGCAGTCGATCTTGTTAAGAATCAGAACGGCGCCGTGGTCGGTGTCACCGCAATCTGTATGGAAACCGGCGTTACGCATTATATCAAGGCAAAGGCAACGGTATTTGCAACCGGAGGTGCAGGAAGAATTTATCAGTCCACCACAAATGCACTGATGAATACTGGTGATGGCGTTGGAATGGCATTGAGGGCTGGCTATCCGGTACAGGATATAGAGATGTGGCAGTTCCATCCTACGGGTATTGCCGGAGCGGGTGTATTGGTAACGGAAGGTTGCAGAGGAGAAGGTGGCTACCTGATAAACAAAGACGGTGAGCGGTTCATGGAGCGTTATGCACCTACCGCCAAGGACCTGGCAGGCAGGGATGTGGTAGCCCGCAGCATGATTCTTGAAATTCTTGATGGCCGGGGAGCTGGTGAAAACGGAGATCATGTCTTTCTTAAGCTCGATCATCTGGGCGAGGAAATATTGCAATTACGTCTGCCTGGTATCGTGGAACTGTCAAAGACGTTTGCCCACGTTGATCCGGTTAAGGAGCCAATTCCGGTTGAACCTACCTGTCACTATATGATGGGTGGCATTCCGACCAATGTACATGGACAGGCAATCAGTACCGATGGGCAGGGTAACGATTCCATTATTGAGGGTTTTTATGCAGTTGGGGAGGTCGCCTGTGTATCAGTGCACGGTGCAAACCGGCTGGGTGGTAACTCACTGCTGGACCTGGTGGTCTTCGGGAGATCGGCAGGATTGCATATAAGCGAGGCACTGGACCAGGGCATGGATTCGGCAGAGGCGTCAGAGAGTGATATTGAAGCGGCAACCAGCAGAATAAACCGGTGGAATACATCAAAAGAAGGTGAGAGTGTCTCGAGTCTTAAGAAAGAGCTTCAGAACTGCATGCAAATGAACTTTGGTGTTTTTCGAAAAGAAGAACCGATGCAGGAAGGGATTAAGAAGCTGGCAGAACTTCGTGAACGTATTGACCGGGCAATGCTTACCGATAAGAGTACAGCATTTAATACTGCCCGCTTTGAAGCGCTGGAGTTGGATAACCTGCTGGAGGTCGCCGAGGCAACAGCGATCGCAGCGGAAGGCCGGAAGGAAAGCCGTGGTGCCCATGCGCGGGATGATTACCAGGAGAGGGATGATACAAACTGGCTGTGCCACTCAATTTACGATCCGAATAAGAAAACCCTTGGAAAACGTGCGGTCAATTTTTCTCCTGATCTGCTTAAAACAGCTAATGACCTGCCGGAAGGCATATTCGAACCAAAAGAGAGAGTTTACTAAATGCAGGTAAGTGTTTATCGCTATGATCCTGATAAGGACAATGAACCCTATTTGCAGGATTTCCAGATAGAGATTCCTGGCGGCCGTGATCTGATGGTACTGGATTTGCTCGCTCTGCTGAAGGAACAGGATGAATCTGTTACCTATCGACGGTCATGTCGGGAGGGAGTTTGTGGTTCGGACGGGCTCAGTATGAACGGCGTGAATGGCCTGGCCTGTGTGACGCCACTCTCTGAGGTCTCGAAAAACGGAAAGCTGGTTCTAAAACCATTGCCCGGGCTACCGGTGATTCGTGATCTCGTCGTTGATATGGCGCAATTCTATGATCAATACAAGAAGATAAAGCCTTTTCTGATCAACAAGAATCCTGTTCCGGGGCAGGAGAGGCTTCAGTCTCCGGAAGAGCGAGAAAAACTTGATGGCCTGTATGAGTGCATCCTCTGTGCCTGTTGTTCTACCTCATGTCCCAGTTTTTGGTGGAATCCCGACAAGTTTATCGGTCCTGCCGGATTGCTGCAGGCATACCGTTTTCTGGCGGACAGCAGAGACACCGCGACTGAAGAGAGATTGGCGAATCTGGAAGATCCTTTCAGTGTTTTTCGATGCAGGGGAATAATGAACTGTGTCAATGTTTGCCCCAGAGGCCTGAACCCTACTCGCGCAATTGGGCATATCAGGAACATGTTGCTCAATCGGGCTGTCTGATATTTTGGTTCCCCTGGTGCACACATAACGCTTAAAAGAGCTATGCTCAATGAAGTGGTTACGAATAGAAATCATTTACGATTAGGTGCGGCACCGGAAAACATATAATCCTCATGATTCTCACGGACAGAGACGTAATAACGCTGACAACTGAATTCTGTGAAGAGCCCTCAGCGGTTCTATATAAAGAGCCCTCAGCGGTTCTATATAAAGAGCCCTCAGCGGTTCTAAATAAAGAGCCCTCAGCGGTTCTGAATTAATAGCCTTCAGCTTTCTATAAAAGGACGATAGCGACATGGCAGATGGCAACATGGAAGAATTGTGGCGCAGTGGCCACATCTCAGGAGGAAATGCCTCCTATGTAGAAGAACTCTACGAACAATATCTCGAAGATCCGTCGTCAGTGGCAGGCCAATGGCGAAGTTATTTCGAGACATTACCACTGGTTGAAGGCACGGTTGTACCAGATATCTCACATGCAACGGTTCGTGACCACTTCCTCTTGCTATCCAAGAATCAATCCAGAGTTACACCGGTTCCTGCGGCCGCAATTCACGCTGAATATGAAAAAAAACAGTTTGCTGTCGGCGAACTTATCGCGGGTTATCGACGCCGAGGTCACCTGAAAGCTAATCTGGACCCGCTGGGTATTGAAGAGAAACTCAGCGTTCCTGTGCTGGAACTCGAATATCATCATCTCTCACCTGCGGATCTCGACACTCGTTTTCAAACCGGCAGTTTGTTTTTTGGCGATAAAGAGGCGTCGCTGCGGGAGATTGTTGATGTACTGGAGCAGACTTATTGTGATTCTGTCGGCGCAGAATATAGCCATATCTCCGATGAAACAGAGCAGCTCTGGGTACAGCAGCGAATGGAAAGCGCCAGATCCAATCCTGGTTACAGTAATGGCGTTAAGAGACGGATACTGGACAGGCTGATTGCCGCTGAAGGGCTCGAAAAATTCCTGGGGACAAAATACCCAGGTACTAAACGATTTGGATTGGAAGGTGGCGAGAGTTTCATTCCCTGCCTGGCAGAACTCATTCATCGCGCAGGTGCCCTTGGTATCTCTGAAACCGTTATGGGTATGGCTCACCGTGGTCGTATCAATGTGCTCGTAAATCTGTTGGGTAAGAAACCGGCAGAATTATTCGACGAATTTGAAGGTCGATATGAGCCCGGTTCAGGATCAGGTGATGTCAAATACCACCAGGGATTCTCGTCCGATCTCATGACGCCCGGGGGTGAGATGCACCTTGCTCTTGGATTCAATCCTTCTCACCTTGAGATAGTTGCGCCGGTAATTGAAGGTTCGGTGCGGGCACGCCAGGAACGTCGAAAAGATAAAAGTGGAGACAAGGTGCTGGCGATCAACGTCCATGGGGATGCCGCATTCGCCGGACAGGGCGTTGTCATGGAAACGTTCCAGATGTCGCAGACAAGAGGTTATTACACTGGTGGCACGGTTCACGTCATCATCAATAACCAGATTGGGTATACGGTGAGCAAACTGGAGGATGCCCGTTCGACTCACTACTGTACCGAGATAGCCAAGATGGTTCAGGCACCTATATTCCACGTCAATGGTGATGATCCTGAAGCGGTGATATTTGTATCGCAATTGGCAATTGACTATCGAATGGAATTCAAAAAGGACGTTGTAATTGACATCATATGCTATCGACGTCGAGGACATAATGAAGGGGACGAGCCTTCTATCACCCAGCCGTTGATGTACCAGACAATCAGGAAGCATCCCACAACTCTGACCCTCTTTGCCGAAAAGGTCATCGGAGAAGGCGCCATAGACGAGTCAGAATATTTACGGCGGGTCGAGGCATACAGGGATGCGATGGACGAGGGCCATGCAGTCGCCTGGGATTATCTGACAGAGCCGGATACCTCAATGTACATTAACTGGCACCCCTACGTGGGCCATGACTGGGCTACTGCAGCAGATACGACATATCCGATAAAGGAATTTCAGCGGCTTGCTAACAATTTAGCTGAGTTGCCGGAAGAGTTCGTCCTGCAAAGACAGGTTGGCAAAATTCTTGAGGACCGAAAAAGAATGACCGTTGGTGCGACCCCTATCAACTGGGGTTATGCAGAGATTATGGCCTATGGAACCTTGCTGGAGCAGGGTTACCAGGTTCGTGTTACCGGTCAGGACGTCGGTCGTGGCACCTTTGCTCACAGACACGCGGTATTACATGATCAAAAGGGTGGTGGCGAATATACGCCGCTTGATCATGTAACTGATGATGAAGACGATTTCGAATTATTTGACTCATTTCTGTCTGAAGAAGCGGTACTTGCATTTGAATATGGTTACGCCCAGACCAGTCCGAATTCACTGGTTGTATGGGAGGCGCAGTTTGGTGATTTTGCAAATGGTGCGCAGGTGGTGATTGATCAATTCATCACAAGTGGAGAACATAATGGGGTCGCTTTTGCGGCTTAACGATGTTGTTACCTCACGGGTTTGAAGGGGCAGGTCCTGAACATTCTTCGGCAAGACTGGAGCGATATTTACAATTGTGCGCGGAACACAACGTCCAGGTTTGTGTGCCAACTACACCTGCGCAGATTTTTCATCTGATCCGACGGCAATTGATAAGGCCCGTCAGAAGGCCTCTTATAGTGATGACGCCTAAAAGTCTGCTGCGCCACAAGCAGGCAATCAGTACATTGGAAGAGCTGACGGACGGGAGCTTTCAAACCGTTATCCAGGATTCGTCTCTGAGCGATGACGACAAGGTGAAGCGCATCGTATTCTGCTCTGGAAAAGTTTTTTATGACCTTGACGCCAAAAGGATTGAGGATGGTCTCGACAACATCGCTATTGTAAGAATCGAGCAACTTTATCCTTTTCCTGAAGAGGATATGCTGGAGGCCCTTTCCAGATATTCAAATATCAACCAGGCCGTGTGGTGCCAGGAAGAACCAATGAATCAGGGAGCGTGGTACAGCAGTCAGCACCATATGCGCAAGGTGCTTCATGAGAGATTCCCTGAATTGTATCTTGAATATGCCGGGAGAGAGGCATCAGCCGCAGCCGCTGCGGGTTATGTGTCGCTGCATCTCAGACAAATGGAACGATTCGTCCACGAAGCCCTTTATGGCAAAACTCTGTAATTTGGACGTTGATGTATTGAAGGGTAGTTGTCAGCCAACGCCCATCGGAGGACGAAACTATGAGCGAAATCAAAGCACCGGAATTTCCCGAATCCATAGCAGACGGAGAGATCTCAACCTGGCACGTTGCGATCGGTGAGCATGTTCGTCGGGATCAGGTTATTGTGGATATCGAGACCGACAAAGTGGTCATAGAAGTTGTTGCGCCAGAAGACGGTGCTGTAACCGAGATTCTTAAGCAGGAAGGAGACACAGTTCTGGCTGAAGAAGTGCTCGGTATATTTGAGCCTGGCGCTGGCACCAGCAGAGAGGAAGAGCCGGTTGAATCAGAGGAAGAGGACAAAAAGGAAATAGCAGAAAAAGCGGAACCGGAGATCACGCAGGTTGAAACAATCGCCAGCCCGGCCGCCAAGAAGATTGCAGATGAAAACAAAGTCGACGTGACTCGACTGGTTGGTACGGGCAAGGGAGGAAGGGTTACGAAAGAGGATGTACTCAAGGCTGTCGCGGATATCGAAAAGCAACCAGCACCTACCCAGACCAGGGTTCTACCACCTGCGGCGAATGAATCGGATCTTATGGGTCAGGGGAGAGTTGAGCGACGAGTGCCCATGACCAGGCTTCGAGCCAGTATTGCAAAACGACTGGTAGAGGCCCAGCAAACTGCTGCCATGCTGACGACATTTAATGAAGTTGATATGACTGCAATCATGGAACTTCGATCCCAATATAAAGATGCTTTTGAAAAAGCCCACGATGGAACCAGGCTCGGTTTCATGTCTTTCTTTGTTCGAGCGAGTATTGAGGCTTTAAAGAGATACCCGGCGGTCAATGCATCGATAGATGGCAGCGATATTGTTTACCATGGGTATCAGGATATTGGCGTCGCTGTTGGTTCACCCCGTGGATTGGTGGTCCCGGTTTTGAGAGATGCAGATAGCCTGACGCTTGCTGAAATTGAGAGCCAGATTAAGGAATTCGGTACAAAAGCTCAGACAAACAAACTGGCCATTGAGGATATGACCGGTGGTACTTTCACGATTTCAAATGGGGGTGTATTTGGATCGTTATTATCGACGCCGATTCTGAATCCTCCCCAAACAGGAATACTGGGCATGCACAAGATTCAGGAGAGACCCATGGGTGTAGATGGCGAAATTAAACTTCGACCCATGATGTACCTGGCACTTTCCTATGATCATCGTTTGATTGATGGGCAGGAAGCAGTGAGGTTTCTGGTCACGATCAAGGATTTTCTCGAAGAACCGGCACGCATACTACTGGACATATAGAGACTGGAGTCACCGATATGAGTAATAAATATGATGTGGTCGTCATCGGCGCCGGTCCTGCCGGATATCATGCGGCGATTAGAGCGGCTCAATTGGGCTTGAACACGGCCTGCATAGATAAGTGGATCAACAAGCAGGGTAAACCTGTTTACGGAGGTACCTGCCTTAATGTTGGGTGTATTCCATCGAAAGCATTGCTTGATACATCTCATAAGTATGTCGAGGCAAAGGAGGACTTTGAGACTTTTGGTATCAAAACCACCGGTGTAGACATCGATGTGCCTGCTATGATCGCCCGAAAAGATCAGATTGTAGAGAATCTGACCAAGGGTGTGGCGGGACTGCTCAAATCGAACGGGGTCAAAACGATAGATGGTTCCGCCAGGTTAAACGCCGGTAGAAAAGTGAATATAACCCTGCACGATGACTCAGTGGAGTCCATCGAAGCGGAGCACATCATCATCGCGTCTGGGTCGGTCCCCATAGAAATCCCCCCTTGCCCACTCACAGATGATCTCATCGTTGATTCAACCGGGGCATTGGATTTTCAGTCTACGCCCGGGAAGCTGGGGGTAATTGGCGCCGGTGTCATTGGGCTTGAACTGGGGAGCGTGTGGAACAGACTCGGATCAGATGTTGTCGTTCTGGAAGCGCTGGAAGATTTCCTGCCGATGGCAGATCGGCAAATAGCAAAAGAAGCGGCCAGACAGTACAAGAAGCAGGGACTGGACATTCGATTGGGCACAAGGGTTACCGGAAGCGAGGTTAAGGGAAAGAAGGTCAGCGTTACCTACAGTGACAGTAAAGGCGAGAAGCATGAGACTTTTGATCAACTGATTGTTGCTGTGGGGAGAAGACCCTACACAGAAGAGCTGCTCGCGCCGGATTGCGGGGTTGATCTGGATGAAAGGGGATTTATCTACGTTAATGATCTGTGCAGCACGAATGCGCCTGGGGTATATGCAGTCGGCGATGTCGTTCGTGGTCCCATGCTTGCTCACAAGGGTATGGAAGAAGGTATTATGGTTGCGGAAAGAATTGCAGGACAAAAACCGCTGGTTAACTATGATTGTGTGCCTTCGGTAATTTATACTCACCCGGAAGTAGCATGGGTCGGCAGAACTGAGGAGGAATTGAAGGCTGCCGGAGAAAAATATAACGTGGGTTCATTCCCGATGGCAGCCAGTGGTCGAGCCATGGCTGCAAATGAAACAACGGGATTTATTAAAGTATTAGCAGATGCAGATACTGATAGGATACTTGGCGTGCATATGATTGGTGCACACGTATCTGAACTGATCGCGGAGGCAGTTATTGCACTAGAATTTGGATCCAGTGCGGAGGATCTGGGCCTAACCATGTTTGCGCATCCGACATTGTCAGAGAGCCTGCATGAAGCAGCCCTGGCCGTCTCCGGGCATGCTATTCATATCGCCAATCGGCGGAAAAAGAAGTAAGTCAATTAGACCCTAAGGATATTTAAGTTATGAATCTCCATGAGTATCAGGCGAAACAACTTTTTGCCGAATATGGATTGCCTGTTTCAAAAGGTTATGCAGTTGATACAGCAGATGAAGCTGTCGCCGCTGCGGAAAAACTAGGTGGTGACACCTGGGTAATTAAAGTTCAAGTGCATGCAGGAGGCCGCGGTAAAGCCGGTGGCGTCAAGCTGGTATCCTCCGAATCTGAAATCCGGGAATTCTGCGATAAGTTTATCGGAACCAATCTGGTCACTTTCCAGACAGATGAAAATGGCCAGCCTGTTAGCAAGATCTTTGTTGAAGAATGTGCTGATATTGATCGGGAACTCTACCTGGGTGCGGTGATAGATCGGTCCTCGCGACGAGTCGTTTTTATGGCTTCGACTGAGGGTGGCGTAGAAATAGAAAAAGTTGCTGCTGAGACGCCGGAGAAGATTCTTCAGGCTGTCATTGATCCTGCTCTGGGTCCCCAGGGATACCAGGGGCGTCAACTGGCTTTTCAACTGGGGCTGGAAGGGAAGCAGGTAAATCAGTTTGCCGGTGTATTTGTTTCGTTGGGTAAGATGTTCGTCGACAAAGACCTGTCACTACTTGAAATCAATCCTCTTGTGGTTACCAAAGCCGGTGATGTTCACTGTCTTGATGCCAAGATTTCGATTGATAGCAACGCCCTGTATCGCCAGAAAGAACTGGCCGCATGGCGGGATTCCAGCCAGGAGGATGAACGGGAGAATCAGGCTGCAGAATTTGGCCTTAACTACGTTGCACTGGATGGGAATATCGGCTGTATGGTCAATGGTGCAGGGCTTGCCATGGGGACGATGGATCTGGTGAAAACCTATGGTGGTGAACCAGCCAACTTTCTGGATGTCGGAGGCACCGCTACAAAAGAAACCGTGAGTGAAGCCTTCAAGATCATTCTGTCGGACAGTAACGTCAAAGCCGTACTGATCAATATTTTTGGTGGAATCGTTCAGTGCGACATAATTGCCGAGGGCATTATAGGGGCTGTTAAAGAAGTAGGTGTTGAGGTGCCGGTTGTGGTTCGATTTGAAGGCAATAACGCGAAGTTGGGTAATGAGGCGCTTGCCGCCAGTGATGTGAATATCATCGGTGCAACGAGCCTGACGGATGCTGCGATTCAAGCGGTTAAAGCGACAGGGGGTGCAGCATGAGTATTCTAGTAGACACGAATACAAAAGTTATCTGCCAGGGTTTTACGGGTTCCCAGGGTACGCTGCACTCAACCCAGGCGATTGCCTACGGTACGCAGGTGGTTGGCGGCGTGACCCCGGGGAAAGGCGGTCAGGAACACCTGGGTCTTCCCGTATTTAATACGGTGAAAGATGCGGTTGATGAAACTGGTGCAACCGCTTCTGTGATCTATGTTCCGGCTGCATTCGCCAAGGACGGTATTCTTGAGGCAGCAGATGCGGGCATCGAACTTATTGTCTGTATATCAGAAGGGTTGCCGACGCTGGATATGTTGACCGTCAAGGCAAGTCTCGACAGTCGTAACATTCGACTGATAGGTCCTAATTGTCCGGGAGTTATCACGCCGGGAGAATGTAAAATTGGCATCATGCCGGGTGAAATTCATCTCGCCGGAAGAGTCGGGATCGTATCCCGGTCAGGAACCCTGACCTACGAGGCCGTAAAGCAGACAACGGATCTCGGATTTGGTCAGAGTAGTTGTGTTGGTATAGGCGGAGATCCAATTCCTGGCAGCAACTTCATCGATATACTCACCCTATTCGAAGCTGATCCGGCAACAGAAGCTATCGTGATGGTAGGTGAAATAGGGGGCAATGCCGAGGAAGAGGCTGCCGAATTCATCAAAAGCAATGTGTCCAAGCCAGTCGTGAGTTATATAGCGGGTGTTACAGCGCCACCTGGCAAGCGTATGGGACATGCAGGTGCGATCATTGCCGGTGGCAAGGGAACTGCAGATGACAAGTTTGCAGCGCTCGAATCCGCTGGAGTTGCAACCGCTAAAAGTCTTGCAGAGATCGGCAATACACTCAAGGAAATAACCGGCTGGTAGATCAGTCGTGGCGGCTCGATGTCAAGGTCGATGTGATACCTTGAAATTCATCAGGAGAGACCCCATTTAGGCTGGAACGAACTAATCCAGATACAAAAGGGCGCTTAATCCAATGTCAGTCGAAGCAAAAAAAGAAACGCTTGGTTTCCAGTCGGAAGCCAAGCAACTTCTCCATCTGATGATCCATTCTCTTTACAGCAATAAAGAGATTTTTCTCAGAGAACTTATCTCCAATGCATCTGATGCAATTGATAAATTGCGATTTGAGTCTCTTTCCAATGCAGAATTGCTCGGAGATGACACAGATTTGCAGATCAGAATTGAAATTGATGCAGATGCCAAGACAATAACCGTGACAGACAACGGGATTGGCATGTCTCGCGAGGACCTGATCAGTCACCTCGGTACGATCGCAAAATCAGGTACTTCCCAGTTCCTTGAATCTCTTACGGGCGATCAGCAGAAAGATGCCCAGCTAATCGGACAGTTTGGCGTAGGTTTCTATTCATCGTTTATCGTTGCGGATCAGGTCGTGGTGGAAAGCAGAGCTGCATCAGAGGGTGCAGAATCAGCTACCCGCTGGACCTCATCAGGTGAAGCTGATTTTGATGTGGAGTCGATTGAAAGGGATGAACGCGGTACCTCGGTAACGCTCCATCTCAAGTCTGATGAGAGTGAATTTCTTGATAACTGGAGAATCAAAAATACGGTGAAGAAATATGCGGATCATATTTCTGTGCCGGTGCTGATGCTCGAAGAACCAATGCCGGAAGTGGATGAAGAAAGCGATGATTCAGACGACGAGGCAAGCCAGCCTGAAGCTGAATTCCAGGCGATCAATACGGCTCAGGCTCTCTGGTCCCGGTCAAGGAGTGAGATCACGGATGAGGAGTATCAGGAGTTTTACAAACATGTCTCTCACGATTTCCAGGATGCCTTAAGCTGGAGTCACAATCGTGTAGAGGGAAAATTGGACTACACCAGTCTGATATACATCCCCTCTAAGGCACCATTTGATATGTGGCAGCGAGAAGCGCCCAGAGGGCTGAAACTTTATGTACAACGTGTCTTTATTATGGACGAGGCAGAACAGTTTCTACCGCTCTATCTGAGATTTGTGAAGGGTGTAGTTGATTCAAATGACCTTTCCTTGAATGTCTCGCGAGAAATCCTCCAGAAAGATCCCGCGATCGAAACAATGCGAAATGCATTGACTAAACGTGTTCTAGATTCACTGGAAAAGTTGGCCAAGAAAGACGAGGAAAAATACCAGGCGTTCTGGGATGAATTTGGTCAGGTATTAAAAGAAGGACCTGCAGAAGATTTCGCTAACCGGGAGAAGGTGGCGCAGCTACTGCGATTTAGTACGACAGAAGGCGATTCCGAGATCCAGGATCAGGGGCTGACTGATTATATATCTCGCATGAAAGAAGGGCAGGACAAAATCTACTTTGTGGTCGCCGAAAATTATCATACCGCGAAGAACAGTCCTCACCTTGAGGTTTTCACCAAGAAGGGGATCGAAGTACTGCTCCTCAATGATCGGGTCGATGAATGGCTGATGAGTCACCTGATGGAGTTTGATGGAAAACAGTTTCAGGATGTCGCAAAAGGCGCGCTGGATCTTGGCGACCTGGAAGACAGCGAAGAGAAAGAAGAGAAGAAGAAGGTTGAGATAGAATTCAAGAGCCTGATTGATCGCATCAAGGAGGTTGTTAGTGAAGATGTTGAAGAAGTCAGAATAACCCATCGCCTGACGGATTCTCCTGCCTGTCTCGTCGTCAATGACGATGAAATGGGTATGCAAATGCGGCGAATTCTTGAATCTGCGGGTCAGGCCGTTCCCAACAGCAAGAGGATTTTTGAGATCAATCCTGAACATCCGCTTGTGGCAAAACTGAACGACGAACCTGATATGGATAGATTCAAAGATCTGGCGCTGGTGCTATATGACCAGGCTCAACTGGCTGAAGGCAGTCATCTTGAAGAACCGGCAAATTACGTCCAGAGGCTGAATAAACTGTTGCTGGAATTGTCCGGTTAGGCGGGTTGATATGCGCTGCCGGTTTGTTGCAGTTGCTGCGACTCTCGGAGGTCTCCAATCACAGACTCAAGCGCACGGCTGAATAACAGTCCATCGCTGATTATTTTAACCGTGCCGTCCTTGAGTTCCCGAGCGAGTCCCGTGCGGGTCTTTTCAACGACCTTAACTCCCTGTCGATTGACGAAAATGAATTTGTCGATTGCATTTATTTTTGCGGCTAACTTACAGCGAACCGACTGGTCGTCTTCATCACCGATGAACTCGACCCAGAGTCCAACCGAAAGTGCATCAATTTGATCAAAAACCGGATCATCATCACTTAACTCTTCCGGTTCAGGAGCAACCTCTCCAACAACGGCTGAATCGAAATCAGTCGTTGAATCGGCAATGGATTCACTCGCATCCTCACTCTGTACCGCATCTTCTGCCTCAGCGATGGATGTCGTTTCGACATCCGAACTGACATCTGTATCGAAGGAATCCTGCTGTACTTCCATCAACCTGCCAATCAGGGCTTCAACTTCGTCCTTGTCACGTTGGGCAATCCGCAGTGCTTTGCGAAGATTGTTGAGCAGCCGGGGATTAACTGTCTGTAATCTCTCTCTGTCGTCTGCCTGCTCGTGTGGTTGGACACTCCAGAGCAAAACGTCAATCGTATTGATGGACTGCTTCCAGGCATTACTGCCTGGTCCTTCTTTAACGACCAGCATTACCATAAATTTATGAAAATGAGTTTCAAGCAATTCTGCGGCGAATGGATGCAGTTCACGACCCAGAATTCTCTCATTGATTTTTTGTGTTACCAGTTCGTGGATATCCTCCAGTCGTTCCTGTCGTTCTTTTGCCTTGAGTATGCGCTGTTCCAGACGTCTGGTTTTTACTGCTTCCTTGGCGCGGAAGGACTTAAAATCTTTAATCAGTTCCTCAAAGAACGACGCATCAGCATCTTCGGCAGAAAGTGTTTTTAAAACGAGTTCCTCGATCTTGCGATATAAAGGATCGTCATCCAGTTCTTCCGTTTCGGTCCAGCCAATACCCGCCGCGGCGATCTCGTTTAGCAGCATTCTGGCGGGGTGATCTTCTCTGTTAAAGAATGTCGTATCCGACAGTGCCACTTTTATGATGATAATCTGAGTCCTGCCGATAAGTTCCTTTATTGGAATGGGCACTGATTCATCCTGCCAGATCGCATCATAAAGGAGGGTGACCAGATTAATAACGTCAGAAGATTGCTGGTCTACTGCAGCTATCGTCCCTTCGTCCTGTTCTTTCGACAAGATTTCGCCGAGGGATTCTGATATATCCAGTTTCTCGAGTTCTTCGGATTCGGTTGGTATTTCGGATTCTGTCTCTTTTCTCTCTTCAAGTGATTTTTGAATATCCGTCAGAATATTCATTAGATGTTGTTGATCAACGACCTGAACCTGAGTACCAGGAGCAGGCTGGAAAGCCTGCATAGTACCGCCGGTTACTCCTGCCGAGGTAATCATTGAATTCGGTAGAGAATATTGCTG
Organism: uncultured Pseudomonadales bacterium; assembly: GCA_964548025.1. Lineage (GTDB taxonomy): Bacteria > Pseudomonadota > Gammaproteobacteria > Pseudomonadales > Azotimanducaceae > JAHRVQ01. The sequence continues at coordinate 21,753 of CAZJRI010000024.1, forward strand.
GGTCGGTGTGCCTGTGATCCCTGGCATTGCAGGAGCTGCACCGGTTGGTGGCTGACCGGATGGTTGCGCTGAAGGCTCACCACGAAGCAGATTCTGCATCATGGAAAATAGCTGAGGCTGTTCCTCCGGGGCCTGATATGGGTCTTCCTCCACTGTACCGAAGGCGTTATTTTCCTCGGCTGTTTTATTAACCCTTGAGCTTCTTCTCCGGGGCGCTGAATTTGCCTTGATACTGTCCATACCCAGATCGGGAATGATGCCGTGATCAATGAGTAGCTGGTTGGCCTCTCTTAGAATTGTATCTATGTTCTTGAGGACTATTTCATTGAAGGTTCTAAAAATGAGCAGGCCTGTACCGGGATCAATTTCCAGTTTATTCATGGCTTCTGAAAATGCAGATGAAACCTGTTGGGGATCCAGCGGGTTTATTGATTCATCGATGCGAATATCGGCAAAGAGTGAATTCAAACGCGTATTGAAACCGATGAAACTTGGCAGGTGAAGATTACGGGCTGCCGCAATCATGCCCTCCACCGCAACCATGGTATCGAGTTCTACATCCTGAACCAGTGATAGCGAATCAAAATCAACGGCGGCCTCACCTTCTTCGACATCCTTTTCCAGATTCTCGAAATTCTGATTCATGTTCTCGATGAATTCGACCACCAGTTCATCCCGAATTTCAGACAGGCCGGAGATATAATCGTTTTCATCAAGTACGTCCTGCAACATTGCAGTCAGTGACTTGATAGCAGCTTTCTGTAATTTACCAATAATTTCAGACACAAATACGACCAACACCGGAAGTCGAGCAGCTAGACGATAAACCTATAATAACAATATGTATAGAATTCATGGTCACTAACTACCCAGAGATCCTTTAACAATTTTCATACATTCCAACAATTTACGTCCAATAGCTACATTAAATTTTAGAATATACGCTGAGGGGAGGCTTCCCGCTAGGGTAATTCTAGTCCATCAGTTATAGTGCCTGCCACAGCTTAGGTGAATAAAAATAATGGAGCGAACCATTTCAGTACTGGGTGCCGGTATGTTCGGGACTGCAATTGCCAACATACTCGCCGAGAATGGACAGAAAATATGGCTCTGGTCCCGAGATGCCAGTCATGCCGACGCAATAAAAACCACTCGCGAGAACAGCAAGTCATTGCCTGGTTACCGAATTAACGATGGCGTAGTGCCAACTTCCGATCTTGAGGAATGTCTGGTTTCCTGCGATGTTGTTTTTTTCTGCGTCCCAAGCGGTGCCTTTCGAGAGGTCGTCAAACTGGCCCGGCCCTATATCGACACATCAACCATTGTCGTTAGTACCACCAAGGGCATAGAAGCTGACGGTTTCTATCTCATGAGTGCAATACTGGAGCAGGAACTGCCGGACAATCCCATTGGCGTCCTGAGTGGACCCAATCTTGCTGAAGAGATAGTTCAGAAACAAATCACCGCAACCGTCATCGCAAGCGAGAATCAGAACGTATGTAGCGTTGTGCAGGAAATTTTACACACTGTCTATTTCAGGGTTTATGCTAGCGAGGACACCTATGGGGTTGAATTGGCAGGCGCGCTGAAGAATATCTATGCGATTGCTGCAGGTTTCGCCAGTGCGCTTGGAGTTGGGCAGAATACCCAGGGAATGTTGCTGACCAGAAGTCTTGCTGAAATGAGCAGATTTGCTCAGGTTATGGGAGCGAAACCGCTAACGTTTCTGGGACTCGCGGGCGTTGGAGACCTGATGGTTACATGCGGGTCACCGCTTAGCAGAAATTTCCAACTCGGTTTACTGGTAGGCAAGGGATTATCTCTAGATGAAGCCACGACAAAACTTGGTCGTCTGGCAGAAGGGGTTAATACGGTGAGGACGGTCAAGCGTAAATCAGACGAGATGGATATTTATATGCCGATTGCGAGCGGCCTTTATAAAATCCTGTTTGAATCAACAGACGTAGGTGACGTCATTCACGAGATGATGATGGCTGAACAAGCAGACGATGTAGAGTTCGTCCTGCAATGAGGTTATTGATTATGCGCCACGGTACGGCGGAAGACTCGGCAGGTTCCGATTTTTCCCGTGAACTGACAATCGACGGTGTTGAAGGAGTATCCAGAAGCGTTGATGTATTGGCTGGCAGAGATCTAAAACCGGGGATGATATTTTCCAGTCCGTTGGTGCGAGCTCAACAAACTGCGAGAATGGTCAAAGATCAATTGACGCTGGACGAACCGATACAAACCCTTGATGAGCTCTCCCCCTGGGGAAAGTCATTGGATGTTATTGCCAGGCTGGAAGATTACGCAGCAAACGAGCTTTGCCTCTTGGTTAGTCACCAGCCATTTGTTAGCATTTTTATTCAGTATCTAACTGGTCAGGAGGTATACGTTGATACATCTGACGTTGCCAGTATTTTAATGGACGAATTTTCGTGTAATTGCGGTGAGTTGGAATGGCTAAGTCACGTTTAATCTATATGTTGGCTCTGCTGCTGCCATTTGCTGCACTGGCCGCAGATTCTTCAACCCTCATCGAGCCCTATCCTGGTTCTATTGTCGTTAGACAAAGCGAAGACGCAACTGCTCTCTCACATCAGATTATTACCGGGTCCATTGAACGCGTTAACACCAGGCTGGTGCCTGAATCATCCGAGTATGTAGAGGGTAAGAAACTCTCCATCACCTATCAGATTCTCAATGAAAGTCGAAGTCGGGTTATCAGTAACTACTTCAAGGAACAACTGGTCAAGATAGGGCAGATTCTATTTGAATGTAAGGGGCGCAACTGTGGCAGCAGTAATCATTGGGCAAATTCGGTATTCAAACGAGCGGTACTTTACGGGCCGGAGCAGTATCAACACTACTACCTGGCAAAAATAGCTACTGACCAGACTTATTATGTGGTTGTTTATATAGCCCAGAGAGGCACAGGCAAGCTTTACGCTCATCTGGAGCTTATCAGTACCGTCGATTCGCAGATCAGGGTTGACAGCAAACAGTTAATATCTGCACTGGACCAACAGCATAAATATGTTTTCTCTATTAACCCGGATGAAAAGTCAGTGGCCGTTATCGTGGATGCAATTACCGCAACAGACAGTCAGTTCGCACTGGTGGCCCATGATAGTCTGTTGAAAGACGAAACTGCTGAAGCCGCGATTAAGCGAACTCGAGAAATTGCAGAAATGTTCAGATCCCGATTAATTGAGAAAGGTGTTCCGTCCTCAAGAGTCAGCGCCTTTGGTGCGGGACCGATAGCCCCCCTGGATCGTGATCGAATCAGCCGCCTTGAACTGGTTGTTCTTGATAACGAGTAGGAAGAGTTCCGACCCTGACTTTTATTCCATCCCTACGTTAAAGCACGAGATTCAGCAGCGACATGAATTCCATGCGGGTTGATACGTTGATTCTGAAAGCACCGAGCATGACCGATGTTTTCATGACTGAATTTTGCTTTTCTACCCCGCGCATCATCATGCACATATGTTTAGCTTCAATGATTACACTGACGCCGGCGGCGTTGGTGACTGTTTGAATGGCTTCGGCAATTTGCTTTGTAAGGCTTTCCTGTATCTGCAACCGACGGGCATAGAGGTCTACGATACGGGCGACTTTGGACAAGCCCAGGACCTTGCCTGTTGGGATATAGGCCACATGACATTTACCAATAAACGGCAGCATATGGTGTTCACACAGAGAATAGAGTTCGATGTCCTGTACAACAACCATTTCGTTGGTGTCGGACTCGAAAAGTGCGCCGTTGACAACTTCTTCAACTGTCTGATGATAACCTCTGGTCAGGAACTCCATCGCTTTAGCTGCGCGAGCTGGAGTTTCCTTAAGCCCATCTCGCTCGGGGTTTTCACCGATTGCCGTGAGGATGGAGTTGAAAGCCTTTTGCATATCCTGCGTCATGATGTCCTGAGGGTGTTTTTAAAGATCGCTACCCTAAGGCATGAGTGACCCCGGGTCAAAACTAATTGCTGTTCTGGTGTGCGCGAGGGAATGTGAATATCGGTATAATGCACAGAATTCCAGGAGAACATAAATGCCAGGCAGCAGTATTGGTGACCTATTTCGAGTGACAACCTTTGGTGAGAGTCACGGACCTGCAATCGGTTGTATCGTCGATGGATGTCCGCCGGGCATGCAACTTTCGACCGAGGATATGCAGGTTGACCTGGACAGACGTAAACCGGGTACATCAAAGTATGCCACCCAGAGAAAGGAGGGTGATCGGGTCAAAATTCTATCCGGTGTATTTGAAGGGAAAACCACCGGGACAGCTATCGGTCTGCTGATCGAAAATGAAGACCAGAAATCTAAAGATTATTCTGATATCAAGGATCTGTTTCGACCCGCTCACGCAGATTATACCTATCTCAAAAAGTACGGTATCAGGGACTACAGGGGCGGGGGACGTGCCTCCGCGCGTGAAACTGCCATGCGGGTTGCTGCAGGAGCCATCGCCAAGAAGTATCTCTCACAGGAATACGGCGTGCTGGTAAGAGGATACCTGTCGCAGATCGGTCATATCATCCCTCAGACCATCGATTGGGATGAGATTGGCAACAACCCGTTTTTCTGTCCGGATAAGCATAAGGTGGCGGAGATGGAAGCCCTTATCGATACGCTGCGTAGCGAAGGAGACTCCATTGGGGCGAAAATAACGATCGTAGCCAGCGGTCTGCCAGCAGGGCTTGGTGAGCCCGTTTTTGATCGTCTGGATGCCGATATTGCCCATGGGCTTATGAGTATTAACGCGGTCAAGGGTGTTGAGATCGGCGCAGGTTTTGATTCGGTGGAGCATAGAGGCAGTGCTCACCGCGATGAGATGACACCCAACGGATTCACTTCAAACAATGCAGGAGGAATACTGGGAGGCATCTCCACCGGCCAGGATATAGAGGCGCATATTGCCCTTAAACCAACCTCCAGTATTACTCAGCCCGGCCAGACAGTTGACGTGAACGGGCAGCCCACGGAAGTTGTGACAAAAGGCAGACATGATCCATGCGTGGGCATAAGGGCAACGCCGATCGCCGAAGCTATGCTCGCAATTACCCTAATGGATCATCTGTTAAGGCATCGTGGTCAGAATATGAATGTATCGGATAACGGACCGACCATTTAGCACCAGCATCTTGGATCCAGCGCCTATCTGGCAAGTTTCCATCTGTCCTGAATGACGCGGATTGAGAAGAAATCAACCTGGTCTCTTAAGTTAAGTGCCATTCCAGTCAGATCAAGATTAATTGGTCTGAAGTAACTCGAGAAATGCCCTGCCTGCATTCGACAAGGTGCGTTGTACGTGATGTATGACCCCCAGTTGTCGTTCGATAGTGACGCCTGGCACATTGACAACGAGCAGGCTCTCATCGAGCATGGACTTTGGCAGCACGCTCCAGCCAAGTCCCACAGAAATTAGCATTTTGATCGTTTCAAGGTAATTGGTTGACATGCTTACGTTAAGGGACAGCCCACGATCTGTGAACAGTTGTTTGACGATCCTGCCTGTGAAGGTACTCATATCGGGCAGAATCGCCGGGTATTCTGCGAGTTGTTCAATGAACAGCTTACCCTGGTCATTGAGTGGATGATCGGCAGAACAGACAAAAACCAGTTCATCACGCCAGATGGGAATGGATGCCAGTCGATCATGTGGCGTTGGTGCCAGCGTGATGATACCGAGTTCGAGATTACCCTGGACGATTTGCTCGTGAGCAACTTCCGAATCCATGAAGTGCAGATCAAGAGCGACCCCCGGATATCGCTGGGAGTATGATCGCAATACCCTCGGTAGATGCCAGAGCCCGATGTGATGACTGGTCGCAAGAGACAATTGTCCGCCGACACTACCGGATAAATTGCTGATGACGCGTTGTGTATCTTCGATACTATTCAGTATTTCCTTGGCTCTTGGTTCCAGTGCGTTGCCTGCTTCAGTCAGCGTGACAGTACGCCCAATACGATCAAACAGGCGTACGCCCATCTGGCTTTCCAGCAGCGCAATTCTTTTGCTCACCGCGGGTTGGGTCAGATGCAGTTGATGTGCAGCCACCGAAAAAGAACGAGTTGCGGCAACGATTGAGAAGGCTTTGATACCGTCTAAATCTATCATTCCAGGTAATTATCGAATTAATGAATAATATGAATTTGAGTTATGTGAAGAATCATCATAGCATTATTTCTTGTGAGAGCAATGTGTTCGAATGATTGTATTAGATACGGAGAAGCGAAAGTGGAAAAAGTAAATGTTGCCATAGCCGGTGCGACTGGCGCCGTTGGTGAGGTCATGATGGAAATTCTGGCTGAAAGGGATTTTCCCGTAGATAAACTATCCCTGCTGGCAAGTGAGCGCTCGGCTGGAAAGACCTTCCAGTATCGGGGCAGCAACCTTGTGGTAGAGGATCTGGACAAATTTGACTTCTCGAATACCCAGATCGCTCTTTTCTCTGCAGGTGGATCTATTTCTGAAAAATACGCCCCTATCGCCGCATCACAGGGTTGTGTTGTGATAGACAATACCTCACATTTCAGACGAGATCCCGACATCCCGCTCATAGTGCCGGAGGTTAACGGAGATCGGATCGATGAATATAAGAAACATAACATTATTGCCAATCCGAATTGTTCAACCATCCAGATGCTGGTGGCGCTAAAACCCATCTACGATGCTGTCGGGATTTCCCGAATCAATGTGGCAACCTACCAGGCCGTGTCTGGGGCTGGAAAGAAGGCTGTCGAGGAGTTGGCTTCACAAACTGCCCGACTGTTGAACGGTCAGTCCTTCGAATCTTCAGTATTCAGCAAACAGATTGGTTTCAATGCCATCCCTCATATCGGCTCATTTGAGGAGAACGGCTATACCAACGAAGAAATGAAGATGGTCTGGGAAACACAGAAAATCTTTGAGGATGAGAATATCCTTGTCAATCCGACCTGCGTGAGAATCCCGGTGTTCTACGGCCATTCTGAGGCAGTGCATATTGAAACTAATGAGCCGATCACAGTAGACGAAGCCACAAAATTGCTGCAAAAAGCGCCAGGAGTCACAGTGATGGATGACCAGCAGGATGCTGGATATCCCACACCTGTTCCAGAGGCTGCCGGTGAAGATCCGGTATTTGTAGGACGTATCAGAAAGGACATTTCACTATCCAACGGTCTGAACCTGTGGATCGTATCGGATAATGTTCGCAAAGGTGCCGCGTTAAACAGTATACAAATTGCCGAAGTTTTGATAAAACGTCTGTAATAAGCGATACTTAACGCAACAATTGGAGACCATTTCTAGGTTTGCCCGCCAAGCCAAAGTTGAATATGCGGGCGCTTTTTGTGAATGCTCTGGTTACCTTTGAAGTGAAGAGGCATAAAAATGATACGAAGGCTCACGTTGCTGATCGCAACCGTACTTACCTTAAGTGCACCAGTATCTTACGGCCTTGGGCTAGGTGAGCTAGAACTTAAGTCAGCGCTGAACCAGCAGTTTCAGGCTGAAATTGAACTGAGCAATGTTCGCGATCTGGAAATTGACGAGATTTTACCCAATCTGGGGTCGCAGGATGACTTCGACAGGGTAGGCGTTGAACGCAATTACGCCTTAATAGACCTCAGGTTCAAGGTGATTCAGCGATCAGATGACCAACTTGTTATACAGGTCTCGAGTAGTAAACCGATAATTGAGCCTTTCCTGAACTTCATCGTAGAGGTTTTGTGGCCTAGTGGTCGAATCCTGCGAGAATATACCGTTTTACTCGACCCGCCGGTATTTGGGCAAGATGGCATAGAGCCAGTCCAGGTCACACAAACCCAACAGAGAAACCTGCAATCACAAACACCCCGTGCCCCGTCGCCGCAGCAACCAGCAACACAATCAAGAACACAAGCAGAGCCGATTTCCACAACAATTGCACCTCAGGTATCCAACGAAGGGAGGATTAATGACGGTGAATATGGGATTACAGGACCAGGCGATACGCTGTGGGCAATTGCACTAAAAGTAAGGCCCGATAACTCTATATCAGTTCAACAGACCATGCTGGCCCTTAAAGACGCTAATCCGGAAGCATTCATCAACAACAATATTAATCTTCTGAAAGCAGGCCATGTGCTGCGTATTCCAGACGCAAGGGATATGCGCGCTGGCACCTTTGCTTCTGCTGTTAAAGAGGTCGGATTTCAAAATGAGGCATTTGATGCCTACAAGACTGGCGAAGTCGCTCAGCTCGATGCTTCCAGACGGAGAACGAGTTCGTCAGAGGGGACGGCAGATGATGAAGATGGTGAATTGAAGCTGCTGGCTTCAGATCAATCTGCGGGAGACAGGGCTGGAAGCGGATCGAATGCCAGAGTTCAGGAACTGGAAAATGAACTAGCTGTCGCTGAGGAAGACCTTGACCGGGCACGCCGGGCAAATACCGATTTGAACGTACGTTTCGAAGATCTGCAGGATCAACTGGATACGTTGAATGAAATTTTGAAGCTGAAGGATGATCAACTCGCGGCTTTAAGGGCTGAAGTCCAGAGAATGCAGGCCGCTGGAGATTCCCAGGCTGCTGTCGCACCGCCACCGGTCTCACAGTCTGCGTCACTGCTGAGTAATCCGCTCGTGCTGGGCGGGTTGGGGCTCCTGGTTGTCGGCGCAGGTGTTGGTGGTCTAATTTTCTTGAGACGTCGACAGCAGGCAGGCGCAGAAGAGGAAGAATTCGAGGAAGATGACACAGAGGAAACCGAGCAGGTACAGGACGAGGGTGAAGAGACAGAAGAGCAGACTGACGAAGAAGATGAAGAAGACGAAGATATCAGTCCGGAGACCAGCGATGTAATCAGTGAAGTAGAAATTTACATCGCCTATGGAAGATTTCCTCAGGCAATTACATTCCTTCAGAATGCCATTGAAGCCGAACCGGATAGGGCAGATATTCAACTCAAACTTCTGGAAGTTTACGTTCAGACCGAAGACAGCACGGCATTTAACCTGCAACTTGAGCAGTTGAAATTATTGGGCGATGAAGATGCAACGCAGACAGCATTGGAACTTCAGGAGAAGATACCCGGCGCTGCTGAAGATGCTGCGGCTGCGATGGATGCAACAGTCATCAGCACAGAACCAATCGAGGCAATTGCAGAACCTGATGATGACGATGATGACCTGTCCTTCGACCTTGATGATCTGGATGCCGAGACTGAAGATGACGAGCTTGATCTGGACCTCGATCTCGATCTGGATCTGGACGATGAGGATGGTGATCTGGACCTCGATCTTGATCTTGACGATGATGATGATGCAACAGTTCAGTTGGACGAGACGCCGGTAGAAGAGGCGGATGCAGAGCTGGATTTAGGGGATGATGAATCGGATCTTGATCTGGATGAAGAGGATTCGGTCGAAGATGATGAAGATGAGATTTCACTTGATCTTGATGCGGATGATGAGATTGATCTGGATACCGGAGATGACACTGAGATAGAGCTGGATCTGGATGAGGATGATGAAATCAGCCTTGATCTGGATGAAGGCGATGAGATCTCTTTGGATCTCGATGACGACGATGAGATCTCACTGGATCTTGATGACGACGATGAGATCTCTTTGGATCTTGAAGAAGATGATGAGATCTCCCTGGATCTTGACGACGACGATGAGATCTCCCTGGACCTGGATGATGACGATGAAATCTCCCTGGACCTGGGTGAAGATGATGAAATCTCCCTGGATCTTGATGACGACGATGAAATCTCGCTGGACCTGGATGATGACGACGAGATTTCACTGGATCTGGATGATGATGATGAGTTTTCGCTGGACCTGGATGATGACGATGAATTGTCATTTGATTCGGACGACGACGGCGAGAACAAACTTGATCTTGCCCGCGCTTATATAGATATGGGCGATGGTGACGGTGCCAGAAGCGTACTCGAAGAGGTTCTGAAAGAAGGTTCTGAGGCCGAAATCAAGGAAGCCAATGAACTGCTCGAGAAGATTGAGTAGTTACCCATAAAAGGGACCACCAGGTAAAATTGTCGACAATTACTCGAGATTCAGCCGAAACCATCGCGCTGGGTGTTAGCTATAAAGGGTCCGACTTCCACGGGTGGCAATATCAGAACGATTCTATTCTGACGGTCCAGTTAGCCCTTGAAAAAGCACTGAGCAAAGTCGCTGACGAATCGGTTCGGGTTGATTGTGCCGGAAGAACAGACTCCGGTGTTCATGCGACCAATCAGGTTGTACAGTTCAAGACGAACGCAAACAGACCATTGAAAGCCTGGGTGTTTGGAACCAATGCCCATTTACCAGATTCAGTTTCAGTAACCTGGAGTCGCAGTGTATCGCCTGAATTCCACGCCCGGCATTCAGCGGTGGCAAGGCGCTATTTCTACCTTGTCTATTGCAATAAGATTCGTTCGGCACTGTTTTCCGAGATGTACACAAGGGATCCGAGGTCAATTGACCCGGTGCGGATGCATGAAGCTGCTCATTATTTGTTGGGAGAGAATGATTTCAGTTCTTTTAGAGCTGCGAATTGCCAATCGAAAACCCCCATGCGGAATATCCACCACCTGAATGTCACTCAAAGGGCGGATGTGATTATTCTTGATGTACAGGCTAATGCATTTTTACATCACATGGTGAGAAATATTGCAGGTGTGCTACTCGACATCGGTGCTGGTGAGAAGCCTGTTACCTGGACGAGAGAGTTACTGGCGCTTAAAGATCGCACCCAGGCAGGTGTCACAGCGCCAGCAGGCGGTTTATATCTGGTGGATGTCGACTATCCGGATTACCCGGAAATTCCCAGAGGACCGTTTTTACCGCACATCCTCTCGCCCCTGAAGGTCAATTAAAAGATCCCCTGCAACGAAATGGTAATTTGGGAAGTTATCCGTGCATTCCAGGGCAAATTCGAGTCAAACCTTAAAGCTTGCGGGAATTGATTCTGGTACACTCTCGCCCCTTCCGTAAGGGGCGATTAATGCATACGAGGGTCAAAATCTGTGGGATAACCAACAGCGGCGATGTTGACCTTGCTGTCAAGGCAGGTGCGGATGCTCTGGGTTTTAACATGTTCAAGGGCAGTGCAAGATATGTAGAGCCAGCGGCTGCGAGAGAACTGGTCAAACGGGTTCCGCCCTTTGTGACTAAAGTGGGTTTGTTTGTTAACGAAGAAAAGACCCGTGTTGAGGAGATTGATACCCTGGTAGATTTTGACCTTCTGCAATTTCACGGTGATGAAAGTGACGAATATTGCCGTCAGTTTGAGAAGTCCTATATGAAGGTGATCAGGGTAAAACCGGGTCTTGATCTGACGCATGAAGTCAAAAGGTACCCGGGTAGCTCGGCAATACTGCTTGATGCCTATGTCCAGGAGGAATTCGGGGGGACCGGAAAGACAATAAACTGGCATGAAATTCCTGATCTAAATTGTCCGGTTATACTGGCCGGGGGATTAAATCCAGGCAACGTCATACAGGCAATCGCGTTGGTAAAACCATTTGCCGTAGATGTCAGCAGTGGCGTCGAGTCATCGAAGGGTATAAAGGATTCTAAAAAGATCCGTAATTTCATGGCTGCGGTAGCCGCCGCAGATGAGAGTGGTTAGAGATATGTCCATAACAAAAAAAGGAGACAATGCTGAATTGTCATCAATGCCCGGTGATGATGGCCGATTTGGTGTATATGGTGGTCGGTACGTCTCCGAGATTCTTGTGGCTGCACTCGATCAGCTAACAACGGAATATAACCGGTTAAAAGTTGATCCTGATTTTATCGAAGAGTTTGAGGATGATCTCCTGAACTATGTTGGTCGCCCGTCACCTCTTTATTTTGCCGAACGCCTAACAAATAAAATGGGGGGCGCAAAAATACTCCTGAAGCGAGAAGATCTTAATCATACCGGTGCCCACAAGGTTAACAATTGCATTGGTCAGGCGTTGCTTGCCAAATATATGGGTAAACCCCGTGTGATCGCCGAAACAGGTGCGGGTCAGCATGGAGTTGCTGCAGCGACGGTCGCTGCCAGGTTTGGCTTGAAGTGTTGTGTCTATATGGGCAGTGAAGATATTGAACGACAGAGTCTGAACGTTTATCGGATGAAGTTGTTGGGTGCAGAAGTTGTTCCCGTAACCAGTGGTTCTCGTACTCTCAAGGATGCACTGAGCGAAGCAATGAGAGACTGGGTTACGAATGTAGACGATACCTACTACATCATCGGTACAGTCGCCGGGCCACATCCTTATCCCATGCTGGTCAGGGACTTTCAATCGGTAATAGGAAAAGAAGCTAGAAAGCAGTGTCAGACAGCTTATGGGCAGTTGCCGGATGCGATTGTTGCGTGCGTCGGCGGCGGTTCCAATGCCATGGGCATCTTTCATCCGTTTCTTGAGGATCAGGACGTCAGGTTGATCGGCGTTGAACCGGCCGGTAGGGGAATCGATACGGGAGCTCATGCTGCACCATTGAGCAAGGGGCAGGTGGGTGTTCTGCACGGTAACAGGACATATCTGATGCAGGATGAGAACGGTCAGATACTCGATACTCATTCAATCTCGGCTGGGCTCGACTATCCTGGTGTTGGTCCTGAGCATGCCTGGCTGAAGGACATCAACAGGGCGGAATATGTATCCGTGGATGATCAGCAGGCCCTGAATGCATTTCGGCAGTTAAATTTACTGGAGGGTATCCTGCCAGCACTGGAATCCGCACATGCTGTTGCCTATGGCGCAGAACTGGCAAGTCGGATGAGCAGCGATGAGATTGTGATCATCAACCTTTCAGGCAGGGGAGACAAAGATATTCCTACCCTCGCAAAGATTGATGGTATTTCAATATCATAGAATATGATGGAGTCTAATCAGTGAGTCGAATTTCTGCCTGTTTTGAACGCCTGGCAAAAGAAAATAGGAAAGCGTTGATTCCCTATATTGTGGCCGGTGACCCGGTCATGGAGATAACGGTTGATGTCATGCACGAGATGGTTGTCAAAGGTGCAGATATCATTGAGCTTGGAGTACCGTTTTCTGACCCGGAAGCGGAAGGGCCTGTAATTCAACTGGCACACGAGCGGGCGCTTGCGAACAACACATCTCTTAAAGACACCATTGCCATGGTAGCCCGGTTTCGACAATCGGATCAGCAAACACCGGTATTATTGATGGGGTATGTCAATCCAATCGAAGCGATGGGTTACGAAACATTCGCCGGTGCGGCAGGTGCAGCAGGTGTTGATGCAACCTTGTTGGTGAACGTGCCACCTGAAGAGGGAGAGCTGCTGGATCAGTCACTTCTCGCTCATGACCTGGATTTTATTTGTTTGCTGGCACCCACGACAACTGACGAAAGGGCACAGTTTCTACTCAGCAAGAGCCGGGGTTTTGTCTATTACGTGTCACTGAAAGGCACAACTGGTGCAACAGCAATCAATATGGATGAGGTTGAACAACGGGTGAACCAGTTAAGGCAGTATTCGTCTATCCCAATGGTTGTTGGTTTTGGAATTAAAGACGGTCCGACTGCGGCAAGGGTTGCATTATTTGCAGATGGTTCTGTAGTCGGAACTGCCATTGTCAGTATCTTCGAGGAATTTAAAGATGAGCCGGATCGAATTCCCCAGCAGGTCGGAGAATTAGTTAAACAGATGCGCTATGCGATGGACAGTATCGGTTAGCGGCATATGAACCTTGCCGAATGGTTGGCGAAAATACAAAAAGTTCATCCCCTCGCATGGGATCTCGGGCTCGAACGTGTCGGCGAAGTCGGCAGACGCCTGAAGGTGCTAAAACCGGCCAAGACCGTTTTTCTGGTGGCAGGCACGAACGGTAAAGGTTCAACATGCGAATATCTGGCTGGTCTGTGCAATGAACTGGGTTTGACCTATGGGAAGACAACTTCTCCTTACCTGCAAAACTACAACGAACAGATCGTCGTGGATGGCGATAGGGTTGATGATGCAGAGATTGTCTCCGCATTTGAGATAATTGACGAGACCCGAGGTGATATCACACTCACTTATTTTGAATACGGTGCACTTGCCGCACTTCATATTTTTACACAGAAGCAACTCGATGTTGCCATCGTTGAGATTGGTCTCGGAGGGCGGCTTGATGCGATGAATATCGTTGATGCAGACATCAGCATCATCACAAGAATTGACGTCGATCATCAGAACTGGCTCGGTGATACCAGGGAAGCTATTGCACGCGAGAAAGCCGGGATATTGCGTACTGATCGACCCTGTATTTTCGTCGACCCTGATCCACCGGATTCTCTCTTTGAGGAAGTAAAATCCAAACAGGCAATCTGCAATTGTTTAGGACGTGATTTTTTCTATGACGCCGGGGTATTGAATATTGATAATAAAGAATTCTTGCTCCGAAACTGTTTGTTACCGGAATCAAGCGCTGTTGCAGCGGTCTGCAGTATGTTGGTCGCAGGATTCGATCTTGATCAACAGATGGTTGATCAGGCCGTCAGCAAAGCTCGACTGCCAGGGCGCTACCAGATAATTGACGATGGCATCAACCAGAAGACTATTCTCGATGTCGCACATAATCCCAACGCGGCAGAGTATCTCCTGAAAAAGTTAAAGGAAGATCGCCTGACTTCCAACAGAGCGGTCGTCGGTATGTACGCCGACAAGGATATCGGCAAGGTTTTTGAGATACTAAGTCCTGTGATCAGTGAATGGTATCTTTGTGATACGCCTACCGAGCGAGGTGCGAAGTCGGATGAGTTAGTGACTACTTTATCAGACAGTTGTGGGTTAACCGGTCGGACTTATGATAAAATCTCGAGCGCATACAAAGCGGCGAAAGCGGACTCTAAATCAGACGATGTTATTCTTGTATTCGGATCCTTCCCGGTGGTTGCGGCGGTTTTACGCCACCTTGATCTGCCCGTGTAGATAGGGATTAAGTGGAAGCCAAACTCAAACAAAGGGTCGTAGGTGCAGTGGTTCTCACTGCATTGGCCATCATCATATTACCCATGCTTCTAGATGGTTCTGCAGAGGACAGGGCACGGGTCACCCTGGACATGCCGGAAGCGCCGAAAATAGCACTCAAAAACCTGACTGTTAACCAGGTAAAACAGACCATGGTTGAAATGGAACAGGAAAGTACAGAGAGGTTGCCAGTTGATCTGCCGGACCCGGAGCCGCTGACAGATGAGGTGGGTGATAATGAATATCAACTCGACCAGAACAAATTACCTATTAGTTGGACACTGCAGATCGGGAGTTTCAGACAGCGAGACAATGCCGTGAAACTGAGAAAGGATCTTAGAGAAGCACAATTCAAGACCTATGTATTGGCTGGCGAAACTGCCGAGGGTCAGGTCTATCGGGTTTTTGTTGGTCCGATGCTGAGTAAGAGTAAACTCATGAATCATGCCAGAAATATTGAGACCCGGTTCAAGATAAAAGGTCAGATTATTCGATATCAGATTGAAGATGATGTAAATCAACTAAGTGGATAGGGTCAGGTATTGAAAATATGGGAATCGAGTGTCGTCTATAGCCCTGGTTGACTGGATTATTATGGCTGTGCTTGTCTTCTCGACTCTGATAAGCATCGTTCGTGGGTTTGTAAGGGAAGCGCTGTCTCTGGTGACGCTGGTTGCAGCGATGATCATTTCGAAGGTATTCGGGCCACAGTTGTCAACGCTGCTGACTGATCTCATTGAAGTCGCCGCAATCAGATATGTTGCGGCCTACCTGGGACTTTTTTTCGCTACCTTAATTGTTGGCGGATTGATTAATAGTCTTGTGGTAAAGGTTGTTAGCTGGGCCGGACTCTCCGGGATGGATAAAATGCTCGGTATGTTGTTCGGTTTTGCGCGGGGCGCTCTGATTGTGGTCGTGATTGTTGCAGTGCTTGCGAGGATTGGCATGACGGAAGATATCTGGTGGCAGCAGTCTCTGCTGATTCCTCGATTTGTAGAAATCGGTGACTGGCTGCAAATGATCGACTGGGAAAATGCCAATGAAATGCTGCAGCAGGCACAATCAGTCTAATGTTCTATTATTTGATGCAAACAGGTGAAACTTTATGTGTGGCATAGTCGGTATAGTGGGTCGAAGTCAGGTCAGTCAGGATCTGTATGATGCTTTGACAATACTTCAGCACAGGGGACAGGATGCCGCAGGAATTGCCACCTGTGAAGGAGACAAACTGAACCTCAGAAAGCACAATGGGCTGGTTCGTGATGTCTTCAGACAAGGCCATATGGATCTTCTGAGAGGGAATATGGGTATCGCCCATGTCAGGTATCCCACAGCCGGTAGTTCCAGTTCTGCAGAAGCTCAACCCATGTACGTCAATTCGCCATTTGGAATCTGTCTGGCACATAACGGTAACCTTACCAACAAAGACGAGTTGAATGAGGATCTGTTCCGCAGCGACCGGCGGCACATTAATACTTCTTCGGATTCAGAAGTCCTGCTGAATGTCTTTGCACATGAATTGCAAAGTGTCGCCGGGATAAGACTGGAACCAGAGGAAGTTTTTGATGCAGTGGAGCGTGTTCACGCACGTGCATTGGGCGCATATGCCGTTGTCGCCATGATCGTTGGTTATGGCATTGTCGGGTTTAGAGACCCGAACGGTATTCGACCGGTTTGTTTTGGAAAAAGAGAGACCGACACGGGTACCGAATATATGATTGCATCAGAAAGTGTCGCTCTCAGTGTATTGGGTTTTGAGTTTATGAGGGACATCGAACCCGGCGAGGCGGTCTATATTCAATCGAACGGAAAAATACATACACGGCACTGTACCAGCCACTCGGAATTTCATCCCTGCATATTTGAGCAGGTCTATCTAGCAAGACCGGACTCTGTAATTGACGGTATCTCTGTGTACAAGACACGTCTGAAAATGGGAGACAAGCTGGCTGACAAGATTCTGCGCCTCTACCCGGATCATGATATCGACGTTGTTATTCCCATTCCAGATACATCGTGCACGGCAGCTTTGCCGTTGGCTCATAGACTCAATGTGAAATATCGCGAAGGACTCGTGAAGAACCGCTATATCGGCCGAACCTTCATCATGCCGGGGCAACAGCAGCGTGTGCAATCAGTGCGTCGAAAACTGAGTACCGTTGAACTGGAATTCCGGGGTAAGAATGTGCTGCTGGTGGATGATTCAATCGTTCGTGGAACAACATCAAAGCAAATAGTTCAGATGGCCCGGGATGCTGGTGCGAGAAAAGTCTATATGGCATCTGCGGCGCCTGCTGTTCGCTACCCCAACGTCTATGGTATAGATATGCCAGCCGCACATGAATTTGTTGCCTTCGGTCATACGGAAGAAGAAATTGCTGACTATCTGGGGGTTGACTGGCTGGTATACCAGGATCTTGATGACCTGGTTGATTGTGCACTTGGCATTAACAATCGTATCCAGCAATTTGACTGCAGTATTTTCGACGGTGTCTATATAACGGGTGGGATAGATGAGAGTTATCTAACCCGGCTTGAATCCAAGAGAAACGATGGTGCAAAAATCAAAGATTCGGATGTCGACCAGGAAGTAATTGAACTCCACAACCAGGCGTAGAGCGCATTGTAGATCGTTGCCGCTGGGGGAAATTGGTCAGGCTGTCGTTGGTGACCCTAAATGCAAGAAGTTATAAAAAATACAATCGATCAGGTCGGGACGATAGTTCTCGGTAAAGAGCACCAGATCAAACTGGCACTGACTTGTCTGATAAGCGGTGGTCACCTTCTAATCGAAGATTTGCCCGGTATGGGTAAAACAACCCTGTCGCAGACGCTCGCCAGAGCACTTGGGCTTAGTTTCAACCGGATTCAGTTTACCAGCGATCTGCTACCTGCCGATATTCTCGGTATCTCTGTATTTGATAAAAACAGCGGTGGATTTACGTTTCACCCCGGTCCCATTTTTAATCAACTCATCCTTGCAGATGAAATCAATCGTGCAACCCCGAAGAGCCAGAGTGCACTCCTTGAAGCCATGGAAGAGAGGCAGGTTACAGTCGAGGGAGAGACTCGAATGTTGCCGACGCCATTTTTTGTTATCGGTACACAGAACCCGAATACACAGGCCGGGACATTTCCATTACCTGAATCGCAACTGGACAGATTTCTGATGCGAATTGAACTGGGTTATCCTGATCCGGCTGCAGAAAGAACGCTGATGAAAGGTGAAGACCGGCGTGAAGTCATGAAACGGCTTCAGCCCACTATGGATGGCGAGCAACTGACTTTTCTTCAGGGACTGAGCGCTGATGTTAAGGTT
Organism: uncultured Pseudomonadales bacterium; assembly: GCA_964548025.1. Taxonomy (GTDB): domain Bacteria; phylum Pseudomonadota; class Gammaproteobacteria; order Pseudomonadales; family Azotimanducaceae; genus JAHRVQ01. The sequence goes on from CAZJRI010000024.1 coordinate 40,029, forward strand.
TCAGAAGCCCTGATAGATTACGTTCAACGCCTTGTGCACTATACCCGACAATCACCTGAATTTGCCTATGGTCTGTCCCCGAGAGGGGCATTGGCGCTACTGGGTTGTGCCAAGAGCTGGGCTTTGATTGATGACCGCAGGCATGTTGTTCCTGAAGATGTTCAGGCTGTCTTACCGGGTATTGTTGAACACAGGCTAAGGGAAGCTGCAGATTTTACAGGTCATGGCGGCAGTGCTCTGGCACAGAGACTATTAACGAAAGTTGATGTAATCGGTTAGCCAAAACCTCCGGCATCGTTTTGAGTCGGGTGGCGATGGCAGGAATAGGCTGATGAGTGATATGACAAACTCAAATGAGGTTGCACCGACGGGTCGACTCTGGCGTTCCAGAAGATTCAAAGACTGGCTCGATCGTCGAGCGCCGCCTTCTAATTCCGTTACGCTTAACCAAAAAAACATATTTATTCTGCCAACCACGCAGGGTCTTTATTTCGCTTTACTCGTCGTCTTTATGATGTTGGCTGGTATCAACTACCAGAACAGCCTGATTTTTGCGCTTGCATTTCTTTTAATCAGCATGTTCATGGTGAGTATTCTGCATACCTATCGCAATCTGTCCGGTCTAACGATTCAGGCAGGGCATACCAAATCATCTTTTGCTGGTGAAGATGCAGAATTTAACGTCATATTGTCCCGACAGGGGAAGCGTACCTACGAAGCGCTGGTCCTGGGCTGGAATCCTGAACTGCTTCAGGGGGCAGACTTACTCGAAGATGTTGAACAACGAGTTAAATTGTTCGTTGAGACAAAACAACGAGGCATACTGAATCCTGGCAGATTGCTGATTCAGACCTACTATCCGGTGGGCCTTTTCAGAGCCTGGTCCTGGGTTGACCTGAATATGTCATCACTTGTCTACCCGAGGCCCATAGTAGCAGGGCCATTGCCACTGTCATTAAATGCGGCTGGTGAAGGTGAAATGTTGCAAAGACAGGGCGTTGACGATTTTCATGGCCTGCGGGTATATCAGGATGGTGATTCCCTTGGTCATATCGCCTGGAAATCATATGCCAGAACAAATGATCTCCTGGTAAAGGAATTTACCGCCTTTGTTGATCGGCGCATCTGGCTGGACTGGGAATTCTTCAGCGGTATGGACCGTGAGAGCAGATTAAGCAGATTGTGTGACTGGGTCCTGCGTTTGTCCCAGACGACCGATGAATACGGATTGAGATTACCCGGTGTCGAGATTGAACCGGCAAATGATCCAGATCACAGGGAGAAAGTGCTGAAGGAACTGGCAATGTTTGAATTAGATATACCAGCAGACTGAAATGATGATCGGCTACCAGATTCCGAGAAACAGTCTTGCCTGGATGCTGGCAGCCCAGGCAGCAGTCATTGCGCCTCATATTACTCGTTTGCCGATCTGGGTCACAATGGTCTGTTGTGGCTGTGGATTCTGGCGCGTCATGGTATATCAGGGCAGATGGTCTTATCCCGGTCGTTGGGTAAAAGTCAGTTTCGTGCTGGGTGGCCTGATTGGAATCCCGCTTGGCTATCAGAAAATATACGGACTCGAACCGGCAATCGCGCTCCTGATTGTTGCATTTGTACTAAAGTTGCTGGAAATGCATCACAAGCGAGACGCCTATATCGTCATCCTTCTCGCCTACTTTGTCGCGATAACTGAATTCCTCTTCTTTCAGACGATCCCCTATACGATTTACATGTTTGTTGCAGTCACGATGATTACAGCGGCGCTGATTGGCCTGCACCAGACAAAATCTCACCTGAGACCGCTTCAGACATTCCGTACTGCAACAATTCTCCTGGGGCAGTCAATTCCCCTGATGATTGTGCTCTTTGTATTGTTCCCAAGAATATCGCCATTGTGGACCGTACCTATACCCTCTGACGTGGGAAGAACAGGTGTAACAGACAACATGTCACCAGGCGATATTGCCTTGTTAACTCAGTCTGACAGCCTGGCATTCAAAGCCACATTCGAATTGCCGCCACCTGCGTTAAGTCGCCTCTATTGGCGGGGATTGGTTCTGTCTGAATTTGATGGCAAGACCTGGACCCAGGACCCTCTTTTGCGCAGGACTGTCTGGCGTCATAGACAGAAACTGCCGGGGTGGGTTGATAGTATTGAATACGGCGGCAACAGCCTTCGGTACGATATCATTCTGGAGCCGACCCAGCAGAACTGGCTGTTCAGTCTTGCCATGCCTGAACTGCCGGAAGACCGGGACCTTGTGATTCTGCACGATTACCGCATTGCATCAAGGCTGAAGGTCAGGCAGCGACTGCGATATGAGGTGAACTCGCATCTTGATTACACTCTTGAACGTGAACTCGATGATTTTTGGCGTTACAGGTATACAAGACTACCTGACACAAGTAATCCGCGTACCAGGACTCTGGCTGAAAGCATGTATGCGCAGTCCGGCTCAGTTGGCGAGTACATTAACAACGTTCTTCGAATGTATAACCTCGAAGAATTCGTCTATACGTTAAGACCGCCCCTGCTGGGTGAGAATGGAATTGATGAGTTTATTCATGATTCGCGGCGCGGATTTTGTGAACACTATGCAGGGTCTTTTGTATTTATGTTAAGAGCAGTTGGTATTCCGGCAAGGATTGTCGTCGGCTACCAGGGAGGTGAATACAACCCCAGGGGTAACTACGTTTCTGTCAGGCAGTTCGATGCACATGCCTGGACGGAAGTATGGCTTGAGGGCAGCGGGTGGGTGCGATTCGACCCGACCTCTGCTGTTGCACCGGATCGGATTGAGCTTGGCCTCGAAGCGGCCGTTGAAGAAGAAAATACCTTCCTTGCAAATTCACCACTGTCAATTTTCCGTTATCGGCAACTGTTGTGGCTGACGGAACTTCGTTTGCAAATAGATGCGATCGGACACTACTGGGATACCTGGGTTGTCGGTTATACCCCTGAAACCCAGATGAGTCTGCTCCGCAAATATCTCGGCGACGTGAGCCGTCAGCGAATTGGTATGATCATGATAACGGTATTTTTCAGCCTGCTTGCAGTTGTCGGGTTGTTTATTCTGATGAAACGCAGCAAGGCGGTGCTGAGACCTGTCGATGAAGAGTATCTGAGGTTCTGTCAGATAATGGAGAAGCGCGGTTATGGTCGCAGGTTTGGCGAGGGTCCGCTCGATTATGCCCGGCGAATACGAAGAGAAATTCCGGAATACTCGCAAGAAGTCGATGCCATCACTTCGACTTATGTACAGATGAACTATATAGAAACTGAACCACAGGATTATATGGTTCTGAAAAAGGCGATTAGATTATTCAGGTTCAGGACGCTGCTGGCGAACAGGTAGCGAATAACCGCTAACCGGTTCGTCAGCCCTTTAATCTATGAAGCTGGTTAATTGACCAATCGTTGTTAGCTAAACTTTGCCTATGATGTCTCGACAATATTGACCACCGGTATCGTCACACTGTTTGCACTTGCCAGGAATGATTCAATCTGGTCAAAGTTAAGATAGCGATAAATATCTTCATGCATGGTGTCCAGCGCTCCGGCGTAACCCAGATACTCTTCTGTGGTGGGTAACCTGCCCAGAATGCTGGCTACCGATGCCAACTCTGCAGATGCCAGATAGACGTCTGCACCATCACCCAGGCGATTTGGAAAGTTCCTGGTTGAGGTAGAGACACAGGTTGTATCCGCGGCTACCCGTGCCTGATTACCCATGCAGAGTGAGCAACCTGGCATTTCGGTTCTGGCACCAGCACTGGCAAATATGTTGTAAACGCCTTCCTCTCTTAATTGAAATTCGTCCATCTTGGTAGGCGGAGTAATCCATAGACGGGTAGGGATGGACTCGGCTTGTTCCAGCATACTTGCTGCTGCGCGGAAATGACCTATATTGGTCATGCATGAACCAATGAAAACCTCATCAATTTTGGTACCGGCAACATCTGAGAGTGTTCTGACATCATCCGGATCATTAGGGCATGCAAGTAGTGGCTCCTTGATTTCGTTCAGGTCTATTTCGATAATCTCAGCGTATTCAGCGTTGTCATCAGGTTCGAGGAGTACCGGGTCAGCCAGCCATTCCTCCATTGCTTCAACTCGACGACTCAGTGTTCTGGGGTCGCCATAGCCTTCTGAAATCATCCATTTCAGCAGTACGATATTGGAACCGATATATTCAATTATGGGTTCTTTCCCGAGCCTGATGGTGCAACCACCAGCCGAGCGTTCAGCAGAGGCATCACTTATTTCAAAAGCCTGTTCAACCTTCAGGTCGGGCAATCCTTCAATTTCGAGAATTCGACCGCTGAAGACATTTTTCTTGCCAGCTTTCTCAACCGTGAGCAATCCTCGCTGGATGGCTGCGTAAGGGATTGCATTGACCAGATCGCGCAATGTTATTCCAGGTTGCATCTCGCCTTTAAATCTGACTAGTACGGATTCCGGCATATCAAGGGGCATAACACCGAGTGCGGCTGCGAAAGCAACCAGCCCTGAACCTGCCGGAAAGCTGATACCCATTGGGAATCTTGTATGAGAATCACCACCTGTACCAACGGTATCGGGTAGCAGCATTCGATTTAACCACGAATGGATAATGCCATCACCAGGTCGAAGCGCTACACCACCTCGGGTCTGGATAAAATCGGGTAATGTATGTTGTGTGTCGATATCAATCGGTTTTGGATAGGCAGCGGTATGGCAGAATGATTGCATGACCAGTCCTGCATTAAAGCCAAGACAGGCGAGTTCCTTCAGTTCATCCCGGGTCATGGGACCTGTCGTGTCTTGAGATCCGACTGTTGTCATTGCTGGTTCACAATAAGTGCCTGGTCTTATACCTTCTACCTGGCAGGCTTTGCCGACTATTTTCTGTGCGAGCGTAAATCCTTTGTCGGATTCTTCGGCTGGTACTGGTTTTCTGAACGCATCGCTGGGCTCAAGTCCCAATGCTTCACGGGCTTTGTTGGTGAGTCCACGACCAATGATCAGCGGTATTCGCCCACCGGCCTGTACCTCATCGAGCAAGACATCGGTCGCGAGTGTGAATTCTGAAATCTGATCTCCTGATTCGTTCGTAATCCTGCCCTCATAGGGATGGACGGTTACAACATCCCCCGTGGACATTCCACTGACGTCACATTCAATTGGCAGTGCACCGGCGTCTTCCATGGTATTAAAAAATATCGGTGCAATCTTACCCCCCAATACGACGCCACCATCACGCTTGTTGGGTATATTGGGTATATCGTCGCCGAGATGCCATAACACAGAATTGGTTGCAGATTTTCTCGATGAGCCTGTACCCACAACATCACCGACGTAGGCTACCGGATTACCGTTGTTTTTTAGCTGGTCAATTGTTTCAAGGGGTTTGTCCATGGCTTTGCTTAACATCGCCAGTGCATGCAGAGGTATATCAGGTCTGCTCCAGGCGTCACCAGCCGGTGACAAATCGTCGGTATTGGTTTCTCCGTCTACCTTGAAAACTGTCACTTTGATTTCATCCGGCACTTTTTCTTTCTCGGTAAACCATTGGGCATCGGCCCAGGATTGCAGCACGGCTTTCGCATAGTCGTTGGACTTGGATTTTTCTACAACGTCATGAAATGCATCGAACATGAGGAGGGTTTTTGACAGGCACTTTGCAGCGATTGATGCGACGTCTTCGTCATCTAATAGTTCTATAAGAGAATTGATATTGTATCCACCAAGCATTGTCCCCAATAATTCAGTGGCTTTGGCCTTGTCAATTAGCGGAGACTGGGATTCTCCCTTGGCAATTGAAGTCAGAAATCCTGCTTTAATGTATGCAGCATCATCAACACCTGCTGGAATCCTGTTTACCAGAAGATCAATGATAAAGTCTTCTTCACCTGAAGGTGGGTCTTTCAATAGCGCCACCAAGTCGTTAACCTGTTCGGCAGACAGTGGCTTTGGGTCAATTCCTTGCTGCGAACGTTCGGCAACATGTTGTCGATATGCTTCTAGCACAACTTGTATCCTTCTAAGAAATTTAATATCAGGGGAAGATTGATCACGGGTAGTCCTACTCGGGGGAGCCTACTCGGGCGGCCCTAAAAACGGGGCTAAGTTTACCTGAATGCGCTGCCAAAGTTAAGTTTTCGAAGCGCCAGTGGATTGCTGAAATCATGAATGCAGAACAGTTTCTCTATTGTGAAACCCCCGACAGTTGGCTGTCTTCAGTTGTTGATAATCTCGACCTGCTATTGATTGATCATGCGAACTGTGAGAAGAAAGCCGCTTCCACGCCACTGGGTCTGATGCATCGATATACTGAAAGATCAGACATGATCGTGAAGTTGTCCAGGGTCGCTAGAGAGGAATTGCGACATTTTGAGCAGGTACTCGGTATTATGGGCAAGCGTAATATCGAATACAGAAGATTGTCACCGTCACGATACGCAGAGCGACTAAGAAGCGATCTGAGAACCCATGAACCGGCGAGGCTTGTCGATACCCTGATTGTTTCAGGAATTATTGAGGCCAGGAGTTGTGAAAGGTTCGGCCGACTTCTCGAAGTGTTGGATGATGAGCTTACCGATTTTTATGCTTCTCTGCTGAAATCAGAATCAAGACACTTCAATTTGTATATTGCTCTCGCTGAGAAAGCCGCCGGAGAATCCATAGCGGAGCGGGTAGAAGTATTCCTGAAGCAGGATCAACGACTCGTCACCGAGCCGGATGAGCACTTCCGGTTTCATAGCGGACCGGTAGGCTAACAAGATCAGGTGGTCGCGATTTCAAAGGACTTGAGCTGAAAGCCATTCTCGTCGCAGATCAGGTACCAGCCGAGTTCGCTCCAGTCACCGAGAACAATTCGTTCAGCCTCTCTCCCATTCATATCAAGTGAGTGGATTTGAGGCCTGTGAGTATGGCCATGAATCATTCTTGTGACGTCAAATTGCTGCATTATCTTTACTACCTCAGCGGGCGTTACGTCCATAATGTCGTCTGCCGTTTCTTGAACGTGCTCGTTGCTGCGACTACGCAGGCTATTAGCAAAGGCCTGGCGTTCCTCGATTGATTTTGACAGAAAATCAGACTGGAAAGCCTCATTGCGAAGAATCAGCCGGGTTTTCATGTATTCCTCATCTCGAGTACAAAGGCTGTCGCCGTGCATCAAGAGCACTGATTCTCCGTTGATTTCAACCTGGCACGGGTCATCGAGCAGGACAGCCCCCGATTGTTTGCTGAATGTATCTCCCAGCAGAAAATCCCGATTACCGTGCATAATGTAAACCGGGATTTTCACTGCAGAAACTGCATCAATGATCTTCTTGTTAAATGCAGATTCGTGATCGTCCCCAAGCCAGACCTCGAAGAAGTCGCCCAGAATATAAAGTGCCGTGGCATTGTTAGTTTTTTCCGTAAGGAATGTCAGAAATGCCGATACAGTTGCGGGTCGGGACTGGTCCAGATGAAGGTCTGAAATAAAGAGAGTAGTCATGTACTGCTTCCTGCTAGAAACTGGTTGTTGTTGATGGTTTGATTTTATGCCTATTCGTTTGACGGCTCAGGGTGTCCCCAAGTAGAATGCGCCCTCTCAAATCGGAGGTGACGGACACTTTCGGTTGTATGTTGTGTATTATCTGGTGCTTATAACGTCGTGCGCAACTGTGATTTTCGGGGTATAGCGCAGTCTGGTAGCGCGCCTGCTTTGGGAGCAGGATGTCGGGAG
>CAZJRI010000025.1:0-12963 GCA_964548025.1 uncultured Pseudomonadales bacterium
GTGTCTCTTAGCTCGAAGGACTAACTGTCCAAAAGGTTTTGACGACGTACACTTGGGAATTACACTGATGAAAAATCCTGTTCTACTGCTGATATCCAGTTTATATGTCTGTCATTCAGCGCTTGGTGACGTCATATACCTGAAAAATGGTGACCAGATCACCGGTATCATCAAGGAAGGTGACTTTGGAGAAATCTCAATTAAGCCAACTTATAGTGACAATATCGAAATTGACATTGCAGAAATCAGGTCGCTGAAATCAGATACCATGCTTAAGTTGCGACTAAGTGGTGGCCAGGATGGAGAATATCAATTCCTCGGTGAAAGTGACGGAGGAAAGACCCTGCTGAAGTCCAACAATGCAGAGATTGCCGTCAGCCTGACCGACCTGAAAAAAGTGGAAAAGATCAATACAGGTTTCGAATGGGATGTCAAAATAGATATCAGTGAGGCTGTGAGTCGTGGGAACACCAATAGCCTGACTTCCAACCTGAACATGTCTTTCAATACCAGATTCAATCGTCACAGAGCGCTGGTTGATTTTAGCAGTGTCCTCGAAAAAAAGGAGAGCGATACGATAAAGGAAGGTGATCGCATAAACTTTTCTTATAACTACCTCTATGGAAGCGATTGGTTTTTTGCGATCAACTCGACAATCGAGCGTGACCCGATTGCTCTGCTTGACAGACGAGTTTCATTAAATCCATCTATCGGTTATGACATATGGGACGAGGCAAATAAATCACTGAATGTTCAGCTTGGTGCAGGTTACCAGACTGAACAGATTGACGATGATTCAAGTTCAGGTGCATTGATTGACTGGCGGTTAAGATATGAACATGAGTTTCAGCGAGGCAACATCGAATTATTCCATAATCATGAGATCTATCGAAATCTTGAGGGTAGAGAAAACCTTGTCTTTAACAGCGCGACCGGGATCCGTTTTGAAATCACCGATGATATATACCTGAATGTTCAGCTTAATTACGATATTGATTCTGAACCAGTGCAAGGAACTGACAACGAAGACCTGACCCTGCTGTTCGGCGCCGGTATTAAAATATAGCTACCGGGAAACGAGAACAAACAAGCCAAAAATACCGCCTGGTACCCGGTTCGTTTCTCGGGTCATTCACGTCGATTTGGTGAATCTAACCAAATGCTCATTGCAGACAATCAGTATCTCGCTGTTTTCTAACGAATTTGTGCTCTGGCACAACACTTGCTACAACAATTAATGTTTCAATAGGTTTATCATTAGATTAGCCCGAAACCTTCAACGTAACAGTATGAAAAAAGAGCAATCACTATGAATCAGGAAAAAGCACAAGAAAGAATTAACGAACTGAAGGGTTACTACGCTCATCTAATCAGTTATGTGGCTGTTAATCTTTTTCTGATTCTCATCAATGTTGTTACCTATGAAGAAAGCGGCAAAGAGATCTGGTTTTTCTATCCTCTTTTTGGATGGGGCATCGGACTTGCAATACACACTTTCATGGTCTTCATCGCCGGTCATGAATGGGAAGAACAGAAAATGCAGGAATTGACGGGTTGGAGTATGACCCAGGCTGAACTGGAACGATTGTCCGAAAGGACAGACAATCTGATCGCAATTCTTTCCGATGTAAACTGGGAAAAAATTGATCCTGAGCTGATTAACAGTAAGGAAAATTTACTCAATGCCAGGGATACCATTATCGAGTTGAGGGACCATGGAACCGCTGTTTCCAGTAGCGTCAATAAAGAACAAGTTGTGAGTGAAATCGAGAAACTTGAGGAATTTGTTACCAGCTCAAAATTTGGTTTTTATGACCAGGCTCAAGAAACAAAAAAATAGTCACAAAAATGCATTATGGATAATGTCCACATCACTGGTTGTTTCGACGAACAATCAGGAATAATGGCCTACAGCTCACTCCTGGTCACGATCCAAATTCTTTCGTTCTCAGCCCCATGTCGGGTTACTACTCAAAGACAATAATGTGAATCCACCCCATTTTAACTACCTAACTGGCATGACAACGCTGGCTCCGGACAACTCATCAAGTGATCGGCTTAAGAGAATATATGACTAACATTCATACAACGCCGCCCTGGTGAAATATCCGGGCTAGTGGAAGGGCTGAACCAGTTTGACTGGTCTCATATATCTATTGTTGGACTCAGCCTACACTGTATCAAGTACAGATCTATTTGTTTGGTCTCTCACTGTCCGAGTGTGTAGATTCATGGGAAATGCCGCAGACACAGCGAAAGTAGCTGCGGGTTTCGCAATATAATAACCCTGCAGCAGATCACAACCCAGACTGACGCAACAGTCAAATTCCTGCTTTGTTTCGACGCCTTCTGCCACAATTCTGACGCCGAGATCATGGCATGCCTCAACCATTGATCGCACCAGACGTTGTTTTACTTCCGAGGTATGGATGCCGATTATCAGACTCATATCAAGCTTTACGATACTGGGTTCCAGTGTTGCAAAACAGCTTAGTCCGGCATAACCGGCACCCAGATCATCCACAGCTATTCTGAACCCTAATGCCCTGAGTTCATCCAGTTTTTTATCCACTGCCGGAATTCTGTCAATCGACTCTCGTTCTGTGATTTCCAGGACTATCCTTCCTGCAAGATTCGAAAAACTTGAATTGCACACCCCCAGTAATTCATCACTCAAATCATGAGGGTGCAAATTGACAAACAGAACAACGTCATCTGCCAGTTCCGCGACCGGGGAAATTGCCTGCTCACGAATAGTTCGACCGAGTTCATGCAATCGATTCAATCTGTTCGCCGCATCAACAATAGCTTCCGGGTGAGTCAGATTGTCCTGATCGCTCCTCAGCAGGCACTCATAACCAAAGACTGTACTGTCTGCAGCATTTACAATGGGTTGATAGGCTATCCAGAGATGATCCAACGCTGATTCAAAAGATTCCTGCAAACCAACCAGGTCTCCCGGCCGCATATCCGCTTCACCTGAGAGTCCTATCGCCTGCCGCTTTAACACTGCAAGGCTATGGGCGATTGATGCCTGCTTTACTGTCTCGATCAGTTTGCACTGATCCCCGGCTTTTGTCAGATATCTATAAGCACCCAACTCCACAGCCCGTTGTGCTGATTCCAGTGAGGGGGTACCGGTAAGTAATATCACGGGGATATCTAGATCAAATTCTCTGATGTTTCGAATCAATTCGAGTCCGTCCATACCAGGCATAGCGATGTCACTGACGACGGCGTCGAATTTCTCTGATCTGGCTCGTTTTAGTGCAACGCCGGGTTCGTGTTCCGTAGCTACTTCAAATCCACCTGCTGATCTGAGCACTCTGGCAGTCATCCTGCCAACGATATGTTCATCATCAACGACAAGCACCCTTTTCTGTTTCGTCTGCTCGGCTACTTCATTCATATAATTATCCGTTCAGCTATTGCTTTAAACTGTCTGGCAGCGTGAAATAAAACCGACTGCCTTCTCCAACCTTACTATCTACACCCATCTTCCCTCCCTGAGATTCTGCAGCCAGCTTGCAGAAGGCTAATCCCAGACCAGAAGAGTGAAAATTTTTATCACCGGCATTATTTGATTGCTTGAATTTCTCGAAGATTATCGACTGAAATTCTCTGGCGATACCAGGACCGTCATCAAGAACCGAAACCATTAACTGTTTTTCACCAGCCTCAATCACCACTCGAATTTCACCTTCTTTTGGTGTGTATTTGACTGCGTTGACCAGAAGGTTGGTCATCATTCTATGGACAACATCTCTATCACAATATGCGATGCCATCACTTTTACATTCAACAGTTACTCTATGGGCTTTGATAAGAGAGCCGAGATCACTTATGGCATTTGTTACAATTTCATTCAGATCACATATCTCGACATGCAGAGCCATTTCACCCTCTTCGAGACGACTGATGTCAAGTAGATTGTTGATCATGTTCACAAGGGTATTGGCACTCGACAGAGCATCATCGATATCTTCCCTGTTCTCTTCCTCCATCTTGTCTGACAGGTCATGTTGCAATAATCCCAATGCAGATCGAATGACACTTAAAGGTGATCGCATGTCATGGATCACCATATGCACAAGCCCGTCTCGCATTTCCTCGAGTTCCTGCAATTTTCTATAGCTCGCTTCAAGTTGAATATTGCGATCCTGAACCTGCTGTTGAAGATTTCGAATCTTGATATGAGATTCAACTCTCGCGATAACCTCTTCAGTATCAAACGGTTTGGTGACGTAATCGACACCACCAGCTTCAAAGGCGCTCACTTTATCGAAAGTATCTGTCAGCGCACTGATAAATATCACTGGAATGTCCCGGCACTGGTTGTTCTCCTTAAGTTTTCTGCAGGTTGAGATACCATCGAGTCCGGGCATATTGATGTCCATCAAAATGAGATCCGGCAGTTCGTACTCGACAGCTCGCAACGCAAGCTGTCCGTTAGGCACGGGCCTTGGTTGATAACCTCTTGCTCTCAGCATCTGTACCAACACCTCAAGATTAGCGGGCGTATCGTCTACTACCAGAATAGACGCCTGCTCCCGCTTTACCGGCTGAGTCAGATTCTCTACCGAATTCAGATGTCTGGCTGAAGCATTGGTACCACTTGTCGAAGATCTTCCACTCACCTCAGTTCCTCATACTTGATTTCAGAATCTCGGGTTCTGCCAATAATTCGAGTATCTTGTCGTACTCGTAATTTGACGCCAATGATCGAAGTCTGGCACTGGCACCTTCTGCCAGATTTTCGAACTCTCCCAGATGACTTAGAAAGGCAACCTGATCACCTCTGAGTATGGCCAGTCTGAGGGTACGTAACTGATCGGTATCGAGCGACTGACAGAGATCCATTTCTCCCATAGATGATAGATCCCGGTCTGAGGACAGGCGATTATGGACTATGTATCGAACGCCAGTGACCTGCCCAACGGCATCAAGGATATCATTCAGAAGAAAGGGCTTTTTGATAAACCTGTCAGCACCGGCATCCAACGCTGCTTTCAAGTCTGTATCGAATGCATTGCTACTGACAACCAAGATCTTAATCAGATCACCATAGCATCGCCTGATCTCCCGGGTGGCTTTTAGACCATCCATTTTCGGCATTCGCATATCCATGAGAATAACATTGGGCGCAAACGATTTTGCAAGGTCGACAGCCTGCTCTCCATCACTTGCCTGTTCAATGTAAAACCCCACACCATCAAGCAGTTGGTATAACAGGTGTCTCTGGTCGACATTGTCATCAACGATAAGCACTCGTGGTGCTATCTGACCAGGCTCCAGTTCGTAGACCGATTCATCGCTAAGACTCTCATTGACAGTAACAACTTCATTAAGCGGCAGTTTGATTCGAAACAGGCTACCCCGGCCAACTTTGCTTTTGACTTCAATCGTGCCACCCATCAATGTGATGTAGCTTTTGCAGATGGCCATCCCAAGCCCTGTCCCCCTGGTTGAATCCGTTCGCTCCTGCAGTTGTTGAAATGGTTCAAATAATCGTTTTCTATCTGATCTGGCGATTCCGCGACCCGTATCTGATATTTCAAGCACCAGGTAACTACCGCCCTGATCCATTTGCAAATTCACTACGATCTCACCCACAGTAGTAAACTTGATCGCATTCCCCAACAAATTGACAATAATTTCCTGAATCTTTGTTTCGTCGCCAAGAATATAGTCAGGGAGACTCGAATCAAGTATTACCTTAAACTCCAGGCCAGCGGCTTCAACCTGGCTTCGCATCATCAATTCAATAGCTCGACACAGCTCACGCAAATTGATTTCTGATTCCTGTAGCGTAATTTCACGTGCCTCTATCTTCGACATTTCCAGCACATTGTTAATAAGGTCAAGCAGGTGTTTACCGTTGCTGACAATGGCATTCATATTACTGTGATCGACTTTCTCCAGATCGGGATTCTGGGCAGAAATCTGAGCAAAGCCCAGGATTGCATTTAGCGGAGTACGAATCTCGTGAGACATATTTGCAAGAAATTCACTCTTGGCCTGATTGGCTGCTTCGGCCTGAAATACCGTTTCTCGTTCGGTTCGCTTGATATTGGCTCTATGCCACAGACACAAAATAGCGACAAGCGCTAACATGCTATAAAACAGGTACGCCCACCAGGTCTGCCATGGCGCGGGATCGACAATCAGCTCTATCGATAGCTCATCTTCTCCCCACATCCCGTGATTGTTTGATCCCTTAATGGAAAGAACATAAGCACCAGCCTGAAGATTTGTATAAGTGATTCTATGCTGCCCCCTGGTACTCATCCAGTTTTCATCGAAGCCTTCCAGCTTGTATTGGAACTGGTTAGCGCGAGGATTTGTAAAATCAAGCGCAGCAAATTCAAAACTGAGAACGTTATCTTTGTATCCAGTGTTGATTTTGTTGACCAGATCAACACCCCGACCCAGATCTACCGACTTATTCAGGATCTGAAAATCAGTTAAGACAACTTTTGGTGAATAGCGATTGCCATATTTTGTTGCGGGATTTATCTGGTTGTAGCCATTGATTCCACCGAGCAGCAAATGCCCATCTCTGGTTTTAAAAGCGGCACCGCCGTTGAAATCTGAACTCTGCAGGCCATGTGACGGACCATAATGAACCATGCGGTTCTGATACAGATCCAATACTGTAAGACCACGGGTTCCGCTTATCCAGATATTTCCCTTCTCATCTTCAAGCATGCCATAAACAGAATTGCTGCTCAGACCATTCTTTTTGTTGTATCGATCAAATTCAAATGAAGTTGAACTCTGATCAATAATCAGACGGTTTACGCCAGCGTCCTTCGTACCCACCCAGATCGAATCTGCTGTTTTCAGAAGAGAAATAACCCCATCACTACTCAGGCTTCGACCGTTATCAGCCTCACGTCTTAGCTGGATAACCTCTTCCGTTTTGGGATCAAAGACATTAACGCCACCTCCGTCAGTCGCGAGCCACAAGCGGCCCAGTTCATCCTCTGTGATATCAACAATCCTGGGGTCGCTCAATCGATAGTTTTCGTCAGCGCGTCTCGGATAGCGGACAAACGTGCCATCTTCCTGCCACAGGTTCAAACCTGCACCATAAGTTGCCACCCACATTTTTCCATCACTCGCGACAAATATCTTGCTGACGGCATTACCGCTGATGCTATCGGTATTGACGTTGTTCTTAAAAGCCGAGAAACGTTCTGTTCTGCTATCGTATAGATTCAACCCACCGTTGCGCGTACCGATCCAAAGTCTGTCCTGACCGTCCACCATGAGCGACATCACCCTGTCGTCATTCAAGCTGCCGGGTGTATCCTGGCGCGAACGAAAATGCCTGAAAGTACCTGTTGTGCGGTCAAACCGATTAAGACCACCACCCCATGTGCCGACCCATAGTTCACCCTCATATCCCTCAGCAAATGCAGTTACCACATTGCTACTCAGACCCGATCTTCTATTGAAATGGGGAATTGTCTCTATATTCGCATTCCACTTGTCCAGGCCGCCAAATGTGCCAACCCACAGGACACCGCCATGATCAACCATAGTCGTGACTACTCGATTATCACTAAGGCTATTAGGATCAGTCGGGTCATTGTCATAGCGAATAAATCGCTGTTGATCTGTTAACCACAGGTTCAGACCACTGTCGGATGCGATCCAGATTCGTCCGAGACGATCCTGACTTATGCTTCGTATGCGGTCAGAGCTAAGACTATCGGGATCATTTTCATTCCACCTAAGGTGGCTCACCTTTCCTGATTCAGGGTTGAGTATCGAGATTCCTTCTTCGCTGCTACCCATCCAGATATTTCCCTCGTCGTCTTCAAACAGACAACGCACAAGATTGCTGCTTATGCTAAGCGGATCACCCGGATCATGCTGGTAGTGAGTAAATCTCTCTTCATCCACCTCAAGCATGCTGACGCCACCGCCTTCAGTGCCTACCCATATCCTGCCTGCGCTGTCCTGAATCACAGTTCTCACCATATTGTGAGACAAGCTATTAGCGTCATTGGCGTTGAAGCGGTAGTGCTTGAATTCATCGTTGATCGGATTGTATCGGTCCAACCCATCACTGGTGGCAAACCAGACTGTTCCGTCGCGATCTGCAAGCACCCCTCGCACCTGGTTGTGACTTAAGCTGTTTGGATTCTCATCGTCGTGCAGCAGCCTTTTAAATGAACCATCTACCGGATCATATCCGGTCGCCCCGTTGTCTGTGGCAATCCAGATATAACCCAGGCGATCCTGAACCAGATCCCAGATCCAGTCATTAGACAGGCTATTTTCATCATCCGGATCAAATTCAAAAATATCGAACTTATATCCATCGAAACGATTTAGCCCTGATTGCGTACCAATCCAGATAAAGCCCTGGGTATCCTGCATGAGACTCAAAACTGCTGCCTGGGAGAGTCCATCTTCGGGACCCAGACTATCGAACTTGATCGTTGGCTGTCGCCCGTTTGCGGCCAGACTGCCACTGGTACAAACAAGGACCACAGCAAACAGAAGCATGCTCTGCAGGAGAATTCTGGGTTTCGAGTAGATGCTCAATTTATACATGTGCAATTCACTATTTATTCCTGCGGCATCGGTTGAGTGAGACCAACACTTATACCAGGGGGGATCTCACTATCGAGAAAAGTGTCGGTCCACAAATAACTGTCGTTCCATAGATAACCGTCATTCCATAGAAAACCATCATTCCAGAGGTATCCATCATTCCACAGAAATCCGTCGCTCCACAGATAACCATCATTCCAAAGGTAGCCGTCATTCCACAGGAAACCGTCGTTCCACAGATATCCGTCATTCCACAAATATCCGTCAGCCCCCATGACATAGAAACTGCCATCGGCATTCATATTTGCGCTGCCACCAAAATGCATCTCGCCGCCAAGATCGCTTTCGACATCTAGACCCCTGTTCGCGCAACCACTCATCGTGCTGTACACAGCCCGGTAGGCATTAATCATGCCCGCACCCTGCTGGAAAATGCTGAAAGCGAGTCTGCCATCAAGCGTTGTCCCCGGCGCAGCACTAGCCATCAAACGACATTTCACGTCATCAGGTGTGAGATCCGGATTAAATTGCAGCATCAGTGCAACGACACCACTCGTTAACGCGGCTGCCTGCGATGTCCCCGACATCTGATAAAAACCATAGCCGTCATCGAACTCCGGGTGATTGCGAGCAAGTACGGTGTCTGATCTCATCAGGCCGATCATATGACCACCCGGAGCGACCAGGTCCGGTTTGATAAATCCTTCGAAGGTTGGTCCTGACGAAGAAAAAGAGGTGAGAAAATCATCAGCAGCATTGCCTGGTGTATAGTTGTCAGACATGGCACCTACTGTAATGATATAGGGCACATTACCCGGCACCCCGATAGTCATCGCATCAGGACCGGTATTACCTGCAGAGGCGACAATGACAATACCTGTCTGATACGCCGCCATTACGGCCTGATTCAGCGGGTCATCCCAATAATGAGATTGCACTACGCCGCTGATGGAAAGATTAATTATCCGGATACCATACCGTTCTCTATGGCGAACAATATAGTCAATCGCAGAGATAACTTTCACGTAGCTGCTCAGTCCATCTTTGTCGAACGCTTTTACCGAGACCAGATTGACGTCCGGGGCAATGCCGTTATAGCTTCCCGTTTTAGATCCATTGATGTCGTGTGATCGCTTACTACTGGCAATAATGCTGATCAGGTGAGAGCCATGACCATATTGATCGTCATACCGTTTTCGTGACTTACCGCTTCTGTTCTTTTTGCTCCTATGCTCCCGGTCCTCATCTGCTTTTTCCGGAGACCAGCGAGCAGGCCATGACTGCTGACTGACATCAACAGCAGCTAATACTCTGTGCCTGCCCCGAGTGTTTCTGAGAAGAGAGTGATGATGCCCCAGCCCTGAATCCACCACGGCTACGGTAACACCCCTACCTGTAATCCCTTCATGATGGAGCTGATCGGCACTGACCTGAGTAGGGTAGAAAGTATCCCGCCGACGGCCCTGCTTCGAGTACGGACCGGAGGAAGCTGCGGTCGCTACCAGATCCAGATCAGGATAAACACGTTTTATATTTACATCATCACACAATAGATTAAATTGATCTGGAGTCAGTTCTGCAGCAACTGAATTGATGATTGCCAGTACCTGCGTAATCTCCGCTCCGCTGCCTTCAACAGCGAGTCGTGCTCCGGCGAGTGAATATCCTTGTACTATATATGGCTTGGTTTGTGATAAGAGGTTTTCGCGATTGATCGTAAAGGTTGCACCTGATAGAACCAACGCAACAATCAGGACAGAAATGAGCTGAATCTTCCAGTTCTTGCTCAGGGTCCACTTGACTTCCGTTGAGCTCATTTTCGCTTCCAGTTACAGCCGGGAATGATCATTAATGTACCGGGCTTATGTAACGGAAGTATCCCCCCTATGTGATTTTTGTAATAATTCTGTCGTTATCCTGTAAAAAACCCGTCAATTTTTCCCTAAATATCGTATAAGTCTCGATCCCGGTGTCACGTATCCGATTTCATGATCAAGAATTATACAACCGGACCAGCTATTATAAGGGATGGGAGAGGGGTATATAGTTCACAAGGGGCCAATCAGACGGGTGGTCTGCAGCATTTATACGCTGATTACCAGGATCAGCCACCTCATCAAGGACTCACAGCAGTAGAGATGTTGTAAAAAATGACAGACCAGCCAACACGCATTCTTGTGGTGGATGACGACGAAGCCATATGCCGCATGCTAAGGCGTTACCTTGAATTGGAAGGATTCGAGGTAATTATCGCCAATGACGCAGATGGTATGAGAGATCAGTTGATTCATGCAGAACTGGTTGTACTGGATCTGCATTTGCCCAACGCACACGGATTGGACCTCACCCGCGAAATCCGCCAGAAAAGACCTGAATTGGGCATCATCATATTGACCGGCAGCACTGACTCGGTAGATCGGGTCGTCGGCCTTGAAGTGGGTGCTGACGACTATGTAAACAAACCCTATAACGAAAGAGAGTTACTTGCCCGTATTAGGAGTGTGCTACGCCGCACCCAGGAATCCCCTGGCGTTGAGGTTGATAACGCATCGAGCCTCAGGTTCGCCAATTTTAAACTTGATCTGAACAGCCGCCAGCTACTCGATGAAAACGATCAAATTATCGTCTTAACCAGCCATGAATTCCTGCTGATATCGTTAATGGCCAGAAGTAATAATACTGTGCTGACACGCGACCGGATATTGGACGAATTGTCTGACAGAAACTGGGCACCATCAGACCGAAGTGTCGACCAATTGATTGTTAAATTGAGGAGAAAAATCGAATCAGATCAAAAACACCCGGAGATCATTAAGACGGTACGAGGTGCAGGCTACAAGTTTGACACAAAAGTTGAGTGGGCTTCTGACTAACCTGATACTTACTCAGGCAATCATTCTTTCTCAGATCGTTTTGCCATTCGAAAGCCCGGGCTCTGCACTCACAGAGTGTCCACAAACTGGTCCTGGTCGGATCAACATTCAGACTATAAGACTGCTAGAATGATCGCTCTTTATCGCAATCAACCTGAAAGGAAATCAAACTTTGACAATTGTAAAGGTCGTAGAAAGTATTAAAGCTGATGCGAAATCGGTGTGGGATATTCTGGGTGACTTTGGCGGAATAAAAGTAGGTGGGCCCGTCACCGCTTTTGAGGTCGAGGGTGAGGGTGTGGGAGCCGTTCGAACGATCACCATGGGTGGTGCATTGATCGTTGAGCGCCTGGAAGCATTCGACCCGGAAAACTTTACATTTACCTATGCCATCATTAACGAAGACTGTCCCCTGCCGGTATCCGATTACAGTGCAACAGTCGAAATCACAGCTAGTGAAGGTGGTTGTACAGTCAACTGGACAGGTAACTTTGAGCCCAAGGGTCAGGCCGAAGATGAGGCAAAAGAAATGGTAAGAGGCATCTATACGGGTGCAATTACCGGTGCGAGGAATGCGTTGGAGAGCTAGCAACTCGCTTCGTGTTCAAAACAGCTAATGTTGCATATAACTCGAAAACATTAACGCGACAACAATAGCGCGACAACAATAACGCGACAACAATAGCGCAACCAACTTTTGAAGCCAGTGACTTTATACCTGGTCTGGTGACACTCGGGCATCTTTTAATCAAATACCGGCATTCCCGGACAGAATATAACCAAATGGTAAGATACTGCTGACAACAGTATCTTACCAACAAGTAAACTGATGCATCTTGGAGCACAACCATGGAATATTCTGAAATCCTCGTCGAAAAACTGGATCGTGTCCTGAAAATCACACTGAACCGACCACACTATCGAAACGCAATAGGCCGGATCACAATTGAAGAACTGGATGATGCATTTATGACCGCTGCGGATGATGACGAGGTCGGCGTTATCGTTCTCTGCGCGAAGGGAGATCACTTTTCAGGAGGTCATGATATCGGCACACCAGAGAAGGTTGCAGACGATGAAGAACGTCCCTTCCCCGATGGTGTACCCGGCACATTTCACAGAAGCTGGTATCTCTATATTGAACATGGATTGCGCTGGCGAAATCTCCCAAAGCCCACAATCGCGGTCATTCAGGGTAAGTGCATCTGGGGTGGATGGATGCTGGCAACCACCATGGATATTATCTTTGCTGCTGAAGATGCGCAGTTTCTGGGGTCGAACTTTCAATACTTTTCCGTGCCCTGGGATATTGGTATCCGCAAGGCCAAGGAGATCCTGTTTGAGCCGAGGTTCATTACAGCCAAAGAAGCCCAGGATCTCGGTTTCGTTAATCGGGTGTTGCCTGATCAGGCTGAGGCGGAGAAGGAGGCCATGGCATACGCACAAAGGGTTGCAACAAACAGCCTGTTTAATCTGCGCATGACCAAAGTGAATATCAATATGGCGCAGGACATGCAGGGGT
>CAZJRI010000025.1:12973-23529 GCA_964548025.1 uncultured Pseudomonadales bacterium
GGCGGGTGGCACCTATTCCGGTGGCTGAGGAGAATCTTAGAAAGGCGAGAGGGATTCGTTCTGACTGAAATAAGTCCCGAATCAAATCAGTTTATCTCCGGACTGTTTGCAATTAGCCGAATCTTTGACAGCCGCTCGCTTGAAGTTCATCGTAGATCCTTTATTGAAACTGGTATTCAACATGACTCAACTTAAAGGGAAGGTTGCCATCGTAACGGGTGGTGGCAGAGGGATTGGTCAGGGTATTGTCTTCGCGCTGGCCGATGCAGGCGCAGATATCGTTATTGCCGATGTTGATCTGGCAAATGCCAACGAAACGGCGGAAGCGGTCAAAGCCCGTGATCGAAGATCGACAGTTGTTGAGGTGGATGTTACCAATGATGGTTCCGTCAAAACTGGTATCGCAGCAGCTATTGAACAATTCGGCAAGATAGACATCCTGATTAACAATGCTGGCGTCGTCCCGAATCATGTAGGGCGGGCAACGGAGCAGGAAGATTTTGATCTCTGTTTTGAAGTCAATCTTCGAGGGATCTGGACAATGACGTCAGCTTTGATTCCACATTTCAGGGAAAATGGTGCTGGCAAAATTATCAATATTGCATCAATTGCCGGTCGCAAGGGCGGTCGGGGTCTTGCGCCCTATTCTGCTTCCAAGGCTGGTGCTATCAGCCTGACCCAGTCGCTCGCCGCAGAACTCGGTTCAAATAATATCAACGTCAACGCGATCTGTCCGGGACTGCTCTGGACACCGATGTGGCAAAAACTTGAGGGCATGTTTAACCGCACTGACGACACGGCAATCGTGGATCAAAGAGCTTCATTTGATGCCTTTATCAAGTCAAGCTGCCCGCTTCAGCGAGAACAGACGCCAGAGGATATTGGTAATGCTGCAGTGTTTCTTGTTTCTGAAGCTGCCAGAAATATCACCGGTCAGGCTTTGAATGTTGATGGTGGTATTGAGATGAATTAGCGCCGTGGTTGTGCAGTTGAATATTGGCAGGCTGTTTATTTCAGGGACTATCCTCCGATAAGCCCCAGAACCCGTTCTTCAAACAGATCGGCAAATCGCTCAACGTCTACCTCAAGTGCGACCCTGGCATTAATGTCCGGATGCTTGAAGATCGCTCGTTGAAAGGACTTATGATGAGAAACACTCATCCCCTGTGCCGGGCCATGTCCCACTTCCATCTCCACATAAGACTCCTTGAGCGTCACAAGTCCGGGATCAATTGTCACTGCCATGGCCAGGCTGTCGTACAGGTGCAGAGAGCCATCACCACTACCCGCAGACATAATCTCAAACCAGGGTGCGGTCGACTCAAGTACAAACTTGCCCAGGGCAGTCCCTGACTTTGCACAATCCTGAACCTGTTTCGGGTAGAGATGAGTCTGGTGACAGACATCCAGACCTACCATCGTCAGATCTGTACCTGATCGAAATACGATATCCGCCGCATCGGGATCCTGCCAATAGTTGAACTCTGCAGCAGGTGCGATATTACCTGCGCATTCTGCAGTTCCGCCCATCATTACGATGCCTTTAAGGGCGCCTGCAAACTCAGGGGACTTCTGAATTGCTGTACCCACATTGGTCAGTGGTCCGATTGTTACGAGCGTAATCTCATCCGGATTAGCAAGTACTGTCTCTATGAGAAACGAAACAGCATCGGCATCTTCATCTTCCGGTTCGAGCATCTCTGTTATCTGTTCGGAACTGTAACGACGCTCGAGTAATCCGATCTGGATCTCCCGCTTTTCATTCATTGGCCTCAAACAACCACGTTTGAGGGGTACCTCTTCGCGACCCATGAGCCTGAGCAGATGATGCGCGTTTGAATAGCCCTTCTCAGCAGGTACATTGCCCTGCACGATGGTAATTCCATCAACTGTCAGTTCTGGTGAGTTCAGTGCCAGCATAATGGCAAAGCTGTCTTCCGGGTCTCCACCGAGGGTGCCCATCGCTGGATCTGTATCGATTATAATTCTCATGTACTGAAGTTTACGTTAAGCGTTGCAGGAATGCCGCACTATTTTAACTCGATGAAGTGAAAGGGTATGCTCTCGGACAATACTTCTTTTTCGATCGAAATTCAGGGGAGAATTTGTGGCTCAGACAACACGCATAAAAACAAAAAAGCGAAAGGCTGCTCTTCTGGTCTGGGGAGGCTGGAACGGACATACACCCGAAGCATGTGCCAATCTGTTTGCGCCCTGGCTCGAATCAAGGGGATACCGGGTAGTGGTCTCAGACTCCCTTGATATCTATACCAATAAACGCCGCATGCGCAAATTCGATCTGATCGTACCGATCTGGACTATGGGTGAGATCAGCCATCCTCAATGGCTGGGGTTGAAAGACGCTATTTTAAACGGTGCAAACGTGGCTGGCTGGCACGGTGGTATGTGTGATTCGTTTCGGAACAATACCGAGTACCAGTTTATGACCGGAGGACAGTGGGTCGTACATCCTGGTGGCATCATTCGCTACAAGGTAAACCTGGCCGGTAAAAACGATCCCATCACCCGTGGATTGAAGGATTTCTGGATGATGTCTGAACAATACTATATGCATACCGACCCTGGTAACGAGGTACTCGCAACAACCACGTTCAGCGGTAAGCATGATAATACCCCGTGGATCAGGGGCACCCGGATGCCGGTAGTCTGGAAGCGACGCTATGGTAATTCACGGATCTTTTATTCTTCTCTGGGACATGTCGCGGATGATTTCAAAACGCCTGAAGCATTGGAAATCATAAAGAGAGGCATGTTGTGGGCAATCGGCGACAAGGTCGTATCCGAACTCGAGTCAGCCTGAGGAATCACAATGAAGAAAACAGGGATAGGCATCATAGGATGTGGCAACATAAGCGGGATCTATTTCAAAAACCTCTGCACCACTTTCAAAAATATTGAAGTAAAAGCCTGCGCCGATCTCATCCCGAAGAGAGCAGAGGCAAAGATCAATGATTATCCGGAGGTGCAACTTTCGAGCCTGGCAGAGATTCTTGCCAACCCTGAGATCGAGATCATCGTCAATCTGACGACACCACCGGGACATTTTCCCGTCGCCATGCAGGCTGTACAGGCGGGAAAGCACGTCCATAGTGAAAAACCGCTCGTGCTTACCCGCGACGAGGGTTTGCAACTGCTGAATATTGCCAGGGAAAACGGCGTACGTGTTGGTGGTGCTCCTGATACCTTCATGGGAGGTGGTATTCAGACCTGTCGATCAATAATTGACAAAGGAGAGATCGGTCAGCCCATTGGCGCACACGCATTTATGCTTTGTCACGGCCACGAGAACTGGCACCCGGACCCGGAGTTCTACTACAAGGAAGGTGGCGGCCCCATGTTCGATATGGGGCCCTATTATCTCACCGCCCTTGTATCATTGTTAGGACCTGTAAAAAGAGTGACGGGTTCAACGCGGATCAGTTTTCCCGAACGAACCATTACGAGCGACAACAAGTATGGTGAAAAAATAAAAGTTGAGGTACCGACCCACGTGACTGGCGTACTGGACTTCGCCTCAGGCGCAATAGGCACCATAACGACCAGTTTCGATGTATGGGCGGCCAATGTTCCAAGGATCGAGATTTTTGGTACCGAAGGCTCGCTCAACGTACCTGATCCTAATACTTTCGGTGGTACGCCTATGATCAGACGTACGGATGACGACGATTGGCGTGAGGTTCCCCTTTCCCATTCATATACGGAGAATTCACGCGGTATTGCGATTGCAGATATGGCAGCGGCTATTAATGAAGGACGATCGCATCGAGCATCCGGTGACCTTGCCTATCATATCCTCGATATCATGCATGCCATTCAGGATGCTTCGGATACTGGCAGACATGTTCTTTTGGAAAGTAGTTGCGAGAGACCAGAACCGCTATCTGATTCCATGACTTTTTGATCTACCTGAAAGTTTTGATTCAGTTTCAGAGTTCGTTTTGGGCTAAAGAGTACCATTCGAACCTGATCATCTTTATTGATAAGATCTACCGGAATGGGGGTTATATCCTGCCACCACTATTTAAAGAGAATTCAGGATGAATCGAGCAGTCACACTACCAGGAAGCTGGGCGTCAGTACTGGTTGAATTGTTGACTGAAAAGGGTTTTTCACCGCAACAGATATTTGCCGACTCGGGTCTGGATGAGAATACGTTGCACGAAGAAAATCCCCAGGTCAGCTACCGGCAGTTACACCGTCTGGAAGAGAATGCATTGATGCTGACAGGTGACAGAGGGCTTGGCCTTGAACTTGGTGCGAGAGCACGTATTTCACACTTCGGGATGCTTGGTTATGCCATCGCCAGCGCAGAGAACATCGTGCAGGCCATGGCACTAGGCTCAAGATACTTTGGATTATTCAACTCCGTCGTGGACTTTAGATACAACCTGGATACTGAAGAGCCAAGCGCCGAAGCCTACTCCAGGGTGCCACTGGGTTCGATGGAACGATTTACTTTTGAAATGGTTATTTCATGCCTTTTTGCTATCGGCCGGTTCCTGCTTGAAAAACCAGCAGCTTCAGTGCACGTCTCCTTCACTTTCGCTGAACCTCCACACAGTGACCTCTATCAACGTTATTTTCGTTGTCCGATTCAATTCGACGCGCCTTCAAATGCCATATTTTTTGACAGGGAATACCTGACTCAGCCTTTAAAATTAGCCGACAGTGAAGTTGCAGCCGTTTGCAAACAGCAGTGCGAGCGCTGGCTCCAGGATACAAATCCAGAAGATGAATTTATCGCAATGGTGCGTGAAGAGATATTAAGAGTACCAGGCAAGTTCCCCAATATCGCTACGGTATCAACGGTCCTTCATATCAGCCCACGCACTTTGAGCAGGCGGTTAGCAGAAAGAGGCGCCAGCTATCAGCAGATGCTGGATGATGTGCGACGAGACGTGGCAATTGACTACCTGAGGGATACCCAGTTTTCCGTTGAACAGATTGCCCAACTGCTCGATTTCAGTGATTCTGCTAATTTTCGAAAAGCATTTAAAAAATGGACAGGAAGGGTACCGAACGACTACCGCGCCAGATAGTATTCTCCATGCAGCTCAAACACAAAGAAACCTCAGTTATCCGGCTGAGGTTTCTTTGAAGCAGGCAGCATCAACTGATAGCAAATCCCCTGTAACCATTACTTGATACATCAACGAGTTCGCTTCTGAAGTTAACCGCACCCCGCAGATAAATCATGTAACGCAGTTTGTCATGTCCATCCAGGTTGGAGTTGTAGCCGGTGAACCAGGATTTAGCTGTTGGGATAAGCGTATGTTCATATGCCTCTCTGACACTCGCTTCCCATTTTTCGTGTGCTTCTTCCGTTGGCACACAAACTGTCTTGCCATTCTCTTCAAGATATTCGATTAACCCACATGCCCAGCCGACAACAGCCTGAATAGCAGGTGGAAAATTGGATCCATGGGAGGCGCTTTGCGGGCCAGCGAGCGTAAACATATTCGGAAACCCCGGCACTTGAATACCCATATAGGTTTTTGGCCCGTCAATCCACTTGTCTGCCAGTTTCTCACCGTTGCTCCCGATAATATCAAAACGATCAAATGCGCCGGTAATTGCATCAAATCCGGTTGCATAAATTATGATATCAAACTCATGTTCCTCATCCGCTGTTTTAATACCAGTTTCAGTAATACGTTCAATCGGATTCTTACTCACATCTACAAGACGAACGTTGTCCCGGTTGTATTGTTCGTAGTAGTTAGTTTCCAGTGGAACCCTGCGACTTCCAAAGCCATGGTCTTTTGGAATCAGAATATCTGCAACTTCCGGATCATCGATTCGCTCTCTCGTTTTCTTGGCGACGAATTCTGAAAATTCGGCATTGGCTTCCAGATCCAGGTTCACGTTGTAATAGTTTCCAACCCAAATTCCGAACCCCGGAGATGCATAAAGTTTCTCCCAAAAAGCATATCGCTCGTCTTCCGGTACATCTGTAGATTTCTCCATAACGGGTATATGCGCAAAGCCGCTCGGAGATGACTGGATCATTTCAATATAATCGTCAAAATTAGTCTTGAAATCCTCGTGGGTCTGATCATCTACGGGTGAGTTATGCAGTGGTGCACACCAGTTGGGACGCCTTTGAAATACAGTTAGCTGATCAACCTTGTCGGCAATTTCCGAAATAATCTGAACACCGGTCGCACCAGTGCCAATAACGGCCACTTTCTTACCCTTTAATACGACTTCTTCTTCAGGCCAGTCATAGGTATGAAACGATTCACCTTTAAAATCGTCAATACCATCAATACGAGGCAGTGTTGGCGCAGAAAGCAATCCAATCGCAGTACAAAGGTAGCGCGCGGTCAAGGTGCGCCCATTCTCAAGCTCCACCTGCCAAAGAAGTGTCTCTTCGTCGTAGCGAGCTGTATTCACTTTACAGTTAAACTGCATATGGTCACGAATATCTAACTTGTCGATCACATAATTCAGATACCGCAGCGTTTCAGGCTGCCCGGCATAATGTTCTGACCACTTCCATCCATCAAAAATTTCTTTCGAGAAGGTATAACCATAGGAGTAACTTTCTGAATCAAATCGGCATCCGGGGTAACGATTTTTGTTCCAGGTGCCGCCCGGCCGTGTAGCCGCCTCGACGATTGTGGCATTCATCCCCATTTCCAAAGCCTTGTGTAGCATATAGATACCAGTGACACCAGCGCCGATGATGACGATATCGTGCATCTCTTTTTTATCCTCTTCCGTCATACAGATCTTTCCTCTTGTTGAGTATTTATTTCAGGGGATTTGGCATCGTATTCTCATTTTGTCTACAGGTACCATCAAGGTTGGAATTCGCCAATGTAGGGTTAATTCCTGCCAATCTCCGCAGAATGTTAAAAATAGAAAACAGGATTGCTTTATGATAGTACGTATGCGTACTATATATTAATTATCAATTTTCTGAAGAGATCCAGATAGATCACCGACAGGAAACCACAAAGAATCTTTCAGGCAAATAACGAAGCAGGAATAAACCATGGCACAAGACAACCTCAGCTCAGATCTGGTCGGTGTTACCTTCGATCCCGTCAGCATTTCCTGGACAGAAAAAGACACAATGCTCTATGCACTGGGTGTAGGAGCCAAACCATCGGGCGAACTCGACTTCCTCTACGAAGGCAAAGGTCCCCTGGTGCTGCCCACCTATGCTGTGATTCCCGGAATGCGTGCGCTCGGGAATATCGGTCAGGCAGTAAAGTTAAAAATTCAACGCCTGCTCCATGGTGAGCAGGGAATTGAGTTATTGCGTCCCTTACCCGCCAAAGCAGATATCACCTTGAATAGTCATATATCCGAAGTCTGGGACAAGGGTAAAGCCGGGGTTATCGGTGTAACAGCAGAAGCTGTCGACGACGATGGTCCCCTATTCAGATCCCACGCTACCCTTTTTTATCTGGGTGGCGGCGATTTTGGTGGCGAGCCCGGACCTTCTACCAAAGACAAAAACATACCCCCGGCACGAGAACCGGACATTGTTGTCGAACACCAGACACAGGAAGAACAGGGTGCACTCTATCGACTCTCCGGAGATCGGGTTGCGCTGCACATTGATCCCGCATTCGCCCAGAAAGCCGGTTACGACAAACCCTTTATGCACGGCCTCTGCACCTATGGTTTTGTCGGCAGAGCAATTCTCTCAGGGTTATGTGATGGGGATCCAACCAGATTTAAATCCATGAGCGGCAGGTTTGCCGAGCGGGTTCAATTCGAGGACAGGATAATTACCAGAATGTGGATCACAGCTCCCGGTGAAGCTGTCATCCAGGCAGAAAATCAGGATGGCGTTGTGGTTCTGTCACAAGCATCGGCCACCTTTAACGATAGCTGAAGGCTGATCACAAGAACTGGAGGGATCATGAATTTTCAGGAGCGAATGAAAGGCCAACAGATTGATAATGGCACCTGGCACTACCAACTAGAAAAAGAGCTAAATGGTGGTTTTGGTGGCACCAATGGAGGCGTACTCGCAGCAATCTGTGTAAACGCTGCACGCAGTGCATCACCCGGACGTCGTCCGATTGGCCTTGATGCACGCTTTATCCGGGGTTTCAGACCGGGACTCGCTAAAGTGATCCCCACTGTTTTGAATGAAGGCCGAACCCTGTCAACGGTCAGTGTGGACATCATCAATGAAGCGGGTAAATTGACAACCCGGGGCACTGTCTCATTAGTCAACACTGAAACTCTCGCTGATATTGAATCAGTACCAGAGGATAATTTTTCAGTCGATGAGCTAAAGCCACTTGCAGAGGGTAAAATCTGGCGCGAGCCACCTCGCCAGGAAATTCCATTAATCAAGACATTCAGCCCACGGTTCCTGGGTAAAACCACGCGCGGTACGGCAACTGCCGTGGATACAATCTGGGACGAGGCAGATACGCTTGCTGAAGCCTGCTGCATCACCGCTGATATTTCGGTTGGGCCACCGGTTGCAGCGGCACTGGCTGGCAAACCCCTTGCTATTCCCAACCCGGACCTGTCTCTTCGTTTCAACAGCATAGATACCAACCCCTCCTCTCTAGTATCAATCTGTCGCCTGGAAGTGCTGAGAGAAGGGAATGCCACAACAAGGCTGGAAGTTCGGGATGGTATTGACCTCGTCGCGGTAGGCATCTCTACAACAACCTGCCTTAAGTCATGAGGGCCATCTGATGAATAAGATGGCCCGTGCAATGGCTCTCACCTCGCCGGGAAAGCTTGAACCCGTTGATCTATCCATACCGGATATCGACGCTGATTCTGCCCTTCTGCGTATAGAAGCGTGTGGCATCTGTGGAACTGATTGTGAGCAATTTGCAACCGGCATGCGCTTGCCTATGCCTCATATTCCAGGACACGAGCCTCTCGGAATAATTGAACAGATTGGTGATAACGCGGCAGTGAAATGGGGGGTCGACAAGGGAGACCGTGTAGCCGTGGAGACCTTGCTTGCATGTCATATCTGCAACAGATGCCTGTCTGGAGATTACCATCTATGCGCGCAGCGTCAGGTCTACTCGACCATACCCATTTCTGAAGCACACGGTCTGTGGGGTGCCTACGCCGACTACATGATACTGGACAGCAGAAGTATCGTGCACAAGATGGACAAATCGATTCCCGCAGAAATTGCCGTCATGTACAACCCACTCGGTGCAGGATTCAGATGGGCTGTCGAAATTCCGGAAACCGGATTCTCTGAAAGCATCCTGATCATGGGACCCGGTCAACGGGGTTTGGCTGCTGTTATCGCAGCGAAAGCCGCAGGTGCCGGTAAAATCATTGTCACCGGCCTGGCAGCGGATGCGAACAAATTGGCCCTGGCCAAAAAATTTGGCGCAACCCATATCATCGATGTTGAAAATGAAGATCTGCGATCACGGATAAAAGATATTACTGAAGCGACGGGTGTAGATATTGTGCTGGACGTAACACCCAATGCGACAAATCCTATAGGAGATGCAATCAATGCAGTTCGAGCAGGTGGTCGTATCGTGCTGGCAGGTGTAAAAGGATTCAAACCTGTACCTGAGTTTGTATCAGACAAAGTTGTCTTTAAGGAAATCAAAATTCTTGGTGCCTTCGGGGTCACTTCGAGCGGGTATCGCAAAGCTATCGATCTAATCGAAGATGGCAATGTGCCATTACACCTGATGCACACGCATAACTTTTCAGTTGAAGACGCTGAAACAGCCATTCGTACCCTGGCCAGAGAAATCCCAGGCCAGGAGTCTATCCATTCCTGCCTTATACCCGAACGCTGATTTAATTTGTAACGGAGATTGTCAATGAACCTCGCAAAACTTCAGGAGGCTATTGCCGAGGCAATACCCGATGTAGAGTGTTTTGTATTCGGTGAGAAAAGAATTACCTGGAAAACATTCAACGATCGCTCACGACGACTGGCGTCTTTCTTTAGATCGAAGGGTATCGGCTTGCATACAGAGCGAGACTCACTTGAAAACTGGCAGTCGGGACATGATCACATTGCCCTCTACCTGCATAACTGTAACGAATATCTTGAAAGTATGATGGCGGCGTTCAAATGTCGAGCAAGCTCCGTGAACGTTAACTACCGATATCAAAAGGAAGAGCTGATATATCTGCTAAAAGATTCAAAATCTGTTGTTGTAATCTTCCACGCCCGGTTTGCCAACATCATTGACGAGGTTAGAGGTGAATTGGACCATGTTAAATACTGGATTCAGGTTGAAGACAGTTCCGACAATCCGCTCCTGGCTGGCTGCCTTGACTACGATGAGATTCTCGCGGAATCGAAAGCTGAACCGATGGACCCCGATTGCAGCCCTGACGATCTTTTTATTATTTATACAGGAGGCACGACGGGAATGCCCAAAGGGGTGCTCTGGCATCAGAAAGACATTTTTAACGCACTCATTTCACAGTACAAGCCGGGTATAACAGAAGCAGAAATTGTAGATAAGGTATTAACAACCCAGAGCAAATCCAATCCTCAAAAAGGTATGCCCTGTGCACCATTTATGCATGCTTCCGGTTGCTGTATGTCTCTC
>CAZJRI010000025.1:23540-46077 GCA_964548025.1 uncultured Pseudomonadales bacterium
GTTTATGGGTTGTTGCGTCATTCAGCAGAAGACCACGGATCGATTTGATGCCGCGGAAGTTTTGACAACGATTGACGAGGAGAGCGTAAATTACCTGACTATTATTGGCGATGCATTTGCATTGCCCCTGCTCGATGAGATGGACAGGGGAGACTATGACCTGTCTTCGATGATCGTCGTCAACTCCGGTGGCGCTATCCTGTCTGAAAACAATAAAGCCCGGTTGCAGTCACATATGCCAAATCTGTTGATTCTCGACGTGCTTGGTTCATCAGAAGCAGGCAGACAGGCTTCCAATTTATCTGTTCCCGGCAAGGTAAAGTCATCAGTCAATTTTGATTTTTCCCCTGGGGCCTGTGTACTCAACGACTCTCGTACCGACAAACTTAATACCGGTAGTGATGAAATTGGCTGGGTCGCTCAAAGTGGTCATGTCGCACTGGGATATCTCGATGACAAGGATAAGACGCAAACAACATTCCCGGTTATCAACAACGTTCGTTACACGGTGCCAGGCGATCGTGCCCGGATTTCTGAAGACGGTTCCATGCACCTGCTGGGCCGTGAGTCGATAACCATCAATTCCGGTGGTGAAAAGATTTTTGCAGAAGAAGTTGAAGCATCCATAAAATCGCGTACTGAAGTATCCGATGCCCAGGTTGTGGGCGCCCCAAGCGAAAAGTGGGGCCAGAAAGTTGTAGCGATTGTTTCATTACATAAAGAAGAATCCATAAATACCGAATCCATTCGTCAACATGTGAAAGAGCAATTGGCCGACTACAAGGCACCCAAGGACGTAATATTTGTCGAGCGCTTGCAACGAAGTCCCAATGGTAAACCCGATTCGAACTGGGCTATCAATCTGGTGCAGGAGAAACTGGAGATATCATCATGAATTTTGAATTTTCAGAGAGTCAGGAAATTCTGAGAGATCAGGCAAAATCGTTTCTTCAGGACAAATCGGTTACCAAAAAAAGCAGAAGCATTCTCGAAGGAGAATCTGACCCAGGTGATGATCTGTTTGACGAAATGGTGCAACTCGGTTGGGTTGGAGCAACTATTCCTGAGGCATATGGCGGTTCAGGATTGGGAAAGCTCGAGCTTTGTGTGCTGGCTGAAGAAATGGGCCGGTCGCTATTGCCCACAGCGTTTTCAACTTCTGTCTATCTCGCAACCGAAGCACTGCTGTTGGCCGGTTCCGAATCTCAGAAGAAGGAATATCTACCCCGACTTGCCAGCGGTGAACTAACGGGGACATTCGCTGTTTCAGAGAGTGCTGACATGCCAACCCCTGACAGCCTGAAGGTAAAGTGTATTGATGGCATTGTTACCGGCACCAAGATGCCGGTGCCGGATGGCATGACTGCAGATATTGCTATCGTGAGCTGTAGCAATGGTTGGTATCTCGTCGATCTGAATGACGAAGGTGTAGTACGACGAGAACTGGTCTCTCTTGATCCGGGCAGGTCCCAGGCTGAAATAATATTTCACGATGCATCTGCACAGCCCTTAGGGAACCCGGATGAAGGATGGCAACTCACTGAGTCGCTGCTCGATCGCGCGGCAGTTCTTTATTCGTTTGAACAGGTAGGCGGCGCACTGGCATGTCTCGATATGGCTAAAGACTATGCGCTAAACCGATATGCATTTGGTCGTTCAATAGCGACCTATCAGGCAATCAAACACAAACTGGCAAATATGTACGTTGCAGCGACACTGGCAAGATCAAATTGCTACTATGGCGCCTCGGCCCTCGATACTGATTCGCCGGAATTACCACTTGCTGCAGCCACAGCGAGAGTGAGTGCAACCGACGCATTCGATGAATGCAGCGAGGAGAATATACAGACCCATGGTGGCATGGGATTTACCTGGGACTTTGACTGCCACCTGTACTATCGCCGTTGCAGGAACCTTGCTGCCAACGTAGGCCATCGCTTTTATTGGGAAGATCGACTTATCTCACAGCTTCAGTCGAGGTAAACGCAGTGAAGACCAATCAAACAATTAATACAGCGAATCAACCCGATGATCGTTGAACAGCAGACAGAATCAGATTATTGCAGTCAACCTGAATTACCAAGGCGCAATCATGGACTTTGAAGACACAGAACAAGAAGCAGCATTTCGACATGAGGTTCGTACCTGGCTGGACAAGAATGCGAGGCGTAAATCGCATCCTAACGAGACCTGGGCATCTACCCTCACCGACAAGAGCACGGACAATATCGTCCGACTGGCGAGGGAATTTCAGCTCAAGAAGTATGAGGACGGCTGGGCATGCCTGCACTGGCCCAAAGAATATGGGGGTCGTGGTTGCACTTCAATTGAACGTGTCATTTACGGGCAAGAAGAAGCCAACTACATACTGCCACGCGGCGTTTTTGATATCGGCCAGGGTATGGCAGGCCCGATTCTGATGTCCTACGCCACAGATGAACAAAAGAGCCGTTATTTGCAGCCAATGGCCAAGGGAGACGAAATCTGGTGTCAACTATTCAGCGAATCCAGCGCCGGGTCGGATCTGGCGGGCCTGCGCATGAAGGCAGAACAAGATGGTGATGAGTGGACA
The DNA here is from genome assembly GCA_964548025.1 of uncultured Pseudomonadales bacterium. Lineage (GTDB taxonomy): Bacteria > Pseudomonadota > Gammaproteobacteria > Pseudomonadales > Azotimanducaceae > JAHRVQ01. The sequence goes on from CAZJRI010000025.1 coordinate 26,113, forward strand.
CTCTCAGGTGAAAAAATCTGGACGTCCGGTGCCCACTACTGTGACTACGGCATCATCGTTGCCCGATCAGACCCCAATACAGCCAAGCACAGAGGTCTGACCTTCTTTTTCGTCGATCTAAAGTCACCGGGTATCACCATATTGCCTATTAAACAGATTACCGGCAGTTCACATTTCAATTCTGTTGTATTCGATGACGTCAAAGTACCAGATTCACAACGACTGGGAAAAGTCGGTGATGGCTGGCGGGTCGCTATGGCAACCCTGATGAATGAGCGGGTATCTGTCGGCGATGCACCCGGGCCTGACTTTGAACAGATATTCTCCTTAACCTCGACCCTTACGCTGAATGGAAAACCGGCTGTTGAAAATGATGCAATCCGAAGTCAGTTAGCCAGATGGTATTGCCAGACAGCAGGACTTAAATATACGAAGATGCGATCTGTTTCTGCTCTATCCAGGGGTTCAACACCAGGACCGGAAAACTCCATCACCAAGCTGGTCAGCGCAAAGAAAGCGCAGGAGATCGCCAAACTCGGTGTGGACCTGATGGGTATGGCAGGCGTTATCAGAGACCCGGAACTGGTAGAGAGTGATGCCCAGTTTCAACAGGCTTATCTTCAATCGCCAGCCATGAGAATTGCCGGAGGAACCGATGAGATCCTTCGAAACATTATCGCAGAACGAGTCCTCGGACTACCCCAGGATCCAAGAGCAGACAAGGGGTTAACGTTTAAGGAAATCCCAACAGGGTCCAAGTAGCTGAAGCGTTAACAATTATTATTTTCTAGACCTTGAAGCACTCGGTAATCGCCACCAGGTTCTCCATGGTCCGGTCTGGTTTCATACCGATGCTGGGCGAATAGAAGAGTGCGTGCTCTGCAAGGCCATCCCATTGCTTGAACTGATCGCGAACTTCATCCGGCGTCCCCGCAATCGCTATGGCATCGATCATTTCATCTGTCACCGCGGCTACCATCGCACCGAAGTCTCCTTTTCTGAACGCGGCTGCGATGGTCTCTCCAATCTCACGCCAACCACTCACGTCAAGAATCGTGTGATACAGTGAGGTTGTATAGTAGAAAGCGATTTGCGCACGAACTTCATTTCTTGCCTGCTCACGATTTTCAGATATGGAACACAGAACATAAGGAGCCAGTTCACAGGATGAACCCTCAAGAATTGGCATAACAACTTCTTTGATATATTTTCTCGTGTACACAGGATGACCAATTAGACCATCAGCATGTTGCGCTGCACAGCGCACCATATGCTTGTTAACCCCTGCAAGGTAGATTGGCACTCGTTCACGAACAGGTCTTGCCCGCGCAAACTGCGGGATGTCTATCTGATAGTGTTCACCTTCATACTTCAGTCCACCGCCCTTGCAGGACTTGAAGTAGGTATTGATCAGCTCAATGGCTTCCCTCATTCTGGGTACCGGAGGCGAATCAAAAGGAATTGAATACCATTTCTCGTTCATGGTCTTGGTGCCACTGCCGAGGCCCAGAATGCACCGCCCATTTGATATCTCATCAATATCCATTGCCCCGGACGCAGCCAGCATTGGCGTTCTCATAAAGGCATAAGCAATGGCGCTGCCGATCTGAACACGCTCCGTGGCAGACGCAACTGCAGCCATTCTCACCAGACCGTGCTGATGATAAAACTCTGTTGTCCACACGGAATCAAATCCTGCTGACTCAGCTTTCTGTGCTGCGGCGATCTGATCGCTGATAGCGGTGGCAGAAAGTATCAATCCCTGCTTAATCTTTGTATTCATGGTGAATCCTCTTCTGATTGACGTGTAGTTTTCTATACGGAGCAAACATTGTGTACACTACGCTCATTCTCCGGAGTAATAAATGCAGCGTTCGCAACTTGAGAAAGATCTTCGTATTGGATATCTGATCACAGATATTGCCCGATTGATGACGACCCAGTACAACCGTATCATGAAGCCCACCGGTCTAACCCGCGCGCAATGGCGCGTCATCCTTCAATTGAATCGTCACGATGGTCAAACCCAATCCGAATTGGCACACCTGCTGGCTATGGGTAAGGTTTCTGTAGGTGGATTGATAGACAGACTGGAAGAAAGTGACTGGGTTGAACGCAAGGCAGACCCGAACGATCGCCGGATAAACAGAGTTTATCTTACAAGCAAAGCACATGAGATTGACGATCAGATGACACATACCGGATATCAGCTTTTTAATCAAACCTTCAGAAACCTCAGTGAAGATGAACGGGCGACGCTGGTTGATCTTCTGATCGCAGTAAAACGAAATCTGTCTGAAGAAATCCCCATGGACGACGAACCCTGATTGGTCTAATTCCCTTTGAAGACAGGCGTACGATTATCAAAAAAAGCACCGATACCTTCAGCAAAGTCAGCACTTGCCATACAATCCTTCTGCAATCGACCTTCCTCCGAGAAGACATCGGCATAGGTACTGGCAAACGAATCTCTCATAAGCCGCTTCGTCAGTCCCATCGACATCGGTGCTCTTTTAGCCAGTTCAGTGGCCCATTTTATCGTTTCGATATTTAGTTCATCCCTCTCTACAACCTTATTGGCAATACCCAAACCAAAACACTCATCAGCAGAGAGCTTCCCCCCTTCAATAGCCAGTTGGTATGCACGCTGATAGCCTATTGCCCTTGGTAACAGCCAGTTCGCGCCACAATCCGGGATCAATCCGAGATTCGAAAATGCCAGAAGCAAATAAGCATCTTTCGACATCACAACCAGATCGCAAAGCAACGCCAGTGCACAACCTGCACCAGCCGCAGCGCCCTGAATGCTGCCAATGACTGGTTTTTCAAGTTCCGCGATTGCAACGAAACAGGGTTTATAGTGTTCTTCGATCACCTGTTCCGCCGAAGCGAAACCCGTCGTTACTGCAAGGTCAGCACCTGAACAGAAACCATCGCCATTACCGTTTAATACGATGACGCGAATATCCTTATCCCCGCCTGCCTGCTCGATTACTTCTTTCATCAACCCGAGTGTCGCTGGTTCCAGTGCATTCCTGCTCCCGGGTCTGTTCAGCGTTACAGTGGCAATGTCGTTATCTACGCTATAAAGAACCGTACTTTCCATTCTATTGCTGGCTCCCCTTAATCAAAAAAACTGCTTCTTCAATTGATTCTTGAGAATCTTACCCAGGTGATTCCTTGGTAATTCATCCACCCGTTTCAGATCGGTTATTCTCTGATGCTTGTTGAGCAGGTTATTGATCCACACCATTAGACTCTCAACAGTCTCTTCTGAACCTTCCTCCAAGACGACAACGGCTATGGGGGACTCTCCCCATTTCTCACTTGGGGCACCTAATACCGCGACTTCACTAATCTGGGGGTGCTTTGAGATGACACTTTCAAGATCAGAAGCGTATATATTCATACCTCCCGAGATAATCATGTCTTTCTTGCGATCTTTCAGATAGAGATAACCATCTTCATCCAGGTATCCCATGTCTCCGCTACGAATGTACCTATTTGATTCATTGTCCAGCCAATACAATGTCTCACTCGCGCTGGCGTTGTTCAGGTAGCCGTCCATTTGAAGAGCAGATCGACCGACGATCTCACCAATCATTCCCTGCTCGACTTCAACGCCTTCGTCATCGATGATTTTCAACTCACAGCCACTGGTTGGCTGACCCACGGAATCAAGTTTATTGGGCGAGTGATTAACTGATAACGCTGTCGTTACACCACCCTCTGTCAGCGAAAAGAGTTCAAGCATTTCTCCGGGCATTCTTTCTGCAATTTCCGCTTTTAATTCAGCGCTGGATGGCGCACTGCCTCCGAACTTGAATTTCAGGCTGGACAGATCGAAATTATCATAGTCTTCATAGGCCAGTAGTCTCTTGTATTGTTCAGGTACAAGCATGGCGTGAGTCACCTGTCTGGACTCAACACTTTGCAAAAATATCGGGACATCAAATTTACTCATGATGACATTACAGCCACCGCCATAGATCGTTGGCATCCAGCTCGAGAGCGCACCCAGCGAATATAGTGGTGTAGAAATAATATTGATCGCTGATTCATCGAATGCGAGCAGACTCATGGTTCTTGTCTGTAGCATTCTGGTGGCATGGGATAGAATTATCCCCTTGGGTATACCGGTCGTACCTGAACTATAGAGAACGCAAAATGTATCCTTCTCCGATATCCTGATGTTCGGATAAACAGTACTTGCGTCCCCAATCCACTCATCCACATGAGTGACATCCTGTTCTCTGAAATCCAGTCCAATCAGCCGGGGTTTCTTCTGGTCTTCCAGGCCAGCCCCCGCCGGAGGATCAGTCTCGACCAGCGGAAGAAACTCCTTATCCAACAAGAGCAGGTCAGGGTCTGCATCCAGAAGGATCGCAGCCAGGGTTGATTTGTTAATCATGGTTGGCATGGGTATGAAACAGGCTCCGGCGGTCAGGATGCCTGCCAGCGCCTTTGAGTAGGATATAGAATTTCGACCGAGAACAGACACTCGAGCGCCTTTGCCAATGCCTGATGCCAACAGGCGATTCGCTATTCTGTTTACGTCATCTGAGAAACTTCGCCAGTTGATGGACACCTCTCCGTCATGGAATGCCATATTCTCTGAGAAATGACGACCATGACTGTCTATCCGGGCAGGAAGTGAATCTTCAACTTCAGGAGACCAGTTCATTCGATAACACCTGATCAGGTAACAATTCGGTAGAGTATTGTTCCTCTGGCACAAACTCGCTGGGAGTTAACGCCAGAAACCTCAACATCTGAGTAGAATATTTCATTGTCCTGATGGGTGACCCGGGCATGTGCGACCAGATCTTCTGCTGGCGGTGTTTCAATTAACTGAGCCTGCATACTGGGTGTTGAAGCTTTATAAGCCCCGGGTCCGGTAACGGCCCAACCGGCCATTGCACCAGCGGTATCCAGAAGTGCCAGTGCGGCACCTTCATGGGTACCGCCAGAAGTATTATCAAGATGTGATTCTTGCCAGGGCATCTTCAATCTGGCGAGACCGCCGTCCATATGTTCTATCTGAATGCCACGTTTGTGTATAAACGGCACCATGCCTGTAATGGCAGGTCCCATGTCTCCCGGATTTGAACCCGGTGCCTCGATACTCGTTGCCGGGCCAACTGTTGCTTCTGCACCTTTACGACCCCGGATCATCAATGTTGCATGAGACACATCTTTACCGGCCTCGCTGGTACAGGTGACTTCAACGAAGGCCAGTTCTTTACCACGACGAAGCAGTTTCGCTCTGGCGGTGACCCCTTCACTTATCGCAGCAGACAGGTAGTTAATTTGAAATGCAGTGGTGTGGAATGGACCCACTTCATCTCCCAGCACTTGTTGCGCGCTCGCCTGCGCTCCGATTATCGACAGAGAAGCATATACTCCACCATGAAGGGCGCCGCCAGGATTGGAGTTATCTTCCTTGTAAGGCAATTGCAGCGTAGCCCCCTCGTCAGTTAGTTCGTCCAGCTGAACGCCCAAAGTAGCGCTATAGGCAGAAGTCTCCACCCAGCTTTTTATACCAGCCATATTAATTTCCTCGTTAAAATTCAGGTATCAGACAGGAGTGAATAGACTCCTGGCCTTCAATTTCTCTTGCCAGTGTACGAATGGCGAGTTCCGCTTCTTCAAGTTTGAAATCGTGGGTATGCATTTCCTGCATAGGCAGGGTCCCCGATTCAATTGCTCTGATAGCAGACTGATAGCCGCTTGAGGTGACCCCAATCGCACCTTTGATCGTAATTTCTTTACCGACGATGATATCACTGATGAAATCGGGTATTGCCTTGAAACCTTTGACACCCGCGAGAACCACCGTGCCACCCATACGCACAAATGACAAAGCGTCTGTAACCGGCTTGGTTGCATAGGAAGACACATCAACAACAACATCGACCCCTTTACCACCGGTTATCTCTTTTACCCGGTTTATCGCGTTCTCGTTGTCTACATCAATGACGTGATCTGCGCCATATAGTTTTGCAAGCTCAAGTTTTTTTGCATCCGCTTCAAGACCCGTGACGATGATGTTGCTTGCACCTGCCTGTTTACAGGCAATAACACTTGCCAGCCCACGCTGTCCCGGTCCCATGATGACAACAGAGTCTCCAACTTTTGTTTGCGGGATCTCTACCGCCCAGCGAAATCCTGCACCCAGCGGATTAAACATAACAGCTATTTCAGGGGGGAGCTCACTGTCCATCTTGTGGATAACCGAATTTGCATCGAGAAACATATACTGTGCATAGGAGCCCCAGAGCCCGGGATCATCACTCAGTGGTATATAGGAATAGATACGGCGGTCTGCACATAGATGATAGTTGCCACCGAGACAGGTTGAACAGGTATGACAAGCCAGCATTGTCTCAACGGCAACACGATCGCCAACATCGACCCCCCAACGACGCGCCGCGCGATCACCAATAGCAGCGATCTGCCCAAGCGGTTCATGCCCTGGTACAACAGGCATGGGCGTGCCGAGAACACCCTCGAATTGTTCATAGTCACTACCGCAGATACCGCATGCTTCAATCTGCAGAATCGCACTATCTGCGTCTATCTGAGGCATCGGCAGGTCCTGTCCCTGAATCTCTCTGATACCAGTCTGAACCATCGCGAAGGACGTTTTCGGCAACATAGATCACCTCTGAAATTAAGTATTGATATATATAATACGCATACGTACTATATGTGACAACATTAAAGTTCAGATCCTATTAAATCATGAAAAACCCTCAACAAATCAAAACCTTAACGACAGAAGAAGCAGTTAAACGAGCGAATGAAGAAGGTGTCATCGAACAGATCGCTGTCCTGAATGTGTTTAGAACACTATTGCACCATCCGAAAGTGGCGAAAGCAGTCAATGATCTGTTGCTAACGCTGCTGGGGGGAGGCAATCAGCTCGATGCGCGATTACGTGAACTGCTGATCATGCGAATCGGCTGGGCAACCGGCTGTGACTATGAGTGGACCCAGCACTGGAAGATCGCGCTTCAATCAGGACTCAGTGAGGAAGAAGTCCTGGCGGTCAAGGAATGGCAGACGGCAACTTGTCTGACTAATGAGGATCGGCAAATACTCGCGGCAACGGACGAAACACTGATTACCGGCATGATCTCCGAGGAGACCTGGAAGCGCTGCACAGAATTCCTGAATGCTGCCCAAATGCTAGAACTCAATGTTGCCATCGGTGCCTGGCGTCTGATCTCTCAACTGGCCCGAAGCGCGGGGATTGAACTCGAAGAAGGTGTTGAATCCTGGCCACCAGAGGGTGAATCACCCGCTTAATCTGAAACCGAAAACATATTGACTGAAACGAAGACAGGAACGAAACGAAATGACGAAACAAGCAATCTCAACTGATCTGGTTGGTTTGAAATTTGACCCGGTACCGGTGAGCTGGAACGACAACGATATTATGTTGTACAACATAGCTGTTGGCTGCACACCCGACAATGACCTTCCATTTCTCTACGAAGGCAAGGGTCCAAAGGTTGTCCCAACCTATGGCGTCATACCAGGTATGACCTGCCTGGCAGGACTTAACCATCATGTTGATATTAACCTTCTGATGATTTTGCACGGCGAACAGAGCATCGAGATTTACAGGCCGATTCCAACCAGGGTCAAAAAAGGGACCGCTCAAGGGAGTATTTCTGAGGTATGGGACAAAGGTAAAGCCGCAGTAATTGGTGTTGACTGCGAGGTCTCTGACGATGATGGCCCTATTCTGAAAACCCACTCCACTATCTTTGTAAGGGGAGCAGGAGATTTCGGCGGAGAACGGGGACCCTCTTCTTCCGGCGTCAACGTACCCCCGGCAACTGAACCGGATGCCACGATTGAATATAAAACCCTTGCTCAACAAGGTGCACTCTACCGGCTGACCGGGGACAGAGTTCCTCTGCACATTGATCCGGAGTTCGCGAAAATGGCTGGCTACGACAAACCTTTCATGCACGGTCTTTGTACCTATGGTTTTGTCTGTCGTGCAATTGTTGAAAGTTGTTGTGATGGAGACCCGGATAACTTTATCGGGTTGGAGGGTCGATTTGCTGATCAGGTCTGGTTCGAAGACAGCATCATTACAAAAATCTGGAAAACAGAAGCAGGCAAGGCGATTGTGCAGGCTGAAACACAAACTGGTTCAGTAGTCATTTCACAGGCATCTGCCAGATTCAAGTAACGAGCCAGGCCGGGCTTAACCTGGCCGCTCACGAGCGGCCAGCTCACTTCTCCAGTTTTAAGCCTGCATTGGTCAGATCAGCGATGACCTGTTCATTGTTTTTGAAGTGGATTCCTCTCACCCCGGCTTGATTGGCTGCTTCCACATTAGCCGGATGATCATCAATGAAGACGACTTCTTCGGCAGAAGCCTTGAGATCATCCAGTATATGATGAAAGTAGTCGGGGTCCGGTTTACGTATACCAATCTGGTGAGACATATAAGCATGTTCGATGAATGGAAATCTTGAATAGTGCCGGGCTATGTGAGCACCGCGCCTCGGTTCCTGGTTGGTCGCAAGACAAATTGTCGTATCAGACAGGGCTGCCACATGGGATAGCAGCGTTTGATTTTGCTCGATTCGCCCCATCAGCCACTCGTCCATGAACTTTATCGCATCTGCATCAATACCTGCTGCCTCAAGTTTACGCTCAAGCAGCGGCAGAAAGGGCAGCTTGCCTACCAGCGTCTCCGAGTACTCGGGGTCGCCAAAGAGCTGATATTGAAATTGAATAAAGTCACAGGTGATCTCATATTTCTCGATCAGCCCTGGTTCACAGTCCGGATGTTTAAACTGTAAGACGCCATCTATATCCAGTAGAAGTATCATGAGTCTAATCGAGCGTCGCGAGCGCCTCCACGGTGAATGGTTCAATTTCACCAATTCTGCCTTGCCTGACTTTGTTCGCCCACGCTGCATCAACCAGCAACGCCCTGCCAACAGCAATCAGATCGAATTCATCATCTTCCATGCGCTTCAGGAGTTCATCAATGGTTTTTTCATCCGTCTCGGCAATGCCACCGGCAGACGTGGCGATAAATTCCTGATTGAGGCCGACACTGCCTACTGAAATTGCGGGTTTACCTGTGATTCGTTTCGCCCATCCAGCAAGGTTAAGGCTGGAACCACTAAATTCCGGTTCCCAGAAACGTCGTGTGCTGGCATGGAATATATCGACTCCCGCATCAGACAACGGGCCTAAAAAGGCTTCCAGTTCATCCAGATTGTCAGCCAGCTTTGCTTCAAAATCCTGCTGCTTCCACTGAGAGAACCTCAGGATAATCGGAAAGTCATTACCCACAGCAACGCGCGCGCTCTTTACAATCTCTTCCGCAAATTTCCCCCTGGCTTTCATATTGCCACCAAAGGCATCATCTCTCTCGTTAGTCCCCTCCCAGAAGTACTGATCAATAAGATATCCGTGCGCACCATGCAACTCGATGCCGTCGAAGCCTGCATCTTTCGAATCTTTCGCAGCATCGGCGAATGCCTTTATAACATCGGCAATATCCTCGTCAGTCATGGTTGCCGCTTCTCTTTTTCCGGGTGCAACCAGCCCCGATGGTCCCTGACTGGGTTCATCGCTGTTTGGACTTGTACCCTCGGGTCTTGCTGTACCAACATGCCATAGTTGCGGGACTATCTTGCTACCCGCAGCATGTACCCCATCAACAATGTTTCTCCAACCAGCGAGCGCTTCTTCACCATGACAATGAGGTATGTTCGGACTCATGGATGCCACTTTGTGATTAACCGTTGTACCTTCGGTGATAATGAGTCCGGTACCACCCTCGGCCCGACGACGATAGTATGCTGCAATATTTTCCCCGGGGATGCCATCCGGTGAAAAATTGCGAGTCATCGGTGCCATGACAATTCGATTGGGTAGATCCAGTTTTTCACTGGTGAATGGTTTGAATAGTATGCTGTCTTCCAGGCTCATCTACACATGTCTCTTGATACAAGGGCACCCATTGTAAACGTATCAAACAGACATGAATCACTGTCAATGACATGAATATCTCTTAATAACCTATCCTAACCTACCAGGTTTCAACCCAGGGTCTCAGTACAATTTCGAAAGCCCAGGTTGACCGATGCTGCCTATGTAGCTGGAGATAGGTTTCTGCAATGAAGGCCGGGTCGGACATGTTGTCATCGACGGTCGTACCCGCCATTCGATGCGCTCGCGTACCGTCTTCCTGAACCCAGCCGATTGCCGCATCAATCGGGACGTGGGCAACGTGTATCCCTTGCGGCATGAGCTCTCTGGCCATACTTTGAGCGAGACCTGATTTACCATGGGAAGCCGCCGCAAAGGCACCACTTTTGGCATAACCTTTGATTGCAGCGCTTGCATTGGTAAAGATTATGGTACCTCTGTGCCCCTCTTCATCAATCGTATTTTCGAGCATGTACCGCGCCGCCTGTTGTCCCGTCAGGAACGCGCTGAATGTCGAATTCTTAATCGTATCAAAAACGAGTGCAGGGTCCGCTTCGGTTATTGTTTTCCGAAATATGTCTCGAGACCGACCGTCAATATTATGAACGACCAGGCTTGGATTACCCAATTCACTTTTGACAGAAGCAAACAGATTCGCAACTGACTCTGCTTCAGACGCATCACAGGCAACTAACATGACGTTGTGGTCCTGCTCAAGACTCTTGAGCGCTGATTTGTCTGGATTCCTGGCTGCGACGGCCACCTTCATACCCTGCTCCGAAAACAACCGGGCACAACTGGCGCTAATACCGGGTCCGCCACCGACTATAATCGCCACTTCATTTTCTTTTGGCATTTCCGCCTCCTGCTTGTTACTTAAGGGACCAGCATATATTCAATCTTTGGGCCGAGGTTAAGACGATTCATTGAATCAGAAATAGTACTTAATACTGCCATAGGCCAGATTCGAGCTCGAGCCGTATTCTGACTGGATCGTCAGAAAAGGTGGCGTCGAGGTATAAGCGAGATTGTCGCCTACAAAGATATAAATGCCAAAATCCATTCCTACTTCATCTGCTAGAGAGTAGGCACCCGACAAATTAATAAAGGTAGAATCATCACTCAGATTGAAAAGTGCTGCAGCAGAAACATTGAGCAATGGGGATGCTGTCCATGAAACGCTGGGGATCAGGTAATCCCGGCCGAGTAGAAAGATACCGCCTTTCTGATATCCCACGTGATCTGCCAGATCCGCGTAATTACTTGCTTTGGATTTACCCGCCCCATTGTGATGATATTCCACCTGCCCAAAAACATTTGTAGAAAATGAATAGTCCACGCCGATGGACGCACGATGATAGTTCTCGTCACCCCAGACATAGGCTGATTCGAACCAGAATCCCATATTGCCAATCGCCGATTCGGTCCCCACGCCGACAAGATTCTGACCCGCGAATCTGATCAGGGTGGCTGCGATATCAGACCCTCGCCAGTTGGTTTGCGCCCTTGCGAATACCGCGCTGTTATCCTTCTCTGCATCCTCACCCAGAACGAGACCAAGATCCAGTTCACCCAGATCCCCCAGCGGTTTTTGGAATCTGATCATATCGATGCCCGTGCGATACTCTGTATTCAGCGTTGTGATGTTGAACGGCAAAAATACATCAGTTGGATTAATCATCCGTGCAGAACCGAGGGAGATCACCTGTCGACCGATCGTCAGATCACCCGATGCCAGGCTAAGTCTCATATTGAACCGATCAAGATTCTGGTAGACCACAGATTTATCCCTCGGGTCACCCAGGGTTTGTTTAATATCTGTCAACCGATAAGTATTAGCCGATGTCGCAAGAGTTGAATCCGCAAGCGGATTATCTTCGGTGGAACTGGAATAGAAGACAGGGCTGGCCTCGTAGTGCAACTGCCAGGAAAACATGTCTCCCGTAAATGCATCCAGCATTAACCGAACAGAATTTTGAGACTGGTAAAGTTTCTTTGAATCATCCAACAGGTCAGGTAGCTGATCAATCTCAAGCTCTTTCTGTGCAGTGGCATAGGATTTAACATAACCAGCAAATTGGAATCTGGTATTCATCAACTGAGTAATGAAACCAGTTTTTGATTGTTTCTCGACTTCAGTTATTCTTTCTACTGCTGCACTATCAACTGCCATTTCATCAGGCAATTTGCTTGAAGGTGGTCGTCTTATCGACGCAACAGTCATTGATGCCTGCTCGCTGCTGACAGACTGAATATCAAGCCACGCATCCGGCACACTCGACATCTTCACCTGTCTCAGCTCCCTGCGTATATTCGGTATATCAGTCTGGGTTGCACCAAGGATCCGAAAATAGTTTCTGCCCCGGACACTGACTTTTGCGATTCTAAGTGACTTGCCGAGTTCTCTTTCAATATTCTTTCTGACTGAGTTGGCGGTATATTCGCTGCTGAAACTGCCATAAACAATTGATGCAACTCCTTCAACACTACCGAACGACGCCTGGGTCATCACAATAGAATTGGTACCAAGTATCAATACCAGAAATTTGCAAAGAACAGAATGCAACCTGACATCAAGGGGTTTCAATCTCCTAGAAAGCAATGCACTATAAGTACAAAATGCCACCGACATTAATCCCATCTCTCTTATCTAATAAAAAAATCGTTTAAGTACAGATGTTAGTACTAGTTCTGTTTCTAACTACTCCGCCGTTCCGAGCCTGGGTTTCTCTTTTTGCTACTCGCTACGCACATCCATGTGCTCCACTCGCTCAAACACCTTCACGGCTACGGCATGCTGTCTTCGCTCGCTGCAGAACTGCGCGAAAAGAGAAACCCAGGCTCTGCACTCAGAGAATGCGTGATCGAGTTCCTAATTTACATTAGACCAGTTCATTTCTCACTAAGTAAGTAGTATTTAAATCCTAGCAACGCACCAGATTATTATTAAAACAAGGCTCGCTAACGTTAACCTTATTACTGCGTTATGATCCAACCAACAGCAATGGAGATAAATCAATGTATACAATGCCGGACAAGGGGACCGAGTGGACTCAACTGGAACAGGAGATGCTTTCCCGTGGCGGAAACGATGCCAAATGGCGTGAAGGAAAGACCGCCGTTTACGTTTTCAATGCCGGTGAAGATGTCGCTAACGTACAAAAGGCAGCCTATACCATGTACATGTCTGAAAATGGCCTCGGACCAGCAGCCTTCCCGTCTCTAAAGCAAATGGAAGACGAAGTTATCGGCATGGCATTGCAACTTCTCCATGGACCCGAAGATGCCTGTGGTTCAATAACCTCCGGTGGCACAGACTCCATCACCATGGCAGTGAAAGCATCCCGGGACTTCGCCAGAAACGAGAAGCAACTAACGGGTAAACTCAACATTGTCCTGCCCTTCTCCGCTCATCCGGCTTTCGACAAAGCTTCGAAAATGATGGAACTGGAAGTAAGACGTGTTCCGGTGGCAGACAATCTGTTGGCGGACATAAGTGGCATGTCAGATGCTATCGATGACAAAACAATTATGCTGGTTGGCTCGGCACCAAATTTCCCTTACGGGCTCATCGACCCTATCCCAGAACTGGGAGCACTCGCAACTGACAAGAACGTATGGTTGCACGTCGATGCTTGCGTTGGTGGTTACATCGCCCCTTTTGTTCGCATGAACGGCGAGGATATCCCACCATTCGATTTTGAGGTCGAGGGTGTAAGATCCATGTCTGCAGATCTGCATAAATATGGCTACTGCGCAAAGGGAGCTTCGTCAGTCCTGTTTCGGAGCGAAGCTCTAAAAGAGCATATGATCTTCGATTGCAGCGAATGGCCCGGTGGCAGAATGGTCACCCCAACACTTGCCGGTACCCGACCCGGTGGCGCTATCTCCGCCGCATGGGCTGTGATGAACTATCTCGGTACGTCAGGCTATCGGGAGAAACACAAACAGGTCACGGATGCACGGGAAGAAATTGAGAAAGGCGTTGTCAAACTGGGCTTCCGCATTCTCGGCAATCCACAACTCGGTATCGTTGCATTTGCACATGATGAACTGGATGTTTTTGCCATATACAAACAGATGTTTAAACGTGGCTGGTTTACCAGTCTCACAACAAAGCCCAGGGCATTGCATCTGATGTTGTCACCATTTCATGCAACTGTGACAGATACCTATCTGGATGATCTCAAGGCATCAGTAGAGAAGGTTAAGGCTGGTGACACCGATACCATTACGGAGGCAAGGTACAGCTAACAGCCAGGAACCACTCGATACTATTTTGGCATTACAACTCATCCTTGACGAGCAAGTCCTGATTCAGTGTCAGAGACGCCAGATAATAATGCAGCGTAGCCCACAATCCGCCGACCATGGCTACTGAAAAAAGCGCATACCTTAGTGCTTCGACGCCGTAGTATGGATTCAGGAAGTCTGACAGGAACCCGACAAACCAGGGTCCAAGACCCAGACCGATTATATTCAGAATAAACAGAAGCAACGCGGAAGCCAAAGCTCTCATACCCGGCGTTACCAGAGATTGTGTCATGGCAAAGGTTGGCCCCAGGTACATGGGCCCGAGAATCGATCCCGGAACAGCCAGAAACAGCGCCAGTATCGGATCACCCGTTGTGTAGAAGAGAACGCCAAAAGGTAGAGATGCAAAAGTCGCAACACCGGGAATCCACATATACCAGCGTTTCTCATTTACGCCAAATTTGTCGCTGAGATAACCGCCTGAGAATGTTCCAATCATGCCGGTCAGGCCAATCAGGAACAGGTATGTGGAAGTTTCAGCCAGTCCAAAACCATGTATTCGAATAAAAAAGGATGGCATAAATAAACCGACGCCGTAACCAACAAAACCATGCAGGGCCGCCGCCATGGAAAGATGCCTGAAGGATTTCAATTTCCACAGGAATTTGAATACATCCAGAGTTGTGGTTTCATCCGCATCAGCGGGCGGTGTTGATCCTTCATCCGAGAATCCCCGCGGTGGTTCTCGCAGTGTCATTCTGACCACGATGGCCAGTAGTACACCAGGCACACCGACGACAAAAAAGGCCATTCGCCAACCAAAGTATTCACCTATCCAGCCGCCTGCGAGCGTACCGATTGCCCCCCCAATCGGGATACCAAGAGCGTAGGTTGAGAGCGCAGTGCCCCGACGCTCGGGTGGAAAGTAATCAGATATCAAGGAATGAATGGGTGGCGAACAACCTGCCTCGCCAATGCCGACGCCCACTCTTGCGATCAGCAACATCCAGAAATTTCTGGCAAAACCTGTTACGGCGGTCATCACACTCCAGATAACCAGGGCCGCCGTAACAATGTTCTTGCGGCTGCCTTTATCTGCCCATCGGGCGATGGGTATACCGGCAAAGGTATAAAAAATGGCAAAGGCAATGCCGCCCAGGAATCCAAGCTGGGTGTCCGAGAGGTTGATATCTGCTTTGATGGGTTCAATCAGGATAGAAAATATCTGACGGTCGACGAAGTTGACGACATATATCAGGACCATCAGCCCCAATGCATAGCGACGATAACTGTCTGTTAGTTGCCATTCTTCGGTTGTGGCTTCTTCTGATTGAGTACTCAAAAGGGCTGCTTTCCTTATTCAAACAGTCAAGAGTATAGAATTTCAGTTTGCATTAACAGACCACAGGCGGATGTCAGAACTGTCAATATTACTTCTTGACAAAATGAACTCAACCAGAAGAAATCCTGAACAACCAAGCGTCAGTCAGGAAGCATTACGCTATTCCCAGAGCTTTTTCTTGTACAAGCCTCAATCAACCAATAAGGAGGTGTTGCCAAGATTTATCCGACAAAGTAGTGTACCAGGAGACAAGATTCTCAAATGCTGTTCCTGAGGTAAACTTCAAATGCCAATACTCGCTATTAAAGGTGGCAACCCCGTACGAACGGCGCCATTTCCTACCTGGCCCCAGTGGGGAGAGACAGACAAGCAGGCACTTGGGGCAACACTTGAT
Organism: uncultured Pseudomonadales bacterium; assembly: GCA_964548025.1. Taxonomy (GTDB): domain Bacteria; phylum Pseudomonadota; class Gammaproteobacteria; order Pseudomonadales; family Azotimanducaceae; genus JAHRVQ01. The sequence continues at coordinate 42,075 of CAZJRI010000025.1, forward strand.
TCAGGGCACTGGGGTGGCTATCCACCGCCCTCGCCACAAGCGCGTGAATTCGAAAACGAGTTCGCGCAATACCACGATAGTGATCACTCGGTCGTGCTGGGCAGTGGTACAGACGCATTGATGGTTGCGCTGCGGGTCGCAGGTATTGGTTATGGCGATGAAGTGATCGTCCCTGCACTGACATTCGTTGCAAGCGCAAGTTGTGTATTGCTGGTGGGCGCAACGCCTGTATTCGCGGATGTTGATCCAACGACTTATTGTATAAAAACAACCGGTCCTGGAAGTATCGAAGATGTGACGACCAACCGCACCCGGGGTGTACTACCGGTTCACCTGGGTAGCCGGATGGCAGATATGAACTGGATCGGAGACTATGCCGCGCAACGAGATATGGTAGTCGTGGAGGATTGCGCGCATATGCATGGCGGTGCCTGGGACGAAAAGGGAGTCGGCAGTCATGGTACGTTCGGCGCATTCAGTTTTCAGGCGTCAAAATTACTGACCGCAGGTGAAGGGGGACTCGTCACCACGAATGATGCTGAACTGGCAGAGAAGGCACGTTACTTTATCAACTCGGGTCGACTCGGGCCGGGAGATGCCCAGAAACATGAATCTCTGGGTTGGAGCATGCGTATGACGGAGTTTCAGGCAGCACTGCTTCGATCTCAGTTTCAGCGCATGATCAACGATCAGGCTCCCGTGAGAGAACGCAACAAGGATATTCTGCAATCCAGACTGTCTGAACTGGAAGGGATTGATGTGCTGAGAATTGATGAAAGGGAGACAAGAAGGAGTGGTTATGCTTTTATCTTCAAGTATCTCGAATCCACCCATGATGGCGTTTCACTGAAGCGGTTTGTGAAAGCGCTGCAAGCAGAGGGTGTTCCCTGTAGTGCATCGGTATACGAACCTGTCTATGGGAGTGAAATATTTCCATTGGATGAGACCGGTGCACCACTCTTTCAGAAGCACTTGTCAGGTGAAGTGGATTACAGGGATGTCCACTGCCCGGAAGCGGAACGTGCAGCGAACCATGAGAATGTGTGGATATTTCACGAGGCTTTTCTGGGTTCCGAGAAGGATACTTCAGATATAGCTGATGCCATCGAGAAAGTCCTGACAAATCTGGATGAGCTGCGTGTCTGAATTTGCAAGCCACTCAAATAGCCTATACAAGAAATGCAGGAGTCTTTAGATGTCTAACAATATTTTCATGGCGGCTGCCGTAACAGTTGACATCACACCTGATCTCAAGGCCTATGATCTGCGTCTGCATGGCTACGGCGCCCGGAGATCAAAGGTTGCTACAGGCGTGCACGACCCCCTTCATGGCAAAATACTGGTTATGCAAGAGGATGAGACCACCGCTGTGATTATAACCATGGATATACTGCAGATAGACGGATTGCTGTTGGATGCCATAGTCGAAAAAGCAGCGATACCCGGACTCACCAGAGATTCAATCGCTGTATGCGCAAGTCATACACATTCAGCACCTGCCGCACTGCAGAAACGCAGCCAGAACATGACGGCAGGCTGGCGATGCTATGAGGCGCCTTATTACGAACATTGTGTCAATGAACTGGCAAAGGGGCTGACCCAGGCGATCTCAGAACTCCAACCTGCGCTTTGTTCAACGCAAAAAACCAATCTGGGAAATCTGATAAGGAATCGTCGGGTACCATCCTACGATTACGACACACGTGCTTTTTCAGCACCAATCGAGAAAGAAATGCCGGTTGATGATGAAATGATCATGCTGCAAGTTGCGGACGAACAAAACGATATCATTGCAACACTGGTTAACCTTGCCGCTCATGGTACCGTTCTGGGTTCAGACAATATGCTGATCAGCGCTGACTGGGCCGGTTATATGCAACAATCGATTGAGAATACCCTCGGGGGTACGTGCCTTTATAGTAACGGCGCGGAAGGTAATCTGGCCCCTGATTGTGGCGCAGGTGTTTTGGGCTTTGCCGAGGCAGAGGCATTCGGCCTTTTGATCTCATCCAGGGTGATTGACCTTACGAGCAAGTCAAAATTCAGAAAACCTGGCAATCTGGGCATCTATTCGAAGATGGTTGAATTACCCGAATACCGGATTCACGAAACAAACCCTTTTCTGAGGTCAAAACGAGGACGGGAATTCGTCGAGCACTATGTGCATGAAACCTATCCCGGACAGATTCAACAAACCCTGATCAGACTTGATGATGTCGCCATGCTAACCATTCCGGGAGAGATGTTCACCGAACTCGGCATGCGCTTCAAGAATCAGGCAAGCGACATGGGAGTTGGTACATCTATGATTCTAGGGCTCGCCAACGATTCAATTGGTTATATGCTGCCAGCGGATGAATATCCGAAGGAGGGCTACGAAACCGGGATGTGCCTGTACGGTCCTGAGCTCGGATCGGTTCTCATCAACGAGGGATTGAAGAATCTGAAGCAACTATTCTGAGATACAGATTTCTGAGATACAGAGTTCTGAGATACATAGCTCTGAGATACATAGTTCTGAGATACATAGCTCTGAGATACCCAACAACTTCAGAATCCACAATGCAGAGCACTCGGGTGTAATATCTTCAATGGTTCGCCGTGACTGAAAGACTGATCTTCAGCAACTCGACGCGAAACCCTTTCCAACGACCCAACCAGTTGCTCCATGCCCTTTTGTTCAAATTGAGCGTTATAGCATCGCACTGACGAGATTTTCTTATCCCAGGTAGATGAAACATCAGCAATGTAGTTTGGTTCCCGGGTGAAGTAAAACGCGATCCCATTTATCTTATGGTTAGACGACTTCTTGCTGTAGTCAGCATCCACATCCTTATCAGACGAGGGGATCTTCGTCAGGCCCGCAAACGTCACTGCTTCTGACGCGGCCAGACCGGTCTGAATATGATCACGATGAGCCTCATAGGTTAACCAGGGATCTGCAGTGAATACAAAATCCGGCTGAACAAGACGGATATATTTCAGAAACTCGGCTCTAAGTCTGAAATAATCATAATCACCTGCATCAGGGAATCCGCACCAGTTCTGATCCTTCACGCCAATAATTTTACCGGCTGCAAACTGATCCTGTTTTAGTGCCTCTGCAGCATCTTCATCTGAGAGAGAAGTATCTACTACCCCCATAAGATCATCAGTCGCTGTGAGGTAATAAAGTTCTGCCCCGTTCTCCCGGAGTAGTGCCAGAGTACCCGCTGCAGCGATGTCGTTGTCATCGTAATGTGGCTGGATACAGAGAATCCGTTTTGCCTTGAAAATATCTGGTACTGGTAGAATAGATTCGATTGTCATCTGATCTTTACAACCTCTCCTTGTTCAGAACTTTTGTACGCAGCATCAATAATTTTCATATTTACCAATCCCTCCGCTCCACCCGGAACGGGTACCTGTTTCTTCAAAATACATGCAACGAAATATTCAAGCTGATCATCATACAAACTTTGCGGACAATGTGCCTCACGCGGAAATTCAAATCCGGATTCCACCACCTCTACCACGTTCGTTTCGCTGTCAGGCAATTCAAGTCTGGTCGGAAAGAGTTCACCAAATCCCTCAGTGCCATATAATTGTGTGGCGGCTTCAGGTCCGTCTGCATGTGGTTGCCACCAACCTGATTCAAACAAAGAAGTAGCACCATTTTTCCATTCAACGATAATCACCCCGGTGTCATCGACATCAAAATCTTGATAGTAAGTGCCAATTTTTGCGTAAACCGATTCAGGTTCCGGATCTCCAAGTAAAAAACGGGCTGTGTCGATTGCATGAATGCCCATATCAGCCAAAGCGCCGCCACCGGCAAATTTCTTTTCCGTGAACCAGCCAGACGGGCCCCAATTGGTATGTACACCGATTCCTCTGGTGCGAATGATCCTTCCCAGTTTCTGGGACTGTTGTTTCAACCATAAGACATCAGGATCAAATCGCCAGCAATGTGCAACCATCAACGTCGCACCTGACGATTCTGCAGCCCTCAACATCAGATCCG
>CAZJRI010000026.1:0-44860 GCA_964548025.1 uncultured Pseudomonadales bacterium
AGGCTTCATGCTCTTGAAACGGATATACTGGTCCTACTCGCCGCTAACAATTTAATATACCTTAAGTAAGTGCCATTCTACCCCGACCCCAATTCTTCCAACGATCCCAATTCAGATGTATGCTGAAAACTTTCACCTACTGTAACAGGGTTTCATTGCACCATGGATGATTCGTTGGCTAAATGCTTCTCAGAAGCACGTCTCGGTAACCTGACAATCCGCAACCGATTGATCAAGGCAGCGACTTTTGAAAACATGAGCCCCGGCGGGATGCCAGGAGATGATCTCACAGCCTTTCACCGTCGGATTGGTGAAGGGGGAATCGGTATGACAACACTCGCCTACTGTGCAGCAGAGGCAGACGGACGCCTGCACGAAGACATGCTGTTCATGGGAGAATCGATCCGAACCGAGATCACGGCTCTGATAAAGGCGGTCAAGGCAACAGGCACCATGATTTCGGGTCAGTTAAGTCATTGCGGCGACTTCACCCGGAATCGAGAATTCAATGGTCGTATTGCCCGTGGGCCTTCGCTGGGTATAAACAAGCTGGGATTTGCAAACGGTCTCCCAATTGCGGGTGCCTTGAGCCTTCGTCAGATTAAACAGAGAGTTGCTGTATTTGCCAGGGCTGCAGGATTCATGAAATCCGTTGGATTCGATGCTATCGAGCTTCATTGCGGGCATGGTTATGGGATCAGTCAGTTTATCAGCCCAAAGACGAATAGAAGGCGTGACCAGTATGGTGGATCATTGATTAACCGTATGAGATTTGCCCTGGAAGTGATCGAGGCCGTGCGAAAAGAAGTTGGTGAGAGTTTTCCGCTACTTGCCAAATTCAGCATGGCTGATGGTGTCAGTCAGGGTGTTGACTATGATGAGTCCCCGGCTATTGCCCGATTGTTGGCCGAGGGTGGCGTGGATTGTATTGTATGCAGTACGGGTACCAGCAGCATGAATCCGATGGTCATGTTTCGTGGTGAGAGTATTCTTCCAGGGCTGTTACGCAACGAAAGTAATCCAGCTATTCGTCTGGCCATGCGCCTGATGAGCAGGCGAATGTTTCAACATTATCCCTACGAAGATATCTATTTGTTTGATCATGCCAGACGTATCAGAGAGGTGGTCGACTGTGCAGTTTGCTATGTCGGTGGGGTATCAGGCAATGACAATCTCATGACCCTGATGAAAGCCGGGTTCGATTTCGTTCAGATAGGCAGGGGTTTGTTGATTGATCCTGATTTCGCAAGCACGGCACAGTCGGTACCGAACTACCGTAATCCCTGCACGCATTGCAATCAATGCGTGCCCCTGATTGACATAAAAGGTGGAATTTACTGCCCGCTTAATCCGATCCTGAAATCTTCTGCCAGGGAAGTCAGGACTCTCTCAGACACGCTTGACGAAAGTCTCTCATTATCATCCGATGACAGACCCGGTGATTAGGTCTGGGGTAGAACCAGATCGATTATGACAATATGGAGACAGAACAGATTGAAAAGTTGAATGTCCTTCCAGTCTACTCAATAAATCGTTAGTGAATTCGGTCACGCCCAGACACAATCACTACCCTCGGATCTTCTGAAAGATAGGTATCAAAATGATATTACTTCGAGTTCTGCACTTGATCTTGATCAAGTGCAGTAGATTTTGTCAGATCCTTTGCCTGAATAAGACTGACTACATAAATGGAATCATATAAAGTATAAGTTAACGCACACGTGAATTCGATGATGTACCGGTGCATTCCTCCCTGCCAGGCACCCTGCAGAATCGTCCATGACCTGACACTTAATACGGGAGAATATGATGCACCGGATTTCTTTCCCCCTGAATCAATCAAGACTGGTCTTTCTGCTCTTGGTGTTCCTGCTTACCGCTGGCAATCCAACCGCTCAGGCAATGCCAGATTTTGCACGCAAGTACAACCTGAGCTGCGCGGCCTGCCACTCAGCGTATCCGAGACTTAATAAATTTGGTGAGCACTTTGCCGACAACAACATGAAGCTGCCAAACTGGAAAGACAACACCATTTCGGGTGGTGACGATATGCTAGCTTTGCCTAAGGTGCCATCCCTTGCGATACGCACCCAGGCTTATTTCCAGTCAAGGGAAGGCGAGTCGATTGATCCTGTTACCGGTGATGAATTGGATGCAAGCACTGACTTCCAAACTCCGTACCTTGTTAAGGTTCTCTCAAGTGCGCCCCTGAGCGAACACATCACCTATTACTTCTATGCCATTCTCGCCGAGAAAGGCGGCAACGGTGAGGCGATTGTGGAAGATGCCTGGTTCCGACACGACGACCTCTTTGGTAGCAAGATAGGCATGCAGGTAGGCCAGTTCCAACTGTCAGACCTGATGTTTCCACGTGAGATTCGTCTGCCCTTTCAGGATTTCATGGCATACAGAATGGCTGGCGTTACCTATGAGCGGGGTGTGCTTTTTGATCGTGGTGCCGGGCCGCTTGATCTGGCACTTGGATTTGTAAATGGGAGCGGTATTGAGCAGAATTTTAATATCAATAGTCCGGGCTACCGCCGAGCAGACAAGATGTTTGACAACGATAACAGAAAGAGTGTCTTCGGCAGGGTCGGCACCGACATTGGCCCCATAACGGCCGGTATATTCGGGCTTTCCGGAGAACAGAAGAACGCGACTGGTCCTGCCGGTCAGGATTCCGGTGACAGGAACACAGATAAGCAGATCGTCGGCCTTGACGTATCTGGCACTATTTCTGGCAACGTATACTGGTACGGTCAGTACCTGTGGAATTCATGGGATGATTTCCTGTTAGATGGTGAGGAATACAAGTGGCATGGCGGATTTCTCGGCGTAGACTACATACCGAATGATCGCTGGGCATTCTCGGGGCTCTACAATTATGCAGATTCCAAGGATTTGGATAATACCGATACCATTTATGAGGGAATCAATATTGATTCCCTCTCGCTCACTGCCTCTTACTATTTCATGCGAAACGTGAAGGCTGTTGCAGAGATAAACATTGACTTCCTTGATGACCACTCACAGCGTGGCACCTTTTACACAGGACACCTCAACAAGGAGCATTACTTTCTGTTAGGTATCGATGCGGCATTCTAGACATCCAACATGTGCGATTCTTGTGCTGTTGTGCGCTCTCCTGGCGCCGGAGGCTCTGATGTGTGCAGATTCAGAGAACCTTTCCAGGACCAGGCATTTCCTTGTTGATTCCGCACCTGCAGGTGCCAGTGTACTGGTCATGGGGAAAAAGCTTGGTGAGACCCCATCCAGGCTTTCAGAGCGAGATATCTATCCCAACTGGTACCCTGATGCATCTGCTCATTTGTATGGTACGGTTACACTCCGCAAAACAGGCTGCGACGAAGCTTCAAAACGCCTAACCCTCGATGATATCGACAGTGGAGTTTTTATACAGCTTGAGTGTAATCAGGATGCTAAACCGGCAGAAAGTCCGCTGGCTAATGCAAATACGACAAAGAAACTACTTGATAGTAGTGCAAAAAATGATAGTAGTGCAAAAAAGCCAGTCGCTCATCCCGAGGTATTGCAACGCAGGCTCAACCAACTGAAGGTACTCCAGGAACTACTGGATGATGAGTTGATTACGGCCGAGGAAGAACGAACCATACGAAGGCGCGTTCTGAACAGGGACGTGGAACGTAGGTAATTGACTGATTCGATACTTAACGACAATGCATTTTGTTCAACGCCGTCCTGTGTACTAACCCGGCGCTTAATCAACAATAGCCTGATAGGTTGCCAGTTGCATATGCTGAATCACGGGATAGGTGCCATCTGGTAGCAACTGCGTATGAACGATACCCACCAGGTCTTCCTCATGGTCTACCCAGAAGTGGGTTGTAGCAGCGCCACCCCAGCTAAACGCGCCTTTAGAAATAGGAATTCCCATAGTTGCAGGATTGGTCACGACATAACCCGTCAGTCCAAAACCCAATCCCCAGGCCCGGTTGCCACCCATCATGCCAAACAGACTGGTCAGGGGATCATCAGGCATCGTGGGTGTCATATGATCTGAAGTCATAAACTCAACGGTCTTGCGGCCGAGGATACGAGCGCCATCATACTCACCTTTATTTGCAAGCATTTGAGCAAATCTCAAGTAATCAGCAACAGTGCTCGCCAGCCCGGAACCACCCATCTCGAGCGCGGGCGGTGATCGATATGGACTTTTACTTGCATGATCAATCAACTGCATTCCGCCACCCGGTTTCGGGCTGTAATTTGCGGCAAATCTGTCCAGCTTGTCTTCAGGTACATAGAAAGCGGTGTCTTTCATACCCAGGGGATCAAAGATCCTGGACTTCAGGAACTCACCAAAGGTCTGGCCGGAGATTACCTCAACCAGACGTCCAAGCACATCCATACCCACACTGTAATTCCACGCAGTACCGGGTTGTGCGATAAGTGGTTGTTGAGCCAGAGCTTCTGACCATTCTTTCAGGTTTTTGTGCGGCGACCCGGGAGCGGAACCCAGAACTCCAGCATCACGATACATCTGAGCTACAGGTGTCGGGAAAAAATCGTAGGTCAGACCGGATGTATGTGTTAACAAATGGTGAATGGTGATTGGCCCTGCCGGTTCTGTCTGTACCTCACCATCTACAGTCCCCGTGTAGACGCGCATGGACTTAAATTCGGGCAGGTATTTGGAGATCGGATCCGACAAAAGAAAATGTCCTTCTTCAAACAGGATCATAATCGCCACACCCGTCACCGGTTTTGACTGGGAATACATCCGAAAGATGGTGTTTTTCTGCATCGGTAGTCCCGCATCCACATCACGCAGGCCATTGGCCTCAAAGTGGACTACCTTTCCCTTTCGAGCGACGAGTGTAACTGTGCCGGGTATTTTATTGGCGTCGATGAAGCGCCGCATGCTTACACCGATTCGTTTAAGTCGCTCTGAACTCATGCCGACCCGTTCAGCCTTCACAACTCTGACACTTCTTACGTCTGCATCATCGGCAGCAGCGGTGTAGATCAGAGTTGACAAACTCAGTGCAAATACGAGTTGTATCATTTTCTTAGTCCTGCAAATCATTCCAACAACCTCTCCTGGTAATATTGTGATCCAAACTGTCTCTGACCCCACATCTACACCAATCCTGATTAAACATTGGATTCCACATTCAACCTGGCCACTTCCGCCATGACTCTAAGTGCCTCTTCATCTCCGGATATTGTTAAACCCGTGATACCACTGTCTTCCCAGTCTCTGTATCGCTTCTGGATTCTTTCCCTGTTTCCGATGAGTGCCCCCTGATCAACGAACTCATCGGGCACAGCGTCGATTGCTTCGTCCTTGCGTTTGGCAAGAAATAGTTCCTGGATTTTCTCCGCGGCATCGCCAAAGCCACGACGAACCATCATTTCCTTGTGGAAATTTATTGTTTTGTGACCCATGCCGCCAACATATAGTGCAATCCCCGGTTTCATACGATCGAGTCCGGCCTTCACATCATTGGTGATGACCACGTTGCTCATCGCCTGGCTTTCGAAACTGTCGGATGTCTTGCCCGCTTTCTTTAGTCCCGCCTCGATCCAGGGTTTGTACAGGTCGTAGTTTTCCGGCACGAGGCCTAGTGGAAGCCAACCATCTGCAATTTCAGCGGTTAGTTTCACCGTCGATTCCATGCCTGTTCCAAGCCAGATTGGAATATCCGGATTCATATGCAGGATAGATTTAAGTGGTTTGCCAACACCCATCGCTCCTTCCCCGGTGAACGGAAGAGAAATTTCTTTGCCTTCGTGCACAACCGGCTCTTCCCGGCGAAGAACCTTCTTCATGATGGTAACGTAGTCCTTGATTCGATAATAAGGTTTACCCCAGGGTTGGCCGTACCAGCCTTCAACGATCTGTGGGCCGGAAACGCCGATACCACAAATCACACGATTGCCTCCGGCCAATGCGTCAATAGTCGCAATTGTCATCGCTGCGTTGGCTGGCGTTCTGCCTGCAAGCTGTATTACCGCGGTACCGAGTCGAATGCGTTCTGTCTTTGCCGCAAGATAGGCAAGCGGGGATAGTGCATCCGAGCCATACGCTTCTGCGGTCCAGACGGTGTCATATCCCAGTCGTTCTGCTAATTGGACCTTCTCGACGGGTATGTGAAGTTGACCGCCGGAATATCCGAGCATCAATCCAAGTTTCATCTCAATAGTCTCCTGAAGTTATAAAGCTATCCCAGACGATTAATCTCGGGTGCGAAGATTGTGACTCTATCACCGGTTTCTCTAAATTACCTGATCGTCAGCAAGCCGATTTACTTCTGACTCATCCATATCCAGCCATGTACTGTAGATTTCCTGATTGTGTGCGCCGACTTCCGGGAAAAACTGAACGTCGCTGGAATCATAATCTGTAAAGCGAAAGGGCGCATTCGGCAGCACAATATCACCCATATCCGGATGCGTCATATCATTCAGCATCCCTCTTTCATGCAAATGCGGGTCATGCTGAATCTCTTCAAGATCCCTGATGGGAGCGACAGGTACCCGGGCTTCCCGCATCTGTTTGTAGGCTTCATCACGTGTGAGTAATGAACTCCAGGCTTCTATCATCTCATCAATTTGTGCCTCGATCTTCTTGCGTCGACCGGCACTGCGATAATCTTCATGTTCTTTGAGTTCACTTCGGCCAATTACATCGAGTATGTTTAGCCAATGGCCTTCTGCAACACTGATAATGGCAATCCAGCCGTCTTTGCAGCGATAGCGACCATAGGGACAGGCACCGGCGGGAGATCTTGCGCTGTTTCGCTCCGGGATCTTGCCGCTGGCATGGTAATTCGTCAGTTCAGAACATAATGTAAAGTACATGGATTCCAGCATGGATACTTCAACCAGGGTGCCTTTGCCGGTGCGAACGCGACCCAATAAGGCAGTTAGCGTGGCTGAATACATTTGTGCACCACCCATGATGTCGCACGGGGCACCGCCTGCCCGTGCAGGTGGCTGATCTGCATCTCCCGTCACGCTCATGATGCCACTAGCGGCTTGTATCGTGTGATCCATCGCCAGCATGTCACGATCCGGCCCTGACAAGCCATACCCCGTTCCAGAAACATAGACCAGAGAAGGGTTGATTTCTTTTAGGATATCCCACCCAACACCTAGCCGGTCCATGGTGCCGGGCGCGTAATTCTCAAGAAGAACATCCGCCTTGCTAACCAGCCCCTTGAGTAATTCCTTACCCTTTGCGTTTTTTAGATCAAGGGTGATGCTTTTCTTGTTTGAATTCAACATGGCGAATGCCATGGGTGTTCTGTCGCCACCAGCACCTCTCATTCTCTCACCTGACCTCGGTTCTACCTTAATCACTTCGGCACCTGACATAGCCATTAAGAAAGCGGCATATGGACCCTGATATATCTGGGTCAGATCAACTACACGTATTCCTTCAAGAGGCTTATTTCCCATTCCTTACTCCTCAAAGCGTTCGTTATCTGCCATCCAGCCAGATCAAGATCCGGTATACATGGCAACTGAAATCTGCAGCAATCCTTCACCCAACCATTAGAGTGGAATTGTAGTTTTCTACAGCTCAGAGAAACCCTAGCATGAAGGCTGCATTGCGTTAGTGCAACTAGTTACCTTTGTAGGATGGTGGCCGCTTATTCAGATAAGCGTCTATTGCTTCTTTTCTGTCCTCAGTTTGGGAACTCATGATGTTCTGATCAAAATCCATGTGCATGATGGACTGATCGAGTGCGGAGCTGATGGCATTAACACTCCGTTTGATCATCTGGCAGGCAATAGGTGGTTTGGCGGCATAGAACTCCGCCAATGCTTCTGCTCGATTAATTAACTGATCCCGCGTGACGAGTTCGTCAATAACACCCCATTGCAGGAGGGTTTCCGCGGCGATGTGTTCACCGCCCATGACCAGTCGCTTGGCTCTGGCAGGACCCGCAAGATGGGTAATCAGCGGCAGGCTCTGCCACATCAGGTTCACGCCGATATCGATCTCGGGATATGCAATAAAGCAGTCATCAGCACCTATTCTAAAATCGACTGCGGTTGCCACACAGGCGCCGCCTCCCATTGCCGCACCATTCCACGCGGCAATTGTCACCTGATCAATCTCTCGGAGCGCAATAATCGCCCGCTGCCCCATTCGTGCTGACCTGCGCCTTTGTACCATCGGCTCGGGTCCCGTCCCCGGGTCAGTCAAGTCTGCACCCGATGAAAAGTGCTTACCTTTGCCGGTAAAAATAACGACTCTTGTCTCCGGATCATCGCGAAACGATAGAGCGGCAGCTTCGATGTCACGTAAATGGGCTGAATTGAGGGCATTGGCTTTATCCGGCCGATTGAAGGTGACCGTCGCAATAGCGCCCTTCTTTTCGATATATAAATTCTCGTATTGCATGATTATTTAATCCCCGGGGTTGCTAATTGCCTGCATGGCCATCTGGTAGCCGGTGTAGCCAAATCCACAGATTGAACCCTTACAGTAGGGTTGTATGGTTGACTGGATTTTTCGTGATGTGGGATTGGAAGCGTGAATTTCAAAGGCAGGGATAGGTAAGTCGCCAATCACCTGCGGCAATGACCCGGTAGTAACTGTAAAGCCTCCCGGATTGATGAGGAGCGCATCGTAGTCTCCTTTTTTAATCTGAGAGAGTCTTTTAATAACCTCTGCTTCATCGTTAGACTGAAACAGTTCCACATCGACACCCAGGGCTTGTGCCTGATTGGTTATTTGGGCGTTGATCTCTTCAAGGGTTTCCGGTCCAAATATATCGATGTGTTCCTTGCCGCGCTTGTCCAAACCTGCGCCCTGAATAATCAGTATTTTTGGCATACAGTACCTGTTAAATCGAATTGGTCTCGATCACTCGCAATGAAGTGTCGGATGCAATGAATGCGACGTGGATAAAAGTAATCGTTGCGTCGATGGTTTATGGACCCTGAAGTCTGATTACGTGTGATAGCCAGGTGCAGGTGTAGCAGAGGGGCGAAGCCGTTGACCGCCCCCCCTTGCACTATTCGCTGCTGTCATCCCCCTGAACATCTTGCTCCAGCAGGCGTGCGCCTCGCATGATATTACCCAATGCATAATTACCTTCATGACAGGCATACTCATAGACTGGTTGATCGCTGGCACGCCACACGTATTCACCGGTCCAGGATTGAGTCCATTGAGTATCGTCTTCGACAGTGAAGTTATAGAGAATATTCCCGTCTTCCTGCAGGGTGAGTCTTTCAACAACGTGGGTATTCTCTGATCCAATAATAAAACCCACTGCGTTTGGGCTGAAATTTGTTGTGTCAATTACCAGGGTATTGCCTTCCCACCAGCCGATTGAATCGCCCAGCCACTTCCTGACATCCTGGGGGAGATGTTCGCTGTTCATTCTGACGATTCGCGCATCGTGAACCATCTCAATTAGAATCATCACATATTCGTCAGTCTGAACAATACGCTTAAAATTATTGTACAAGCTTGGAATTGAAGGCGCAGCACCGCTGAACCCGAGAAGACAACGTTCAGCAGTGCTGCGCTGTTCCATGTTGTCGTATGGTCCGGGTCCTTCTTCAGTTAGCCACCAGGCTTTACCTTCGTTTTTTCTGCCCCTGCTTGCAAACCGCTTTGCCATTCTCTGCTGTCCTGCAGGTGTTGTTTTTGGAAACTGGCCATTGGGCGGATCAACAATCACGGACGTTCGAAATTTTCCGTCGACGGTCAATGCATCGGTACCGCGATCAATCCAGAAGGTGTTGTAACCGCCGACATTACCTGCGGCGCCAGGAGATCCGTCACCGCCATCCGGTGGCGCCTCTCTATCTGGATCACTGGTGGTCGAGGTTTGTGCCATTAATTTTGCTTCGTTCTCGGCTAATTCCTTCGCTTTCTCTGGCGTTAAATACAGATTGTCACCAAACTCCTTGGGTCGGGTCAGTGGCGTCAAAGTCGCGCCGTCATAAGTGCCACTAAGATCGGGGTGACTCATTGGGGACGGTGATACGTCGGAATCAATGGTGGCACAGTTAGACAACAGACCCACCAGGGGTAGTAAAAAAACAATTCGAGCTGAGGTCACAATTAAATCCTCCAATTGATGGGGTTAGATTGCGTATCGTGAGTTTATACCACTGTTGCAGGTTAAACCCAAATCACAAGATATACCGTCGAGAGATCCGAAGACGCAGGATCGACCCCGGGCTTCCACTTAGCCGATGGCACGGTGTAGCGGCATAGGGCTTATTAGCTTAGAATGTATCATCCGATAATATACTGCAGAACGCTGATGACTAAATATCTAAATCTTCTGTTATTACTGGCGGTTATGGTGAGCTCACAGGTTGTTGCGGATATTCCGCGCACGCCATCTGGCAAACCAGATCTGTCTGGTGTCTATGATACCGGTACACTAACCCCAACCCAGAGACCCGAGTGGTTGGACGAGACAGAATACCTCTATCCTTTTGTCGCCCGAGCCCTGAACTGGGTCTTTTCCGTTGTCTCCGAGTGGGCAATTGGAAGAGATAGCGACCCGGACCGGGAAGCACCGGAAGCCGGTGGTGATGGCAACAACACGGCTGGTGCCGGTGGTGTGGGTGGCTACAATGTTTTCTGGGTGGATCCGGGGAGCTCACTCGGTACCATCGATGGCAATGTGCCAACGTCCATCATCTACGATCCCCCGAATGGCCGGTATCCGCCAAACCAACCAGGTGTAGGTGGGCGGTTACAAACGCTGTATCAGAGTTTCGGCCACGAGAACACAGGTACAGCTACATGGCTGGATCACGAGGGTCCCGGGCCGTTTGATGGTCCCGAGTCTCTTGCCCCCTCCGAGCGCTGCCTGATTTCATTTGGAGCGACGGTGCCGACAATCCCCAGTTTATACAATAACTATAAGCGTATTATTCAGACTGATACTCACGTCGTGATACTGCACGAGATGGTGCATGATGCGCGAATTATTAGAATGAATTCCGAGCATATACCGATAACGGATGGACAATGGCTGGGTGACTCGATTGCCTATTGGGATGGTGACGTTCTTGTTGTGAAAGCGAAACATTTCAAAAAAATCAGTGGACTGCCGGGAGCCGATGAAAACCTGCAGGTGACAGAGCGGTTCAGCCGCATGGAAGACGGTAATCTGTATTACGATTTTACCGTAGAGGATGAGACCGTCTGGAAAGCACCATGGAGCGGTCGATATGTATGGCAGTCCAAACCCGAAAGCAGTCTTTATGAATATGCCTGCCACGAGGGTAACTACGCGATGGGGAATATATTGCGTGGAGCGCGATTGCTGGAAAAAGAATGGTATGAACAGCAGGCGTCAACTTCCGATTCCGACACGGGTGAATGAGCCCTGGTGCGAGGGACTAATATAGAAGGCTGTAAGATTTAGGGTCGGAGTAAAATTGAGGCTTCGTATTTTACTCAGGCTCACCATCTTGATCACGATACTCTGGTAATTCCAGTGTCAGGTTCGCAATCGTTGCGTCCTTTTCAACTTCGTTATCCAGGTGAATTTCGAGATCCAGTAGATTTTGATTGTCCTCGTGGTACTTTTTCACGACCCAGCCTCTGGAAGTGATGGTATCACCCAGGCAGTTAGGTCCCTTCATGGCAAACCGAAGCTTGCGTAGAAATGCTTCGGGTCCTGCCCAATCGGTCGCGATTCGACCAAACAGCCCCTCGTAAAACATCGTATTCACGAAAATGTCACGGGCGCCGTTCTTTTTGGCGAACTCACGATCATGGTGAATTGGATAAAGGTCCCGGGTACCGGCCACGTCGATCATCAGCGTTCGGAGGGTAATGGGAAATGAAATACTGCCGAGATCATCACCCACTTCTACCTGGTTCCAGTCCAGCGTTCTGAAGTTCGCCTCTGTCGTCTGGTTGCTATTCATGCTGCGGGTCCCTCTGCTTTGTAGCGTAAGAGAACCAGCGTCGATTTGCCAATCAATCGATTGCCGATCTCTGTTCGATATTCTGTTGTACTTGTGACAAAAACCCCTCGTCCCACTCGTACCTGCTTTTCTTCGGAGACCTCGTTGATCATGCTGCGCATCTTCAGTCGACCATCACCAGGGCCAAAGGGCGCGATATATTCGACTTCCTGTTCTGCTACCGTATTCACCGTAAAACCGAAATCATTGCAAATCCTGTAAACCCGGTTTGTGCCTGACTCCTGCTCGTCAGGGTTGAGTGCAGCGGTTGCATCAGCTATTTTTTCCTGGAAGAAGTCTGGTGTCCACCAGGGAGCGAATGTCATCGAGAACAAAGATTGTGGCGGCGCGATAATCCTTCCGAAGCGGGATTTTTCAGCAAACTCCTCATCCCAGTAGACCGGATTACCATCCTCTGCTACTTCACAATACCTTCTAATCGCGGTTTCACTGACGGGGTCTCTGGTCATACTAAATGGACCCCAACGATTAACATAAGGCTGGGCAAGTTCCCTCACCGAGTTCACTGCTACCTCTGTTGGATCTGCCATTCTGGGATACTCTTGGAAATGATATGAGATCTTAACGTCCGCAAATATAGGTTGATCTGATTGAACAGTCAAAATATGTGGAATTATTCGACCCCAATTAATCCATCACTTAAACAGCATTGCTTACATACGAATCTGGTTGTTGTAATCTTGGCGGTTCATCATGCAGAGAGGGAAATCCAATGACGGAAACAAAAATAAAGCGCGTTCATCACATCAGCCTGGCCGTAAACGATGCTGAAGCGGTGATGGAGTCCTGGTCATCCGTGATGGGTATTGCGCCGTGGACCTGTCTTGAAATGAAAGGAGAGGATCGCAAAGGCAGACCATGGACGGGTAAAGAGTATTGGGCCAAAGTGGGTGATGTAGTCATCGAACTCATCGAACCTGGTCAGGGTCGTATTGTGCAGTCCAAGTTCCTCGATGATGTGGGTCCGGGATTGCATCACATTGCTTTCGAGGTGGACGACGTGGATGAGACGATAGCCGAGTATCTGGAGAAAGGTGCAGAGCTAATCCTCCAAAGTCCAGGAAGCTGGGCTTACTTTCGCACGGGCGGACCTGATGGCGCGATAGTTGAAATCTCGCAACATCAGGTAGAACACGAACGAGAAGTAGTTAAACAATAATCAACAACGAAACTTTTTCACGCGAAAAAGTCGAAGTCTTCAGTATTGTTGAATTTGAAATTGGCATCGACGGCTGTGTTCTCAAGACCGAGATGCCTGCGCAATGCCTTGTGAACATGCTTGGGATAGATGATTGTGCCGTTATCATCATCACGCTTTAGCGTTGATGGGTTTATGTTGTAGGCGTTCTGTCCTTCATCGGTAAGACCGACCACACGATTACCCCAGGAGGGCTGCTTTTCCATAACAATGACTGAGCCGATTGGCCAGTGATCTTTGCCGTTATCAGCGTTGTAAAATGGGGTTCGACTGAAATCAGAACCTATTACCAGCGTAAGTCTGTCGGCCAGCCCCTTCTCTTCGGCCAGTGTCCAGATTAAATCTATTGAATCGTTCAGATGGTTAATCAATCCTTCGTGAAGTTGGTCATGGTCATTGTGAGTATCGTAGCCAAAAGTCACAAGATCGGCCGCGCTGCCTATACCAGCCTCAAAAGCGGAAAGCGCGAGTTGAATCTGCCGCCTGAGATTGCTGTTTACTTCGGCATTGACCTCATCATCCGGGAATATCTCATCATCGGACGGCAGAAAATCAGTGAATTTCAGCAGCGCAGATTTATTCCTGAATGCTTTTTCATAGGCTTCAAGATTTGTCTGGACCCGGGGAATATTGGTTGGGTCGGCGAGCATCTGCTGAAGCCTAATATCTCGATACTCCCTGATGCGTGCCATATCCTCGATACTCCTGAGAGTACTGCCGCCATTCTGGAATTCCGGTATTAGTATCTGACGTAAGGAATAGACATCATTAAGACGACTGAAGCGAATCAGATTTGCAGTCTGTGAAAATCCACCAAAACTCATGTAGGAGAGTGGCTGATCCGGTGCATTGTGTGCGGCAAACAGGGCAGATAATGATGGAAACCCTTCTGAATTCCTCCCGCTCCAGTTATGCAGCACACCGGTTGTATGTGAATTGGTCTGGGCATCTACACCGTTAATAACGAGCATATCTTTGTAGTACTTTTCAAACAGGCTCGCATTGTTTGCAAAAGGTGCATAGGTAATATTGCCAGCGGTTTGAATTTCGCCCTCATTTGACCAATGCGTAATTTCCGGTTGATCAGGCTGGTTTGTTTTTGGATCACAGAATACGGTGACATCCCAGCCTCCCTCGGTCTGCAGGACGAGTAACAAGCGACCCGTATAACCTTCGTTCGGTGCCGCGTATAACCTGCTAGCGGGGAGGGTCAAGCCAGCCGCGCCGAGTAACACGGTTTTTGTAAGGAAGTCGCGTCTTTTCATTTTCTCTCTTTCCCCATGAGACTATTCATGTAAATAGTTAAAATCTGTCATGAAATAGATCAGCATCGTGGTCCAGGTATTTAACATACCGGTATCGTCCTGGGCAGTGTTGGCGAGACCTCCCTCTGCCCAGACATCTTCGTCCTGGTAAAAATGACATTCTTCTTTTGGATGAGACCATGCGTGACCATGTTGAGGATTGGCCATTCTCTCCAGCCAGGTTTCGACAAGCAGCAGGTAGCTGGTTTCAAGTGCCGGTTCATCAAGCGTTACTGATTGGCCCAGTAATTTTTGGTGCAACTCGATGAGTTTGTTTTGATGATCAATGCCCCAACTGAGGTGCCATCAATCAGCGAACCGTTGTCTCCAAGTGCCACAGTCATGCTGACAGGGTCCGGTCCGGCCTGATCACCCCAGGCGATAATATTTATCGTATATGAGTCGGCTTCCGGTATTTCGATCGGTAAACTGATCGTGCATGTTCCCCACAGGGTAAAATGGTCACTGAGATTCGTTTCCGGATTCCATTGGGGCCCACCGCACTCAATAATCGAGCCAGGGATCTGGGCAAGCTTTACAAGGTCAATTTCCTGCAGTGTATCTCCGGCAGAATTTATGATCGTCAGGGTTCCAAGCTTGAGGTTCCGGTCTCCCTCTTCTTCAGACCAGAAATCGTTCTCAAAGCGGATGCTGATGGTTTTTTGAGAAGCGCTTAGTTGACCCGTTAGCGAATAGATTTCTCTTTTGCTGTATTGATCTGGCGTAACCTCGAATGAACGTGCGAATTCAGTTGCCGGGGTGATGGATTTTTCAATGCCAGCGAAGAGTAACCTGTCAGAATCATCGCGGTGAAAATCGGTGACAACAGCAGGGCAAGCCATTTCAAGTGCCATCTTCTCAGCAACGTTGACCATTAACGGCGTAAGCGCGCTTGATCGTGTTTTTATGCCATTGGAGTCAATTCCACCGTAGTAAATCCCAAATCGATCCAGCATATTTGTATCGACACCATCGTAGCTGTAGTGATTCTCCCATGCTCCCCAGGTCCAGCCGAGAAGGTCTTTGCTTTTGAGTTCGAGTTCTTCCGGTGTCAGCAACCTGCGGGTACCATATTCTGATATAAGCTCCGCCATTCCGTTGTCGTTTGAATCTGCGATATTCGATGCTCTGAACCAGGGGCTCATGATCAATTCGGTCAAGAGGTCCTTGCCGTTAAATGGAGTGCCACCATTGATTCCTTTCGAAAACTTTCCACCCAGATCTTCAATGAATGCATTTTGTTCTTCAAATGCCGCAAGTCGTTGAGCGAAGTTTGCGTCGCTTGCTTCCTGGGGTGCGCTCAAAGTGTTTGAACCCATCAGTGCCGGCCACCAGAATTTGACTGCTGCTGTCGCGAATCTTGGATCACTTGCTATCTGCTCAGCGAGCCAGGGTAAGCTGCTCGCAGGATCGGGTGCGATCTTTCCGTCGAATCCAGGGGTACGCATACTGCGATACCAGGTATCGCCTTCCTGGTATTCACTGGGCTCTGCATTTTCATCGAACCATTCAGGGTGTTTGTAAGTATCCGGCAGTGAATCATTACCACCCCATTGGTCGCGAAAGTAACCTTCATTACCGTAGTTCTGGAAGGTACCACCAATTGGATCGTGAATTGAGTGGCAGACCGAACAGTTGGGATTGTTCATGGTTGGATTGTTGGTATCCGCCAGCGCTTCCGGATCAGTTGTTCGCTGTGCAGATTTCTCAATATCAAAACCCAGGAAATGGAACAAAGTCCAGCGAGCCCTTGCCCGGTTACGGTTTGTTTCAGTGGATGGATAGCGATTCAGAAAAGCCTGTGTATTCAGGACGCCAGCATGAGGATATTCCACAAAGGCACCGTGAGAACTTACCTCGTTACCGAGGTTATTGATGAACTCACTGATTAACTGATCATCCTGCACAATTTGACCCCGATTTTTTCCCGGTTTGAAAATCTTGTGGTCATTCGTATTGAAGGGCACGCCCGAATTGAGAATTTCGGACGTTCTATAATTCACCATCATATAATCGGCAGTCACAACTTCCTGGTAGGAGCGATCATTCATGACGATATAGGCAATCAGCTCCAGTGGTGCCCTTGCTAGTCCCCATCGCCACTCGTTTTGCCAATGATTCTTGGCTTCCTGCTCCTCATCATTCTCAGGTCGATCGAAAAACTGTTTGTTCGCACCGATGGGATAGAAATTTGAATTCAGGTCTGATAGTTCGAAGCCGAGGTTGGTGAAAAATGCGTCTGTGAACAATCTGTCATTGGCACCCCTGATTAGAAAGTCATGAAAATTATCGCCCTGCATCAGACCCCTGATTGCATTGGCAAGGGTTGTGTCGTCACCTGAGTCAACATTCGCTTGTTCTTCATCGGTCGGCAATCGACCGGCAACCATAAGAGCGGCCCGACGGAGTGTCTGAGGCGCGCTGGCAAGACTGATACCTTGCCAGAATTCGCTTAAAGACTCGGTATTGATCGGATCAACTGTCGCGCCAAGCAATCCAAGAAATTCAGATAGATTCCTGTAATCCTCTGAATCGGTAGCGAGCTGGAATCCACCGCCATGATCAACACCCCGAACCTTGTCGAGCAGGGTGTTGGCATTATTGGGGTCAGCGTCAACATATGCTTGCAATGTGGTGAAGTTGTCTGTCAGATGACCTCTGGTCCCATCTGATACGTACTGGAGTGCAGATGCAGTTGCCACGCCACCTTCTATATGACACACGATACATCTGGTTTGGATGATGGATTCCGATACATTGGCATTGAAAAAGCTCAATGCCTCTGAAGAGTCAGGTGCAGTACCGGCAACGGGGAGTATATCAAAACCCTCGACGTTTGATGTATTTCCGACTGCGACAGGCACCCACTTCTGATCCGAGACCCTGGCAATCGCAAGACTGGCTGTCCTTGTGGCGTTATTTATTAACCACAGTCTGTTAGAGCCGTCGGTTGTATTGCGGAACAGAATATCGTCGACATCGTCGCCATTCATGTCGTAAACCGCGAATGGGTACCAACCGCTGCCGGTGGTTGGTAGTGTGGATCGAGACTTTCTTGAAACACCATCCAGCAGCCAGATGGAGTTGGCACCGGTTGATGGATTGTGCCAGAGGATATCGTCCATACCGTCGCCATCAAAATCACCAGTACCGCTGACTTCCCATGGTTGACCCACCGATGGCAGTGATCCCCTGGCTTTCCTTGTTTCAGCCTGCATCAACCAGACGGAATTGGCTCCGCTGGTATTTCGCCATAACAGATCTGGTCGTCCATCACCGTCGAAATCACCGCTACCAGCTACCGACCAGCTTAAGGAGACTGCACTAATTGCCAGTGAACTCAGCCTGGTTGCACCATCCATCTCCCAGTATCGATTGTCCCCGGTTGTCTGGTTGCGAAACATCAGATCAGCATCACCGTCCCCATCGCCGTCTCCAATGCCGACTATGGTCCAGTCAATAGACGCACTCTGCACGGCGAGGGAAGCAGATCTCTTTCCCTTGTCAATTGTCCATAACCTGTTCGCGCCAGTAGACTCATGACGCAAAAATATCTCGTCAATACCATCACCGGTAAAATCTGCCATGCCCACGACTTTCCAGTTTTGATCCGAGACTGTATTGATTGAATTTCGTTCGACTCGATGCTGGCTTTCCATACTCCACAGGGTATTGTTACCTGTGCTCGTGTGCCGCCACAGGATTTCCCGTGGCGAGCCAGTTACATCGTTAGCATCCAGAGGATTAAGACCAGCACCAGTTTCTGCACTGTCGGATATCCCGTCGTTGTCATCATCGCTGTCACACGCATTACCGTCGCCATCGTCATCGGAATCCAGTTGATTTGTATTGGCTGTGGTGGGGCAATTATCTGAACTGTCGACAATACCGTCATCGTCCGTATCGGGCTGGGAATTGCTGCCACCTGATTCTGATGCACCAGCTTCGATCCAATCCCTTACGATCTGGATCTGCGATACTTCCAGAGATCCGGTAAGCGGCATTGGGGAGCCTGGCGCCGTACCTTCCATTTTCTGGATCAGAAAACTGCTATCCGGATTTCCCGGATCCACATAAAGGGTTGACGGTGAGAGGATTGAACTGACATTGACAATATTATCGAATGACTGACCGGCCAGCAGATTGGGTGCCTGTGTACCGTTATGGCACCCGGCCACTGCACAGGAGGGTGTGAATACCCCGGATTGAACATCGTCCAGGGTAGCAGCGATTAGCAGATTAGGTATCGAAATAAAAATTGATACCATCGCATAAAAGCGACCGGCAGGGTTCAGGGTCACGGATCAGTCCGATTCGTATTTTCGACCAATTAGACCGCTAAAAACTGTAGAAGGCAAATTAATGCGCTGAGTGGTAAACAGTTGTTGTGGCTAAAAAATAGTCAAAAAGCGTGCTAATAACCGCCGTTGTTCCTATCGATTCGCCAGATCAGAAGTCACATCCCGAAATGATGTACGAAATGATGTCACCACATCTACTACTGTGGGTGCATTACCGGCGAGAGCTTCAGCGAGTGCGCCGGGCAACTGGTCTGGTGTTTCGACCCGGATACCCTGACAACCCATGGCCTTAGCGATCTCTGCATAATTCATTTCGGTGAATGTACTGGCAATAGCGCGGTTACCCTGACCATGCTTTACCCAACCAAGGGCGCTGTTGTTCATGATAATAATGCCAATCGGGATGTTCTCATCAAGTGCGGTCATCAGTCCGTTGATGGCCATGCCGAAACCACCATCGCCACAAACGCCCAGCACCTGGCGGTCCGGGTAGACCAGTTTGGCAGCCATGGCTGCTGGAACTGCATAACCCATGGCACCGATGCCAGGCATAATTAATGTTCCAGGTCCCTTTGTTTGGAAGTAGTGAGTCATAAACAGGCGGTTTTCGCCCGCATCACAGGCAATAAATGCATCGTCGGCAATCGCCTTGTGGATTTCATAAATTAATCGCTGGGGCAGAACAGGTGCTTCATCGGAGTGATACCCATCATCCTCAAAAAAGCCATTGTCTGAACGAATGTCTCCAACCAATTTCGCCCTTGATTTTAGCGTACCGGCATCCGGTGCTGATTGGCTGATGTTGTCTATAAGCTGGTTCATCACGAGTGAAGCATCGCCAATAATCGTTTCATCGCAGGGGAAGGTCCAGCTTGCGTTCTTTGGTTCGACATCAATCTGTATGAGTTTCTGCCTTGTCGGATCAATCAGCTTGGGATTTTCATTGGTGGAATCGAGCGGACCCAATCGTGTACCGACGGCCAGTACCAGATCAGCTTGCCCGATAAATGCGTTGGCAGAATCCTGACCAAAATTGCCACAGGTGCCAAGGGCAAGTTCGTGGGTTTCTGCGAAGACACCCTTACCCGATGCCGTGGTTGCCACTGGTGCTCCAATGAGTTCGGCAAGCTTTTCCAGCGAAGTAAATGCATGACCTAATCGCACGCCGTTACCGGCAATGATCACTGGTCTCTTGGCTTGATTGATAAGCTTTGCAGCCGCGTCGACCCGTTCCGGGTCGCCAGGCTGTTTTGCTGGCAGATAATAAGAGGTGGGATAAATCGTTGGTATGCTGTCCGGACCTACCGACTCTGCAAATGCGGAACTGTGATACAGAACTGCAACCGGGCCCTGTTCACCACTCATGGCGTGCTTTATCGCGAGTTGTGTGCTTTGAACAGCCTGCACCGGTTCCTGCACGGTGATAGCCATTTTTGTCGTACCTGACAGGCTGAGCTTGTTATCAAACGTGCCGTATTCGCCTGTGCCGCCCTGATAGGGGGCGTGATGCGAGAAAGGTGCCTGATCAGAGAGATCTGTTAGTAGTAGCATGGGTGAGCTGCCTAGATGTGCTTCAAGCGTACCAAGCAGTGCGTTTGACAGAACAAAGGCGCCCTGACCGGTCGCAACCCCGGGCTTTCCGGTTAGTCTGCCATAAACTTCTGCCATAACACTGGCAAGTTGTTCGTGCCGAACCAGCACCGCCCGGATCTTGTCCTGATGATCGTAAAGTGAATAATACAGGCGCCCCATATTGCCGCCTGCAATACCAAAGATCATATCAATACCTGCACCTTCCAGTGCCTGCAGGATTGCGTCGCTGACAATGACTTCGTTTTTTAATAGTCCCTCTGCCATGGAAATCCCCAATAAGTTTGCATTGCTAATAGTAGAACGGGCCTGGTGCCGAGTGCCAGAATAAATTGTGATGCTAACCGGGAGTGGCGCAGATGTCTTAGAGGTCTTGCTGTCATCCGCCTGATTGGCTATATGGTGTTCTCAGGACACTGCAATGCCCGTGAATTCATGCAAAAATGCGCAATGTATTTCTCAATTGAACATAAAGAGGTGAACCATGCCCGTCAACATTAGAGCCGCTAAAGCCAGCGACCAGGCTGCCTGTGTGGAGCTGTTACTTGACCTGATCGAAGTGACGGGTGAGTCGCTCAATAAAGCGGTGCGAGAAGCCTTTGACCGACTGCTCGATGGCGTGAGAGGTGAGGTTCTGGTGGCAGAAGAAGACGGCGAAATGCTGGGACTGGTTTCCCTCTCATATAACCTGGCCATGCGTTACGGTGGTGAGTATTGTCAAATTGAAGAGATTGTGGTCGACCCTTCAGCCCGCGGTAGAAAAGTGAGCACTCAACTAATGGAAGCAGCGCTAACAAATGCACGAGAGCGCGGCTGTACGGAGATTGGGGCATATGTGGTTGACAGGGCCGAACAAAATCGTACTTTCTATCAGAAGTTTGGCTTTGACCGGGTGGGCATCGGGATGCGACAGCCCCTGGAATAGGGAGTAACTGATGCTACCTCGAGAATACAGTAATCGGCTGGTCGCATCCTCTGATGTCGATTCCTATGTCGATTGGCTGATGAGCGTAATTGCGGAGGATGAAGCTGTTCTCTCTTTCGTGCCTGAAAAAGATGCTGAAAGTCGCAGATCACGACTTCGTTCCGCTTGTGAATCGTTACTTGCGAAATTCCCCGATCGAAATTCAAGGCCTGAACTATTTGCTGTACCAATCGGCGTTAAAGATATCATCAATGTAGACGGATTGGACACCCGGGCGGGTTCAGCTTTACCCCAGGAAGCTTTCGCAGGATCACAGGCAAGTGTGGTCAGTCTTCTGGTTGCGGCAGGTGCAATTATTCTGGGCAAGACAGTGACCGCAGAGTTTGCCTGCATGGAACCGAATGCCACCCGAAATCCGCGTAATCTTTCCCATACCCCTGGCGGCTCGTCCAGTGGCAGCGCTGCTGCCGTGGCTGCCGGATTCTGCCCTATTGCACTTGGCACTCAAACGGTCGGCTCGATTATCCGTCCGGCGGCGTTCTGTGGTGTCTTCGGATTCAAAGCCAGTTTCGGCCGGATTCCGACTGATGGCATCCTCTACTATTCCCGAAGTACCGATCACGTAGGATTACTCGCAAATTCGATTGAAGCGTTAAAGGTGGCTTCGAGTTGTCTTGTTGAGGACTGGAATAACGTCGCGACGAAAGGCGAGTCACCAAAACTCGGTATCCCCATCGGAGCTTACCTGGCCCAGGTGGATCCTTTGGCAAGAGAATCTTTCGAGACTAGTATCGCAGAGTTGGAGAATATGGGTATAACCACCGTTAGAATACCCATGCTTGAAGATATTGATCTGATCGCGAGAAATCATCGTGATATGACTAGCTGCGAATTTTCTCGTGAACACGACTCCCTCTATCAAATCTATGGCGCCCTGTATCGACCCATATCAAGTTCGTTAGTGCGACAGGGCAGAAATCTTGGATCTGATGTCATCGAACGAGGGCAAGGTTCTCAGAAAGCGTTACGTGATCGCATCGAAGCGTTAATGGATGAATTTGAAGTTGATGCTATCGTTTGCCCATCGGCGGTTGGCATTGCGCCAAAGAGCCAGCGGGCTACAGGTGACCCCGCGATGAACCTGCCCTGGACGCACGCGGGATTACCCGTGGTCAACCTCCCTGCTGCCAGCCTTCCTGTTGAAGGCGGTGACCTGCCTCTTGGCCTGCAATTGGTAGGCCGTTTTGGAGAGGATGAGCGATTGTTGGACTTGCTGGAATCTGTCTCCGGGTTGCTATCTCCTTGAGAAAAAAGCAGCGACATGGAGGTTTGAAAAGAGGAGATACTAAAACATCGTTTCTGATGAATTCTGAATAAAAAACGCTATGAAGGAGATTTAAATTGAGACAGGTCACTGATTTGCAACCACTCAAGAGCAAGGTCCATGGTTCTGAAAACTTCGGTTTCGAGAGATTCATCCGGCAGGTAAGTTTGCCACATTCTGGAAAAGCCAAACACCAGCGCGTCGTCACCGACGATTGCCATTTTCAGATGGGAATTGATTTTGGATGCGTCTCTGTCCTGTCTGACCAGGGTTTTGATTTGTAACTGCGAAACGGAGAACTGGGTAACTTTTGTGAAGTCAGCCAACTGAAATTCATAAGCCGCAGTTTGCTCGTCCGAAGCATATAACTTCTCGTTGGCATCAATAAGCTCTTGACCCGTTACTTCTCCTTCACCGGTCATCAATATCCCGCTCTTGCCGAGGTATTCGATCTTAATACTCATTCTTTTTTTCCAAACTGATTCTTTGGAACCGACAATGTATAAATACCAGGTGCCGCTATGGTCATTGGCGAACCTTATTGATACCCAGGAATAGTAAACCCTTAAGCGCTATTTGAGAATCTGAATACCAGATTCTGGTTTATGAGTTCTAACTGTCCTGTTGATAGCGTATCCAGCCTGTTCTTTACCCAAACAGCAACCAGCATTGGACTCTAATGTATCGGTAGTGCGCCACTGCCGATTAGTCGTCAATCGTGAACACAAGAACGGACGGTCCAGATCCCTTGATTGGCGCGGGTCGATCCCAGCCTTCCATATTTGTGATGGCATTATAGTAGTTCTTCCAATCCCTGTGATGGTTGTTGGATTGGCCAATCACCAGTGCCAGATACTGCTGATCGTCAACGGCATAAGACACAATGCTGCTGCTCGGGTCATCTGTGAGTTTCGTCTGCCAGACGATCTTGCCTGTTTCACTGTTAAATGCTTTAAGCGATGGCACGAGATCACCGGCAAAAACAAGCCCGCCTGCGGTTGCGAGTGTTGAACTGACAATCGGCGTAACCTGGCGGTGCAACCATCTAGTCTCCCCTTTTTGAAGATCGATGGCGTGGAGCCGGCCGATCATGCCATTGCTACCGGGCCATGCGGCAAGGGTAGCATTGACGCCGGTACCCAACATCGGAAAACCTGTGCCACCTGCTGAAAAGCAGGCTTCGATAAATGGCTGGAACAACAGTTTGCTGCCCGCGTCATAGGCAGTGGGAGTCCAGCTACGTGCCCCAAAAGCAGTGGGGCAGACAAGATAAGTGCCTTCACGTCCGGGCTCCGTCTCAGGATTGTTTGTCTTCATACCGGTATTGGGGTCAATAGCACTGATCGTTGTATGAATTCCCATTTCGACAGAGAACAGGTATTCACCAGTCGATGCGTCCAACGCATCCAGCAAGGCGCCCTTACTCACAGTGACAAGGACTCGACGAGCTTTACCTTTTACTGTCAGGTCAATGATGTGACGTTCGTGGGCCCAATCCAGATCCCAGTGATCCATAATATGATGAGAGTAATTCCAGCGGAGTGCGCCGGTATTCACATCGAGCGCAACAGTGCCGTTGGTGTATTTTGCATCACGGTTCTGTGTTGGATCATCAGACGGTTCATAGAAGGGTTGGACCATATAGGTTGGGGCAATGCCGAAATAGACCAGCCCGAGATCCGGATCATAACTCCCGGAATTCCAGACGGAACCACCAGAGCGTTGTTCTGCTGGCTGACCATTCCAGCTATTGCCGTCAGGTGTACCGGGTTGGGCAATCGTTCGAAAGCGCCAGGCTTCAGCGCCCGTTTCAGCGTCCAGGGCGAATATAAATCCGCCCGTAGGCACGATGCTTGATACCACACCCATGATTACCTTATTACCAGCAATGATGGGTGCAGCCCGCAGATTGTAACGTGACGTTCCTGTCGTTGTGGCTTTGTCGTAGGCAATTTCAGATTCCCATACTCTGGTTCCGGTCTTCATATTGAGCGCCAGCATACGCATGTCAGATGTTGGCACGAATACCTTGTCGCCACCGAGTGCTATACCCATCTTACGACTTGCCGCCACGCCTTCGGGCTCGTGTCTGTAGCGCCATAAAAGCGTGCCGTTCGTGGCATCGAGTGCCATTACGGTATCCGGGAATGTATAGAGGAACATCACGCCATCGTGAATAAGTGGCGTCGGGTTGTTCGTGCCTGCAGCGAGCTTGTTCGACCAGGCGAGCTTGAGTTTATTGACGGATTTCCTGTTGATACTTTTGAGTGGGCTAAATCCGGTTTTCTCATTGGTTCGCCCCCAACTGAGCCATTCTCCGCTCGGAGGGTTTGCCAGAAGGTCTGTTGTCACGGGGGTAAGCGCGGCAAGCAGGGGTTGATTCTCTTTAGCTGGCACCGAATGCGTTTCAACCTCGTCTTTGGTACGGGGCAGGATCATTTTGCCGAGTCCGGCCATATTTACGGGTAGCGCTTTATCACTGGCGGGTAGACCGTGAGTTTTCAGGAGGTGCGCAACGATATTCGCATTTGTTTCGTCATCCAGAGAGACACCTGGTGGCATGCGCTTTACGGCCGAGAAGAGATCAGCAACGGGTCTGCCAAACCACCTTGTTTTGAAGCTATCGTCGATCAGTACAGGTATTACACCTGATCCACCAGTTGGCTGATGACAGGAAAGACAGGCTTCCTTATAGACCCGTTCACCCTCGTTGGCCTGATTGTCGGTATAGAAAACGGTCTCGGCACTAGTTGGGATGCCCAGGAAACAAAAACAAACAATAGCCACCAAAACCAGTTTAGAACCCGACACAACCTGTCTCCTCAAAATGAACTGGCGGCAGTCTGCACGTGGTAGCCGGTGGTTGCAAGCAGGTGAGCATGATTGACTTAGTGTTGATTCGCCTGATTCATAGTCGCCTGGTTGCCATCAAAGTGATTATAATGTCAGTCCATAACCCGCATCAGAGACTACATCCATCAGTTAGATGCAGGGGAGAAAGGTGCAATGGGTATCGATATTGGTATTCTTCATGTTGAAGATAAGGGATTCAGCTATCTTGATATCGCGGATGAACTTACCGACAAAACTACTCGGGCGAAATGGGACAGAGACCTGACAGATCGGGTACGTGGTGTGAATGGCTGATATCCGAGCCTTGCATCCATCAATACCGTTTTATTTCTCTTGCCTCCGCTGATTTTATTCATCTGGTTTTATGATGTACCCTCTTATGCTTCTGTATGGGAACTGAACGTGAATCTATTGTCAGTCCACACTGCTGGATCCACAAGTCATTAAGAAGGAGAAATAAAATTGAGCAAACGTCTTGAGAACAAAGTCGCATGGGTCACAGGTTCATCGCGGGGTATTGGCACTGTTGTTGCGTCCCACCTTGCAAGTCTGGGGGCGAGCGTCGTTATTCACGGTACAACACCTACATCAACCCGTCAGTTGAATGAAGCAGATTCGCTCGATGCTGTTGCGCGGAAGATCGCGCAAGAGAATGGCACAGAGGTTTTGGCTGTGCACGGTGATCTCACCGACGTTGATACAGTGGCGCGAAATGTCGCTGAAATCCACGAGCAGTTTGGAAAGATCGACATTCTGATTAATAACGCAGGTGGCGATATAGGCTCAAAGGGTGTGACCGCAGAGAATGCAGGTAAACCTATCGAAAACGATGCTGTGAATATTTCGTTGCACGAAGTTAAAACGATATTGGATCGCAACCTTATGACCTGTATTCTCGCGACCCGAGCGGTTGCCCCCGAGATGATGGCTCGAAATGAAGGCTGGATTGTTACGATAGGGAGTATTGCGGGTTTATCAGGTCATCCGCGAGAAGTCTCCTATAGCGTTGCAAAAGCGGCCGCGCATGAATATACCCGTTGCCTTGCTGCGCAGTTGCGACCACACGGTGTTTACGCCAACGTGATTGCGCCCGGTGAGATTATCACTGCCCGATTCGAAGCGAGTCGGCCCACGAAAGACGAACGTAAAGTCGAGAGTGGTTCACTGACGCGATATGGCTGGCCCCTGGAAGTAGCAAAAGCCGTAGAGTTTTTTGTCACAGCGGACTCATCCTATGTGACCGGACAGGTACTAAGGGTTGATGGTGGCGCGCAACTTTGGCCTGCGTGATTTTGGCCTGCGCGATTCTGGTCTGCGTGATTATCGCCCAGGTAATGTCGTGAGGGGAAGAGCGTGGAGTTTTCCACTTAGCTGGCTCGACTAGCTGCCAGGTACTCAATCTTGCCTGACAATTCCGCAAGATTGAATGGTTTTCGAATTACGTCCCTGATACCGATCGCACGGGCCTGAATGATCAAGTCTTCATCCCCTAGTCCTGTGCAGAGCATTGCCTGAATACCAGGATTAATCGCCTTCATTTGCTGAAACAATTCGAGGCCGCTAATGCCTGGCATATTCATATCAAGGAGCACGAGATCAATGCCCTCAAAATGTTCTTCATAGCTCGTCAGTGCTGATTCAGCATCTGTTTCAATGGTGAAATCATAACCGAGTGCCTGCAGCATTTGCCCTAGCACCTGGGCCACCAACTCTTCATCATCGACAATGAGCGTATGCCCTGAACCGATTACGATGGATTGCTTTTTAATCGCAGTACCAGGAGAAGCAGTTCTGCGATAGAACGGCAATGCGATATGAAACTGCGTACCCAGACCCTCTTCTGATTCAACTCGAACACCACCATTATGTTGCAAAATGGTACCGTGAACCGCCGCAAGACCCAGGCCAGTACCTTTGTCTTCTTTGGTGGAGAAGAATGGTTCGAATATATGCGTTAACTGATCCACAGACATGCCGATGCCAGTGTCGGCGATTTTCACGAGGACGAAATCACCGGGCCTCATATTTTGCTGTTGATAAAGTGCGCACTCAGATTCCGAAAGCAGCTTTAATTCTTCATCAATAGATAAAGTACCGCCGTTGGGCATTGCATCACAGGCATTTATCATTATGTTTAGCAGTGCATTCTGCAATTGGGTAGCATCACCAAATACCAGTGCTTCATCCTCCAGCAGGTGAGTATCAAGCGTTATGCGCTTGTCGACTGTATGACCAATGAGTGATTCTGCTTCTATCAGCAGTTTATTCAAGTTGACCGCGGCAAGATTTCGAGGGCTACGCCTGGCAAAAGCCAATAGTTGACTGGTTAATTCCGCAGACCTGTGTCCTGCTGCCGCTATCATCTCTGCCAACTGGGCCAGATTCTGATCGGGTTGATCTTGCAGTATTATCTCAGCGCTTGAGTTAATTACCTGTAGTTGATTATTGAAGTCATGGGCGACTCCGCCTGCGATCTCTCCAATCACCTGCATTTTCTCTGACTGTCTCAGCTTCTCTTCAAGTTCCAGTCGTGCGGTCACATCATCAAGTCTGAGGACAGCACCCCGAACCTCACCCGAGGGGTCCAAAGGGATCACCAACAGATGCTCGGTTCTCACACCAGAGTCAGTGTCACTCACGAGGTTTGGCTGCTCTCGTATTTCGTTGGCTTTGATAGCTTCCTGGATAAAATCAGCGCAGTCAGCCAATCTGGGAAAGAGCTCAATAACTGGTGAACCAATAATGTCTGCTTCAGATAAACCTGAATCCTCGGTCACTCTGGAGTTACAGCCCGTTACGACTCCCTCGGGATCAAGGCTGATGATGAGAGAAGGCATCGCATCCAGAATACTGCGCTGATAGTCCCGCAATCTACGAGCTTCTGTCTCGGCAAGCTGCCGCTCAGTTATTTCGTGATTCAGTGCTTCTATACTGGTTGTGGTTTTTTCAAGCTGTCCTGCCATGGTGTTAAATCCGTGGGCCAACTCGCCAATCTCATTCTGTGGCATGTCCAGTACCCGACGCTTGAGATTCCCCTTACCAAGATCGATTGTTGCCCTTAACAATCCCCGCAGGGGTCGAACAATGCCCATTCCCAGTCGCTGGCTGGCCAATGCTGCCAGCAGACAAAGTGCTGCTGCTATGCTTGCGAACCACAGACCGAGGTTGGTCAATGCTGCCTCTGTGTCTGCTGTTGATAACAAGACCACGAGACGACCCTTCTGTTGCGCTCCTGAGAGCCCGAGATCATTTACCGTCATCAGCAAATTAAGATTTTTGACCTGATCCAGATTCCCGGCAGTTCCATCGGAAGTCATCGCACTGGAGAATAGCTCAGTATTACTGAGTAAATTCGAACTTGTTATAGTTGTCGCCTGCAAGCGATCACCGTGATAGAGCAAGAGTTCGACACCAAACTTGGCACTCAGATGTTGAATCAGTGCATAGTCAATACTGCGGGCGACATGCATCACACCAAGGACACCACTGGAATCGACCAGGGGCACGATAGCCTGGATGGCAACCCCCTGGGAATCGATACCGAATCCGGACCAGGGCTGACCAGTATTGAGTACTTCCAGGTCGCGATTACCCACCATCTTCTTCCCAATCTGCCCTGGATGGTGACCATGCGCCTGCACGTCGCCTTTCACATCTATCAGAGTAGTTACATCCGCTCTGAGTACTTCCAGTGACTCTTCCATCAGACCCACCGTTTCCTGATGATCTGATGAAATCAATGTTTGTCTGTAACGGGGATTGTCTGCCAGGGAAAGAGCCCTTTGCAGCAGGTCATTTCTACGGTCGGTCAGCTCCAGTTCCAATCCGGCTTTGACACGTCTCATTTGTTCCCGCAGATTCTGATCGAGCTGGTTACCGGTGATCAGGATAAGGATCAGTGCCATGGAACCCAATGGAATAGCGACCGCAAGAACAAAGTTGAGCAAGAGGTGGCGCTTGATGCTATTCACTTCTCACCTTCTGGATTTGATGCCATGGGCATAAACAATGGTTGACCAAACTGGTTGGTGCCGTGTTCGGCTATCAAATGCTGGCCTCTGACCGAGGTAAGAAAGTTTATGAAAGCCATCGCCTGCTCAAACGCTACACCCTTTATGGTCACCGGGTTGACAGCGATCACACCATAGGGGTTATGAAACCGGCGATCATTCTCTACGATCAGTTCCAAATCCAACTCGTTTTTGTTGAAGAGATAGGTGCCACGATCACTCAACACATAGGCGGCTCGATCTGCAGCTAATTGCAGGGTCGTCAACATGCCCGACTGACTGGAGATATACCAATTCCCATTTGGCGTGTGTTCAATGGTATTCCAGAATTCCAACTCCCGCTTGTGAGTGCCGGAGTCGTCCCCACGGCTGATAAAAGCATGACGTCCGTCTGCAATCTTCTGCAAGGCGTAGAGAATATCTTCTCCACCCCGTATGCCTGCAATGTCGGAACTGGGGCCTAGCAGTACAAACTCGTTGTACATCACATCATGGCGATTGATTCCGTAGCCTGCACGCAGGAATGCATCCTCTTCGGCTCTGGCATGAACCAGCAACACGTCAGCCTTACCCTTGCGGGCCAGTTCAAGCGCCTGCCCGGTACCAGTGGAGAATACCTCAACCTTGATGCCCGAGATCTTCTCAAATTCAGGTAACAATACTTCCAGCAGGCCGGAACCGACAGTGCTGGTTGTAGTTGCCAGCCGCAGAACAGGCATTGTGCGTTCGGATGATTGATCTGAACATCCCCATAGGAATACAAGGGTGAAAATTATCAGTTGGGTAGATTTAAACGCCAATGATCTGATCTCCAGAGTCAGCAGAAAATGATGGGAGCAATACGGCTCACCTTTCCATTCTTTTGCCGGGTATATGCTAGTTCACAATTTGATTAAATTCTACAAAATGATCTTAAGCAGAGTTTTTATTCGTATTTCTAAAGATTAGTATAAAAGTCTCATAATGAAATTCTCCGGATCACCTCTGCATCCAATCGGATCACTGTTTGCTCGACGTACGCAAAAAGGGGTACGCTCCATAAATGTTGACGGGGAGATGTTATGGCTTCAGGAAAAGTAAGAACGGTTTTGGGTGATATCAATCCCTCGGATCTTGGCCGGACAATGATGCATGAGCATCTGCTTATTGGATTTGCGAGATGGAGAAGAGAGGCCGGTTCGATCACCTCCGCGCCATTCGACGACGCCAGATCCGGTGAAGCGATCAACCTCAAGAATCGTCACTGGGTCTCATATTATGGAAAGCACCCTGATGAATATTTTCTGGACGAAGAAGATGTGGCGATTGAGGAAGCGAAACTATTCGCCAGAGCAGGTGGGGGTACTATTGTCGATGTGACCAATCCTGATCTGACCAGAAATCCTGAAGCACTAAAGAGAATCAGTCAGGCAACCAATCTGCATGTTGTGATGGGTTGTGGCACTTATGTCGGTTCAATGCATCCGCCGGACATTGACGCGAGAACCAGCGAAGATCTTGCCAGTGAGATGGTGAGTGATGTTCTCCAAGGTGCCGAAGGCACGGCTATTCAATCAGGGATAATCGGCGAGATCGGAACAGAATTCCCCATCACAAAAAATGAAGAGAAATCCCTGGTTGCGGCTGCCATCGCCCAACAACAATGCGGAGCTGCGATATCTATACACCCGGGGCGGAGCGATGAAGCACCATTGGCTGTGATGAAACATTTAATTGCTGCAGGTGCAGACCCGGAAAGAGTGATTATGGGTCACCTTGATCGTACTATCTTTGAGGAAGATGATTTCACCGAACTGGCAGAAACCGGTTGCTACCTGGAGTTTGATCTCTTCGGCCAGGAATCTTCCTATTATGCGCATGGCCCGATCGATATGCCCAATGACGCGACCCGAATTGGTCATATCAGCAAACTCATCTCCAAAGGTTTCAGTGAAAAGATTCTACTCTCACAGGATATTTGCCAGAAAACCAATACCACGACCTATGGCGGACATGGCTACGCACATATTCTGGAGAACGTAGTGCCGATGATGCGCCGCAAGGCAATTGATGATGGTGATATAGAAAGTATGCTGATTCATAACCCGGCGAGGATTCTTCCCCTGATTGACCCGGATTAGATGTGGCTGGCTCATGTACAAGCAAATTGCATTTTTTAACGAATAAATGCAACAAATCCTTAGTTGAATGCATCATTACAGTAGGAGGGAGAATTTGATGCAGGATAAAACAGATACTGAGCTCATCGCTGATATTTTGAGAGCTGGTGACGGAGCCATGTTCGGGATACTTATCAAGCGTTACCATGAATCTGTCTACCGTCGCGCTTATTCAATTCTTGGGGATTGGGCAGAGGCACAAGATGTCGTTCAGGAAGCCACCGTGCGAGCGTACTATAATTTGCATCGGCTTCAGGAGACTGAGAAATTTTCAGCCTGGTTCCATCGCATCGTCTACTCGACCAGTATGATGAGTCTACGGGGTTCACACCCTGAACTTTTTCGGTCAATTAATGATCAGGACGACGTAGATCCCATTGCAGCGCTTGAGGATCAACACACTGGAACACCAATAGAGCAGACCTTGTCTGCGGAAATGTCGGTAATCGTTCTGTCAGCCATTGAAGATCTGCCGATCAAATATCGCCTGCCGCTGACATTGTTTCATCTTGAGGGATTCAGCTACAGGAAAGTATCAGATCTTCTCGATATTCCACTCGGCACCGTTCAATCGTTAGTCAGTCGAGCCAAAAAGAAGCTCAAACCCGTGCTGCATCCCTATGCGAGTGATGTATTTCCTGTGCTTCAATCTGCGTACTGAATACCCTTAATTCACTGATCTTTTAACAGAAATGGATATGGTTCTACTATGACACCAGAGCTATGACACCAGAGCTATGACACCAGAACTATGACACCAGAACTATGACACCAGAACTATTTACGCGTGCTTTGACTGATAATGGATTTCTTTTAAAGGGTGAGGTTTCGTCTGTGAAAAGCAGTCCCAAAGAAACGATTGGTATTGCTTCAAATTTCTATGACGCCAAATTAGCCTATTCACAGGGCAGTACCGGGCATAGGCCTGAAAACATTGTAGTAAAAGAATCACTGGTTGGCGATCGCGGGCGATCAGAGGTCAATTTCTATGAGAAGGTGAAGGGAGAAGAGTCACTCCCATTGCCGGAATATTTCGGATACATTGAAATCTCAAACACAGAACCATTGTGCTTGCTGTTTGGCAACTTGTCTGACTCACACTTTCAAACAAAGTGGCCGGTTATACCGAATATGCGTGAATGTAGATTGGCTGTTGCTGCGCTTGCGAGGATGCATGCCAATTGGTGGGGGCGACCCGACGAAGACCAGGTCCCCACATCTGATAGCCTGGATCGTGAAATTCAGCGCTTGAAAACATTCTATCCTGACTATATCGAATTCGTTGGGGAATACTTATCCGGCAAACATCGTCACGTCTATAGTCTCGTCTTTGATAAGCTGGCAGAGATCAGGGGAAACAGAAGCGGAGATGCTAATCTAACTATGGCCCACACAGATCCTCATTTCTGGAATTTTCTTTATCCGAAAGATACAGACAGGAATCACTGCGTACTATTCGACTGGCCACTTTGGAGAATTGGTTTCTGCGGCGATGATCTGGCCTACATGATTGCTTTGCACCTATATCCCGAGCACCGTAGAAGGTTCGAGCCGATACTGCTGCATGTCTACCTTGAAAACCTGAACAGGGATCATGTTGATTATTCGTGGGATGATCTTCAATTGGACTATCGGCTCGGCGTGATCAACGGGCTGTTGATGCCATTGCAGGAATTCGCCTGGAAAGTACCGCCTGATGACTGGTTGCCCAAGCTCGAGAAAGCGTTTGCAGCCTTTGATGATCTTGATTGTTTAAGTTTGCTTGAGTAAGTATCAGCGGGTTGCGTCGAACTCAAGATTCAAAAACGGAATCGAGCGAGCACCGATGACATGTTGTTGTTTGCATCGGTGCCTATACTCACTGGTCGAAATCGCTTGCACTATGTCGTTCTGGAACGCGGGTTTCTTCAGGACCCCAGGGTCTGTTTACCCTGCGACCACGTTCGACAGCGGGTCTTGCTTCGATTTCTTTGGCCCAACGAATAACATTTTCATAGGTATGTACTTCCAGAAATTCCGCTGAGTCGTAAATATTGTGGAGTACGAGTGCGCCGTACCAGGCATAGTTCGCCATGTCGGCAATAGTATAGTCATCGCCACAAAGATATTGTCTGGTTGCCAGATTCTGGTCAAGCACATCGAGTTGACGTTTTACTTCCATGGCGTATCGATCAATAGGGTACTCCAGTTTTTCTGGTGCATAAGCATAGAAGTGACCAAACCCGCCACCCAGATAAGGGGCGCTACCCATCTGCCACATCAGCCATGACATGCATTCAGCCCGCTGGGATGGTTCTTTTGGATAAAAAGCATCAAATTTCTCGGCGAGGTAGACGAGGATTGCACCTGATTCAAATACACGGATTGGAGGTGTTGCGCTTCTGTCCAGCAGTGCCGGTATTTTAGAATTGGGGTTAATAGCAACGAAGCCGCTGGAAAACTGTGAGCCATCGCCAATATTTATCAGATAGGCGTCGTATTCAGCATCGGTTTTGCCAAGTGCCAACAGTTCCTCAAGCATTATCGTGACTTTAACGCCGTTCGGTGTACCCAGCGAATGGAGTTGCAGCGGGTGCTTACCGACGGGCAATTCTTTCTCATGGGTTGATCCTGCAACGGGGCGATTGATATTGCTGAACTTATTAACCGCATCGGTGTTCCATTTCCATACCTTTGGCGGCACATAGCTGGTTTCGTCTGACACTGTTTCTACTCCGAACTTTGCTTGTTGTGTGGATTACTATCGCTTTATCGGTTCTGACTGTTTAGTAAACCTGATCGCGTAGTCGGCTAGTTTATTGCTCCTGAGTCACAGATTACAAGATGTCATCGGTTGTTCCGGTATTTCGAACGGGTTACTCAAGCTCGCTGGAACTCCAGCCGTACCATCGCTCTGGATACAAGGTCATGAATCGTTGGGCAAGGTGACCGTCACCCTCAACGATTTTAAGAGCCGCTTCCGCGCCGCGATAATGTGTATGGAGTTTCAGTCTCCATTCTCTGGTGGCTGTGTCACCAAGTTCGCATGGGCCTTCAGCCGTCACATGGAAAGCACCTCCACCGCGCTTGTCCACGCAGAGCGCAGCCCTGCCGTTTAGTTCTATATGTCGCATTTTCGCAGAGTTCTTTCCGCCGATAATTTCAAATACTTCTCCGGTCCACAGATACCAGACGGGTACTGCATGAGGACGACCTTTAGCGTCCACTGTTGCCAGGACTGCAGTGTTGGGCTGCCTGAGAAACTCGTCTCGTTGATTGGTATTCACTCTTCTGCTCCTGACCGCTTGCTTGACGATTAACAAGGAATCGTAATAGTGTCTGCTCGTGAATGTCCAGAAAAATAGCAAGAGGTCAAACCATAAATAACATGCCAGACAGGCAAGGAAGAATTCATAATGACTGATAAAGCGCCCAGAGATCTGTTAAATCTTGAAGGCAAAGCTGCCCTTGTTACAGGTGCGGGGCAGGGTGTCGGTGCACAAACTGCTCGATATCTGGCAGCGCAGGGAGCAAAGGTGATCGTCAATGATTATGTTCAGGACCGGGCCCTTGCCATAGCTGAAGAGATCAATACCGATGGCGGTACTGCCCTTGGAATAGAGGCTGATGTAACTCAACTCTCATCAGTGATGGACATGGTTGGTGCTGCAGAAGAAGCCTTTGGTGCCATCAATGTACTGGTCAACAATGCGGGCAATGCCGGTGCCAATCCGGGTGCGCTCACCAATCGGCCATTCTGGGAAACGGATCCTTCCGAGTGGGCGCCGTTCCTTGAGGTTAATCTTTATGGAGTCCTCAATTGTTGTCGTGCTGCCATACCTGGCATGATAAAGGCAGGTAATGGCGGTCGCCTGATCACAGTTATCAGCGATGCAGGTCGAGTGGGTGAATCGAACCTTGAAGCTTATTCTGCAGCAAAAGCAGGTGCCTCAGGCCTCATGCGGGCACTTGCCCGTAGTCTGGGCCGATATGACATTACCGCTAACAGCGTGGCCATAGCCGCCACCCGTACACCAGCGATAGAAGCGGCGATCAGTAACGAAGCGCTCGCCAAGCGGATGCTCAAGGGTTATATCATTCGTCGTTTTGGCGAACCCAGTGATGTTGCTGCAATGGTAACCTTTTTAGCTTCTGATGCCGCAAGCTGGACAACTGGCCAAACCTACCCTGTCAATGGAGGATTCAGTGTCAACCAATAATCAATCTAAGGTGCCCGGTGCTGCGCCTACCGGGACAGATGCTATTCATTGTGAAAGAGTGGATGACCATCTATTCATAATTCGTATCGACCGACCCCATCGCAGGAACGCTTTTGATGGAGCAACGTCGCTTGCTATGGAAAGTGCGATCGATGAATACGAAGCGGACGATGGTTTGCGCTGCGCGATTATTACAGGCTCAGATGCTGCTTTTTGTTCAGGCCAGGATCTCATTGCAGCTGCGCATGGAGATATGGGCGCGTCAAAACGACGTGGTGGTTTTGGCATTATGTCATTGCCCCCTGTTAAACCCGTTATTGCTGCGGTCGAAGGACATGCACTTGCCGGAGGGCTTGAACTTTGCCTGTCATGCGATCTGATTGTCTCATCGAAAACTGCAATGATGGGCTTGCCGGAGGCAGCCCGTTCCCTTGTGGCAGTTGGTGGTGGGTTGTTCCGGCTGCCAAAACGCATTCCCTACCATCTGGCGATGGAACTTGCGCTGACAGGTAACCCATGGCCAGCAACGCGAATGGCAGAATTGGGCCTGGTGAACAGGCTCACAGAACCAGGTGAAGCCCTGGCAGGTGCAATTAATCTGGCCAATGAAATTATAAAGGCGGGACCTCTAGCCACTAAAGCCAGCAAGCAAATTGTGCAACGCGCCTACGACTGGCAGGATGCGGAAGGGTGGGAAAAGCAGACAGAATTCTCAGGACCGGTATTCAAATCTGAGGATTTACAGGAAGGATTGCAGGCTTTTGCAGAGAAGCGTGATCCGGTGTGGAAGGCTCGTTAGCATATTAGATTAACTTTTCAGAGTCAGTGCAATATTGGTTGATTCTAACTAGATACCTCATTGGAGTTTCCCGATGGAAGTAGTTGAAAAGCATACCCCGGAATACTATGCACGATCAAAACCAGACGACATCGTAATCTTCGACGGTGAGCATCGAATAAGCTGGAAGGAATTGGATGAGAGCGCAGATCGACTCGCTAATGCGATGATCGATAGTGGGGTCGATGCCTCTGATCGAATCGCGGTTCGAATGCACACACGCTATGAGTGGTTTGTCACAAACCTGGCGATTGGCAAACTCGGTGCTGTTCAGGTAGCCGTGAACTGGAAGCTTACACCTGTAGAATCCAAATATATTATCGAAGATAGTGGCGCGACCTGTGTGATTTACGATGACGAAAACCCACAAGTTCTGCGCGAGGCCTGGAAGGATCTTGATCTCAAAATGATGGTGAGTATTGAGCCTGCTTCGGACGATCGTATTCAGTGGTTTGAAAGGCTATTGGAAAATGCAGACACAAAGCATATAGAGGCAGAACAGGCTGCAAATTTAGTTCTCTACACGTCGGGCACCACCGGCAAACCGAAGGGTGCTGTTCCGAATCTTGAGAAAATTGCTGCCAATGCGCAGGAAGTGATGGAGTATATGGCCTCTGTAGGCGGTGTCGCCCCGGACCTTGCGGTAGTGCGCAGCCTTCTGGCACTACCTATGCATCATGGCGCAGGACCTGCGGCGGCTTCACAGGCATTGTCTGTTGGAGGCCAATTGCATCTGATGCGTAAATATGATCCCGTCAAGGCGCTTGAGATTATCTCGAACCATGGCATTACCAACTGGATAGCAGTTCCCACCATGTTAAATCGAATTGCGTCGCTGCCCGAGACGGTACTGCAGCAATTCAACGTGTCTTCCCTCCGGTTTCTTAACGTCGGCGCAGCAGCAGTACCATTTGCATTGAAAGAATGGCTGGTTGACTATTTTGGCGACAATTGTCTCTATGAAGGCTATGGATCAACTGAAACCGGCATGATTACTTCGATGACACCGGCTGATCAGTTGCGTAAGCCAGGCTCCAGTGGCAAGCCTTATCGACACGTACAGATTCGAATTCTTGATGATGATGGCGGTGAATTACCCGTTGGGGAAAGTGGTGAAATCTGGGCCAAGACACCCGTCGCGATTGACCGTTATCTGAATCGCGAACCTCTGGATGAGGAGACTTTGAGCAAGGACGGTTATTTTCGTGTCGGCGACGTTGGCCATCTAGATGAGGAAGGTTATCTCTTTATCACTGATCGTAAGAAGGACATGATAGTCGCGGGCGGGGTCAATATTTATCCGGCTGAAATCGAAGCCGTTTTAATCAAATATCCGGATATTGTTGAAGCTGCGGTAATCGGTATTCCAAATGAGGATTTCGGTGAGGAGATCCTCGCAATCTGTGAAGTTGTTGATGACGTGACCGCTGAAAAGGGGGCGATTGTCGATTTTTGTCGGGAGGAGTTGGCGAGTTTTAAGTTACCGCGTCAATTTGAGTTTGTTAAGACCTTGCCTCGAAATCCCATGGGCAAGGTTCTGAAAAACGAGCTTCGAGCACCATACTGGCAGGGAAGGGAAAGAAAAGTATAGATTGCGGCACAATTTGCTAAACCGTTTGTCGGAAAGTTCCTTGAGCGATGTTGTAAGGCGAAAATCATCTCGTTAGCCTTGTACAAAATAAAATTCCACATTGAAACCCTGACGGACTATAGACTCATGTCAAAAATAATCTGCGGGTTTCTCCCTATTTTGTTGCTTGTTTCAGCGCACACCACAATTGCCGATGACAATAGTTGTATGCACCATCCTGAAGGACTGGTGAGTTGTTGGGACGGCGATGCCATCATCGGGAACATCGTGTTAGATGAAATTGGCGATAACGATGGACTGCTGCAAGGACTGGCCCAGACAGTCCCCGCTTTGGGAGGCGACGGTTTTAGTTTAGGCGGACCTTCGGATCAAATTGTATTACCAACCATCGCAGGATTTCCGCTTGGGAATTCACCGAGGACCATTTCGGCGTGGGTTCAAACAGATGCAGGTTATACCTATTACAATCCTGTCTTTGACTATGGAAACAACGCCCAGGACGAACTCTTTTCACTGATTCTATCTCCGTCTGCACACGGCGGTAAATGCAATCCCGGGGAAGTTGGTCGGTTGATTGTTGCTACCTGGCTGGATGATCCCTGTTCTGTAAGTGCTGTTTCTCCTGGTATCTGGACCCATATAGCGGTTGTATATGATGGGGGCACCAGCATCGATTATTATCTTAATGGGAAATACGATAGTACCGGCACCCTGGACTCGGTGCTTGACACCAGGCACAACGGGCGAATACAGGCGATCGGTGGCAGAGATAATTTTGTCTGGTATCGGGGGCTGCTGGATTCGATCGCGATCTTCGACAAGGCACTGTCTGCTACGGAGATCAAGAGTGCATGTCTGGTTGACGGACTTGGAATCTGCGATACGGCACCAACAATAGGACTCCTTAACGGTGATTTTGAGGATGGTCTTAATGGCTGGTCCACACTTATTGATTCAGGCGGAAGGACCTGGCATCGGGATAAACCCCCTCAGATAGGCACTTTTAACGTTGATGGTCAAAACGGCAGCTCAAAGGCTGTCATGATGAAAGTCGGCAGAGTCTCGGGCAGTGGATCGAGGGGCGGAAGCATCTATCAGGACTTCTATCTAACAGCAGGTCGCTACCGCGTAACGGCGGATATTGCTGGTGCGAAAGACGGCGTAAATGCGCAGGATTCAGGGCGTTTTACATTGAGATTTGCGAATCAGAAGCTCGATTACAAGGAAACCGGATGGGTGGGGAAAAGCGGTGGACCAACCGTTCAGCGCAAACAACTCTCTGGAGAAATCGACATTTCGACCGATGGAATCTACCAGTTAAAGATCACTGTACGACGTCCCTATACCTGGCGAGCCAATCATCCTCGCCAATGGATTGACGATGTGGAATTTGAAATGCTGCCAAACGATATGCCAGTAGCGGATGCCGGTGAAGATCAGTCCGTTAGTGTTGGGCAACCTGTACAACTCGATGCAAGCGGATCTACTGACCCGGATGGCGATCGTATTTCGATGCATTGGTCATCCGATGGGATCGTTTTCGATGATGAAACGAGTAGCAACCCCACCGCGCAATTCCCCGTGGGAGATACACTGGTTACGTTGACCGTCGATGATGGCCACGGTGGGCTGGCATATGACAGGGTCAATGTAACGGTTGTTGCTAATCGCCCACCTGTCGCCGATGCTGGAGACAACAAGACGATAGAGGCGAATATAACCAATGGTGCCCATGTCACACTCGATGGTGGAAGATCTTCGGATCCTGATGGAGACTCACTTGATTATGCCTGGTCGGCACCCGGTGTCGTCTTCGACAATCAAAATGCAAGTACGCCGACCGGTACGTTCCCGCTTGGAACGACTACAGCGACACTGACAGTAAATGACGGACGGGGTGGCGAGGCTAGCGATACGGTGCAAATCCTTGTAAGGGATACTCAACCTCCCGTCCTCAGCGTAGCTGCTACTCCACATGTGCTGTGGCCACCGAACCATGAACTAACGGATATAGTAGTGTCCTTGAATGTAAGCGACATTGCTGATCCAAACCCAGAAGTTACTCTGTTGTCTATCACCAGCAGCGAATTGGCTAACGGTACCGGTGACGGTAATAGCGAACCAGATATAGTTGGTGCAAGCTACGGATTGTATGACACAGCATTTCAACTGCGCGCTGAGCGGAGCGGTAAAGTAAATGATCGAACCTATACTATTACCTATGAAGCATCGGATTTTTCGAACAACATGATTATCAAGACAATCACAATCCTTGCACCACATGATCTTGGGAAAGGACAGAACTGATTCGCTTCCTGCCTCCAAAGAGATTTTGGAGGCGGAGTGAATTGCAGGGCGCTTGACTCCATCCCCATTTATTTCCTTACTGCGCAAACGAGCAACTGTTATTCTAATCAATTAGACTCACTGTGAAGGAGGAATCATGGGCCGGGTAACAGGAATAGGTGGCGTTTTTTTTAAATGTAAAGATCCGGTTGCGCAAAGAAAATGGTATCAAGAGCAATTGGGTCTTGATACTGATGAATATGGAACGA
Source organism: uncultured Pseudomonadales bacterium (assembly GCA_964548025.1). GTDB lineage: Bacteria > Pseudomonadota > Gammaproteobacteria > Pseudomonadales > Azotimanducaceae > JAHRVQ01. Next base: position 40,815 of record CAZJRI010000026.1, read on the forward strand.
ATTTTGAGTGGCGGCATTCTTCAAATCCCGACAGGCTGGGTTATTCTCAATGGAGTCCATTTAAAAATGATAGTGAGTACTTCGACGGCGAATTTATGATCAATTATCGGGTCGATGATCTGAACGGGATCCTTGAATCATTGGCCTCAAATGGAACTGAGCTGATTGGTGAGATCCAGGAGGAAAAATTCGGTAGATTTGCACACGTAAGGGATCCAGAAGGAATCAAATTAGAACTCTGGGAGCCGAATGATGAGCAATACAAGAAAATCCTGGACGGTGTGACTCGCTCATAGGGTGGGATTCATATGAGATCTCCTGATAGGCGGTAGCGTGTTGGCCAGCGTTCCGGTGATCTCAAGCTTCGCGATCTACCACCTCGAATAGCCAGAAATCTCCGGCGGTCAGTGCCTCCCCTAGCTGCTCGGCCGTAAAAGTGGGATTGGCATTACCGCTATACTTCTGGCTATTGATCGTCATGATATCCAGAAGCTGCGGGTGTTCCATCATGCGCACCATACGCTGTTCATAGAGTTTATTGTCGGCGCGTACAATAACCCTGTCATCTGAGACCAGATGATGTGGCCATTGTTTCCATATTTTGCCGTAGCCTGTGTTCATGTAGCCACTTATCACATACAAGCGCTTTTCGAACACCACCAGCCAGACGATTCTCGACGAATCAGGCTCCATCGTTTGGAACTCTATCTCCATTCTCCCGGTCAAAAAGCTCCAGTCATCAGGTGCTTCGGCAAGAGTTCCGGTCTTGAAAGGGCCACCAGTGATGATTTCTAGAGGCCCATCATGAAACCGCATGCTAAAGAGGAAAACACCTATCCCAAGCGCTAATACCACAATGATGATCCCTAGCCATTTCAAGATACCCAGCATTTTGTTCCTCCATTTTTATTACTCTGTAGCATAACGCAGTTTATCGCATTCCTTTGTATTTAATGTTGTCACTTGAAGTGGATGTATTCGTCGCATCTCATTACACTCCAACAATCCTGAACTGTGGAAGAGAAAATGAAACGATCGACCGAGTTGGAAATTATCAATGAGCTGAGACGACAGCTCGATGAAAAAGTTAATATTGATGCGGGTATTCAATACAGGAATCCGACCTCAGCCTATACCTGCGCTGATCTCGCAAAAAAAGAATTAGATACCTTCTTCCGAAACCATCCGCAGCTAATTGGCTTGAGCGGAGACCTCCCCAAACCAGGAAGCTATCTTACGATCGAGGATTTTGGGGTGCCCGTTCTTGCAACCAGAGATAACGATGGCCGATTCAGGGCTTTTGTTAACGCCTGCCGCCACCGGGGGGTGAGGGTTGCCCATGAACCTCGTGGTGATTCGGTCAGGTTCATGTGTGTATTTCACCATTGGACCTATTCAAATAGTGGGGAGTTAGTCTCAATTCCAAGAGAAGAAGATTTTGGTGAAATTGACAAATCCTGCCATGGCCTGACAGAACTGCCAGCGGAAGAAAAATATGGTCAACTCTGGGTACACCCGAAACCGGATGGGCATCTTGATGTCGATGAACTGCTCGGTGATCTGGCATTCGAACTGGCCGAAGCTAATTACGGGAATCTGGTTTATGTAGGAGAGTCAGTTCTAAAGAACAATCTGAACTGGAAACTTGCCAACGATACTTTTGGGGAGACTTACCATTTCCCGAGGTTACACAAGGATACACTGGGGCAGATATTTTACGGTGATGCCCTGCACTATACAGAATTCGATCGTCATCATCGTTTTGTCTGGGCAACCCGCGGAATTGATGGAATCCGAAACCTGCCGGAAGAAGAATGGCAATATGAAGCGACAACAGGAATGCTCTACTACCTGTTTCCCAATATTCAGCTAACAGGGGGCAATCATAGCTGCAGCCTGATAAAGATCTACCCTGACGGCGATGACCCTGGCAAATCGGTCACCCGTGTCTGGCATTATTTCAGCCAGGAAATGATTGATCATTCGAGACAGGCAGACAAGGTATTGAGCAAGGAGGATGCCTACAGTTTTGATGCGCGCCAGGGTGATGTCGGTGCTTCCCTTGAAGCCACCATGGAAATCTTTGATTCCACGATTGAAAAAGAAGATTACCTGATGGGAGAAACCACCCAGAAATCAGCGGAGAGCGGCCTGCTTGAATATGTATTGTTCGGACGAAATGAACCTGCTTTGCATCATTATCACAATACCTTCAGAGAGGTACTAGGGATGGAGCCAATGGAGAAGATCTCCGAAAAAGAGTAATCGGTTCCGCCCTTTATTAATCGAAACAAGGTTGGCGTCGAATCCTTAATCTTGTTACCCATTCTCACGCGATTAGGTAAACTTGTGATCTAAATCATTTAGATTCATGCGAGGTGTTTATGCGCTATCTACTTGCAATATTACTGCCGCCTGTAGCAGTGTTTTTATGCGGCAAACCGATTCAGGGCATTATCAACATTATCCTAACCCTCTGTTTCTGGATACCTGGCTCAATTCATGCCTTGTTTGTGGTTCACAGCCACCTGGCGGATAAACGTACTGATCGAATTGTTGAAGCACTGAAGAAGGATTAGAACATGAAGCTGTTAATGGCAGTCGTTGCTGTTTTGTTGCTTGCGGGTTGCGAAAGTGCTTATTACGACGCGATGGAAAAGGTCGGCATTCATAAGCGCGACATCATGATAGACCGGATTGAAGAGGCGCAGACTGCACAGGAAGAAGGCAAGGAACAGTTCACGAGCGCCCTGGAACAATTTCGGAGCGTGCTGAATTTTGAGGGTGGGGACTTAGGTGAGATTTACGATAAGTTAAATGAAGAATATGAAGACAGTGTGGCCGCTGCGGAAAAGATATCTGATCGGATCAGCAGTGTTGAATCAGTGTCTGAGGCATTGTTTGATGAGTGGGAATCTGAATTGCAGGAATACTCAAGCGTCAGCTTGCGCCGTGATAGCGAGCGTAAACTTGCCCGAACCAGACAACACTATGCTCGATTGATGCGTTCCATGCGCCGGGCGGAAAAAACAATAGATCCGGTACTCGCCAGCCTTAAAGATAATGTGCTTTACCTTAAACATAATTTGAATGCGCGGGCGATTGCATCCTTGAAAGGTGAATTGGGTAATGTGAACGAGGAGGTCACCCGTCTGATTGATGCAATGCAGCAAGCCATCAGTGAATCAGAAGCATTTGTGTCCCAGTTACGGGACCAGTGAAATTCGGTTGTGAAAATGGGTATAGAATAGAGAGTCAAGACGACGGGGATTCATTGCTAAAGAATCTGAAATGTTTCGAGAGTGAACAGACTGCCCTTCGCTAGAAGGGGCACTCATTACTAAAGAGGCTGAGATGTGTCGAGTACAAAAAGAGCGCCCGTTGTCTTCTTCCTGATCGATTACTTTTATGAATAAAAAACAGCTCCTTGCACTGAAGAATACTCATTCGGAATCGGCATCAGAAGCCGCCCTTGAAGCCATGTCGGCAGATGATCGTAACGTTCGTGTGGCTGCTATTAGAGTTATCGAAGCTATTTCGTCGCGAGATGATTTTAACTCCACCGCCAAAAAGAATGCAGCGACGGCAATCCTGAAAAGCCTGGCTGATCCAAGTAGACGAGTTCGGTGGAATGCAGCGAGATGTGCGGGACTCTTCCTGGAAAACCCCGAGGTGCGCAGTCGGTTGAAAGCACTTGCGGAGGATGAAAGTGAAAAACGAAAAATCCGATTTACCGCTTTCAATCATCTGTCCTGTGCAGGAGCGCTACCCCAATCCACGATCAAGGTGCTCCGAGCGCTGAGTGAAGTATCGAAGTATCGTCATTCAGTTTTGTTAATTCTACTTCGTGCGGAGTTGACGGATTCAGTTAAATCGTTGCTGGAGCAATATGTCAGAGGAGGTAACGCTGAGGAGGCTGTTTTAGCGACCCGGGCGCTTAGTGGGTATCGAATTGCACATATTCAGTCGCTGGATAGGGAAGCTCGAGATCGGTTAGAACCAGAAGATCAGATGGACAGCCATGCACTGACATGGTGGTGGGTAAA
>CAZJRI010000027.1:0-6445 GCA_964548025.1 uncultured Pseudomonadales bacterium
GGTCCAATATTTCCCGGGCCAGAGGTGGTGGCATATGACGACGCAGGTAGACAAAATTTCTTTCTGAGTTCCTTCGGATTTTTTCTTCGAATTCAAGCGGTTTAACCTCAAGCAGTCGTGCAAGAAACTCAAGCTTGTCACTGGCTGCCATCTGATCAACCGAAGAAAGTAATTCTTGAGGATTAGCCCAAAGTGATATCACAGGAGTACTTATTGCCAGCGGTTTTCCTAATCTGTCCCTGATCATTCCTCTATGGGCGTTTATTCTCTCCATTCGGATTGTGCGTGCATCCCCTTGATCCTGCAGGAAATCCTTGTCGAAAACATGCAGATAGACGACTCGAGCAGACATCGTCGTCGCGACGATGATAAATAGCGCCATCATCAGATAAACTCGTATGCTGATCGCCATTAGCGTTTCACCACTACCATGTTTTTCATATCCGGAGGTCTCATCAGCAGTTCATCCCTGGATACCTGATCCACCCTGATATAATCCGCCCAGGCACTTTGCTCGAGCAGCAATTTCTCGTATTCACTATCAAGATCGTCACTTCTTAATCCAATCACCTGCAACCGCGAGTAAATCTGTCTCGTCTGATGTGCAGCAAGGGTCACCCCCAGCGCTGAAACCACAACAAGGCAAAGCAGAAGGCCACAGGAGATCTGTTTCCAGCCAGCCAGCCATATGAGCGTCCTAATCAGTAAGTTCTTCTCCATTACAATTTCTCTGCTGTCCGCATAATGGAACTACGTGCACGCCTGTTTCTCTTTAATTCGTCCTCTGAAGGCTTAACGGGTTTACCAACGATTCGAAGATGTCTAACAATCTGGTCATCCCTGATTGGCAACTTATCAGGTAATTTTTCTCCTCTTGCCTGATCACGCATGAAACGCTTGACGATGCGGTCTTCCAGAGAGTGAAAGCTGATCACGACCAATCTGCCACCAGGTACAAGTAACGGAACGGCCGATTCGAGACACTTCTCAAGGTCTTTTAATTCATCGTTTATATAAATACGCAAAGCCTGAAAAGATCTGGTCGCCGGATGCTTATGGGGATCCTTCTTCGGGATGGCAGACTCGATCAACTCGGCTAATTGACTGGTTGTTTCGATAGACTGTGTTTTTCTCGCTTCAACAATGCTTCTTGCTATCCTTCTGGCGAAACGTTCTTCACCATATTTACGAAGCACAATACTGATTTCCCTCTCTTCTGCCTTCGCCAGCCACTCTGACGTCTTAAGACCGGTGCTCTGATCCATACGCATATCAAGCGGCCCATCCTTGGAGAAGCTAAAACCACGCTCCGGCTGATCCAACTGAGGTGATGAGACTCCCAGGTCGATCAGAATGCCGTCCACACCCTTAAAATCGAACTTCTCAACATGGGTTGCGATATCGCAGAACGAACCGTGAACTATGGACACGCGATCATCACCGGCAAATTTTTTCGATGCGTCCTCAATAGCCATCAAGTCTTTATCGATGACCAGCATTCGACCTCTTTTCGTCAAACGATCCAGGATCATTTCGCTATGACCACCTCTGCCATAGGTACAATCAACAAACGAGCCGCTTTTGTTAACAACCAGTGCTTCTACGGCCTCGTCCTTTAATACGGATTCATGTTCTGTCATCACAATGACAGGTTTTCTAATTCTTCCGGGATTTCAAGTGATGATTCATCACCCAGCCAGCTATCTCGCCTTTGACGCCAGTGATCTTCCGACCATAGTTCCAGCTTATTGCCCTGCCCCAACATGACGGTCTTTTTCTCTAATTGGGCGTATTCTCTTAAGGGTGGGGTAAGCTGCAATCTGCCACTGGCATCCAACTGAATATCGGTCGCATGGCCAATCAACAGCCTCTGTACGCGCCTTGCAGCTTTATTAAAACTTGGCAGTGATTCTATCTTTCGCTGGATATCACCCCATTCAGGTCGGGGGTAGATAAGAAGACAACGTTCCTCGGTATCAATGGTAACAACCATTTCGCCGCCGCAATGTTCCACCAGGTGGTCACGATAGCGGGTCGGGATCGCCAGGCGACCTTTCGCATCGAGATTGATATTGTTCACACCCCTGAACATTATTGTTATAACCTATCTCATACTAAGAATTACAAAGCAGGTACTGCATGCCACAAGCCAATTCATTAATTGGTCAATAAACTACACAAAACAACACATATACCCACTTTTTCACCCGTGAACAATAGGAAGGCAGAGGCACCTTGTCAAGTGCCGAAATTGCTGATTTGTCTTTTAAACACAATGACTTAGCGATTTAATTCCAGATAGGAAATTAAACTCTGGGATATTCGAAACCAATACATTGGGATAGGGGCCAAACTTAAAGTAAAGTCTCAAGTATAAAGACTGATAGAATCATTTCGTATACTTGAGAGTATTTGTATAATTTTTAATTATTAAAAATGTCAGGAATTGGTGAAAAGAGTCAACCGATAAGCCGGGTTCTGTCGAGGACAATCATTCATCTAGGATTCACGTCACCATGAATCTCAAGCAACCTACCCGAATCCAGCGCGGGTCACGCCGAAGGATTCCTATTTGGTCTTGCTCCAGGTGGGGTTTACACTGCCACGCACGTTACCGTCCGCGCGGTGCGCTCTTACCGCACCATTTCACCCTTACCCCGACTGACGAGGCGGTATATTTTCTGCTGCACTATCCGTAGGCTCACGCCTCCCAGGCGTTACCTGGCACCTTACCCTTTGGAGCCCGGACTTTCCTCTGTCGATTTCAAATTGAAACAAACAGCGATTGTCTGGTTGACTCAGGCCTAGACTAATCCCTGTGCTCGACGCGCACAAATTATTTGTTGTTTTTCAGTTCCAGTGAGAGATTGTAGAGGTGTTTTTTGCCAGCGCCTGTTATTTTGTGAGCAATATCGGCTGCTTTCCTGGGTGGCAACTCACGCAACAGAATTTGCATCATCTCGATCTCGTCAAAGTTCGAAGTCGATTCTCTGGAACCGGCAACAACGATGACAAATTCACCCTTTGATACTATTTCTCCTGTTGCCAGTGCTTCATTTAACTGATTCAGGTCAGAATGCGCCACCTGTTCAAACTTCTTCGTCAGTTCCCGCGCGATGGTCGCCTTACGCTCTCCACCAAAGATCTGACTCAGATCATCGAGGGTTTTTTTAATACGATGAGGAGCCTCATAGAAAACGAGAGTTGACGACTCCTTCTTCAACGCCGCAAGTCTCGACTGCCTTGCAATGGTTTTGGCTGGCAGGAAACCCTCGAACCTGAATCTATCCGTTGGCAGTCCGGAAACGGATAGTGCCGCCAGCATCGCACTCGGGCCTGGCACAGGAACGATCCTGATACCCCTGTCATGTGCCAGCCTGACCAGATTAAAGCCGGGATCTGAAATTAACGGGGTACCCGCATCTGATATGAGCGCAAGCTCCAGTCCGGATGACATTTTTTCTACCAGCGATTCGGCAGCCGCCAATTCATTGTGATCATGATAGGCGACCACCCGGGTTTCTATCGAGTGGCGTTGCAACAGTGCACGGCTATGCCTTGTATCCTCAGCAGCAATCAGATCAACTTCTGCCAGTACTTTCAACGCTCTGGCAGATATGTCGTCAAGGTTTCCGATGGGCGTCGCAACGATATAGAGACTCAATGGGTCATTCCTGTTCCACGGGGTTAATTTCTTACAGCGGGTTTTCGCAAATTCGGTTAGGATGCATCGATTGTAAATCCGTTTGGCGTTAGAAAACAGAATTTCATGAAGCGACTCTATTTATCCACGATTATATTCGCCTTAGTCATATTGGCTGGTTGCGAGTCCACCCCGGTTGAGGAAAGAACCGCAAAGCGACAAGAACAGAAGACCATCCCGCTTGCCGATAGTGATGTACAAACGCTAATCTCAGCCGCGGAACATGCAAGTCAATCAGACGCCAACAAATTAAGAATTCGTGCAGCCGAACTCGCAACTAGAAACAGAAACCTGGATCAGGCCGTCGGCATTCTTTCAATGATTGATGACATAACGGATCAGTCCAATGAACGAAGGTTTATCCTTCTGCAGGCGGAGATTGCAATTCAGCGCGAAGACGCACAAAGTGCCCTTCGCTGGTTGCGGGACTCGCGGATATCGCGCAAGTCACTAACCCAGAAAGATCAGGTCATGCTCGGCAGATTGCGTGCCAGAGCCTACTATGCAGGTCGAAGCTTCATTGCGAGTGCCAGGGAACGGATTTTTTTTGATTCCCTGCTGACGGCGGGTGAGCGGTCTGTCAACCATGAAGAAATTTTCAGCTCCCTTCTCGAACTGCCCGCCAAGAGCCTCGCAAGCCAGGCGCAAAAAGCTATAACCAGTGATTTAAGAGGTTGGCTGTCGCTGGCGGCAATGACCAAACAGTATCAGAACAATCCGCTGAAGCAGCTAAGAGAACTGAATCGATGGAAAATGGTATGGTCGAGCCATCCAGCAGCAGCGGATCTTCCGGCCAGTCTACGAACCCTGTCCAAAGTCGTGGAGAACCAGCCGAAGTCCATCGCACTGCTACTTCCACTCAAGGGTGATCTGGGACTGTTCGGTCGGGCCATTCGGGATGGGATAATCGCGGCAAGGTTTACGCTCGGTTCAGACGTGAAGATCGATATCTTTGATACAACCGGTACAGAGATCAGCACATTGATACAGCAAGCCGCCAGTAAAGGCGCAGAAACAATCATCGGCCCGCTGCAACGGGATAAGGTTTCCAGCATTGCCGGTATGCAGAACCTGCCTGTCCCGATTCTTGCACTCAATCGTTCAGACAATGGTTCTACTAACCCCGACCTCTACCAATTTGGTCTTGCCCCTGAAGATGAAATGGTCCAGGTAGCAGATCGTGTTTTCAGGGAAGGTAAGAGAAATGCTATCGCAATCTATCCCGACAGCGAATGGGGTTCAAGAAATTTTCAGGCATTTAAGAATCGCTGGATCTCCCTTGGCGGTAACATCATTGATACCGTCATGTATACAAAACAGAAAGACTATTCGGATGTCATCAAGTCTCTTCTCGATGTCGATCAGAGCGAGAAGCGGGCTGCTGACCTGCGTCGAATTCTCGGAAAACGATTCGAGTTCACCCCTCGTCGCAGACAGGATATAGATTTCGTTTTCTTGCTCGGTAACCAGACCCAGGCAAGAGGCATCAATCCAACTCTGGCCTTTTACTATGCTGATGACATTCCTGTTTATTCAACTTCGCATATCTATGAACTCAGTGATTCCAGAATTGAATCCATCGATCTCAATGGCATCAGGTTCTGCGATATTCCGTGGAAACTGACAGCAAGCGACACAATTCAAAATGACCTGCAGGCAGTCTGGAGTAATGCACGAACTCAGTTAGCGCCATTTTATGCCCTGGGTGTGGACGCGTTTCGACTATATCCCAGACTCCAGCAGTTAAAAGAGATTGATGATTCAAAAATATACGGGGCAACCGGTATGCTGCGTCTAAATGATGACAATATCGTCGTTAGAAAATTGGTGTGGGCACAGTTTTCCAACGGGCAGGTTATTTCAGTGCCTTTAGTGATGCAGTCAAGCAGCGAACCATGAGAACCCAACAACTCGGTAATGCTGCAGAACAGGCAGCGCTCGATTTTCTGGTTGCAAGAGATCTGAAACTCGTCGACAGAAATTATTCCTGTCGACTTGGAGAGATCGATCTCATTATGCGTGACCCGCAAACTCTTGTCTTTGTCGAAGTGAGGTTGAGAAACCATCCTGCATTCGGCACTGGCGCAGAGACAGTTACCCGAAGTAAAATAAAGAAAATTCTAAATACCGCCCAGAACTTTCTGATGAGATATCCCTCGTTTGGGGAGCTTGACTCAAGGTTTGATGTTATTTCTATAGGTCGGGAAATCGATTGGATAAAAAACGCCTTTGGTGTGGACTACTAACGTGATTCATAAGGAGATTTCTATGGCAACCTACCTTCGCAATTCAATTCTGCTTCTATTGATGATATTGCAAGGTTGTGCACTAACAGGTCCTGTTTCCGAGAATCATGGGAAGAGAACCATGGGGACTCAGATAGACGATGTTGGCATCGCAAAAAGAGCAAAACAAAATATCAAAGCCGCCCATGCTGATCTGGATAAAGCCCATATCAAGGTGACTGTTTTTAACGGGGTGGTCCTGCTGACAGGCCAGGTCTCTTCAAAGGAAACGAAAGAACTCGCAGCAAAAGCCGCGAGGGACCTCCGCAAAGTAAAACAGGTCCACAACGAACTTGAAATCGCGGGTCCCATTTCTTTTATGGCCAGAACCAATGACTCCTGGCTGAGCACCAAGGTCAAGACCTCGCTGATTTCAGACGAGGAGGTTGAAGGCGGGCGCATCAAGGTTGTCACAGAAAATGGTGTGGTCTACCTCATGGGATTACTCACAAGGGAC
>CAZJRI010000027.1:6476-43271 GCA_964548025.1 uncultured Pseudomonadales bacterium
GAGGCGGCTGTTCAACGCGCACGAGAAGTATTCGGCGTACAGAAAATCGTCAAACTGTTTGAATATATCAACTGAGATCCCGGGTTAGTTATTTAATAACCTTTAGATCCGGCGGGCCCTTCTTCTTGGTAGGCTTGGGTGGCGGTTCAGGGGACGTTTCTTCACGGGGAAACCACATACCTTCGCCGTTTTCCTTGGCTACTATCCCCATCACAGCCTCCATTGGTGCGAAGATCTCGTGGGGGACACCCCCGAATCTACCGCTGAAAGCAACATGATCCTCACCGATGACCAGATCGCGGATTGCTGAATCGCTGATGTTCAGGACAATCTGGCCATCCTTCACATATTCCATCGGTACCGAGGTATCGTTTACCGCCGCATCAAGTACCAGATAAGGTGTACAACCGTTGTCCACAATCCATTCGTTAATGGCACGCAGAAGGTATGGGACTGATGAGTTCATGGTCATAATTTTCGCCCTCTCCGCTATTGGAAGGGGTTCAGCCTGCAGGCTGTATTCAAGTCTGGTCCTTGAATTCTAGTCCCTCATATCCAGTTCCGCTTCTGACAAGCTGGCCTGAAATGCATCACGATCAAATATCCTGTCCATATAGTCCAGGATCGGCTTACCCTGCTTTGGCGGCAGTTCAATACCCAGTTGCGGCAGCCGCCACAGGATTGGGGCTACGCAGCAATCAACCAGGGTAAAATCATCGTTCATGAAGAATACTTTTTCAGAGAAAATCGGCGCTATCGATATCAGGCTCTCACGAAACTCTTTCCTTGCCTTATCGATGACTGAATCCTTGGATTTACCGGCAACGATCATATCAACCGCACCACACCAGTCTCGTTGAATCCGATAGATAAATAACCGGCTCTGAGCCCTCGCCACCGGATAGACCGGCAATAAAGGTGGATGAGGGAATCGTTCGTCGAGATATTCCATGATCACCTGGGATTCATAAAGCACCAGATCACGATCCACAAGGGTTGGCAAACTGTGGTATGGATTCAGATCTGCAAGATCCTCCGGCATATTTCGAGGATCGACATCAACTATATCGACTGCGACCCCTTTCTCAGCAAGAACCAGCCGCACCCGCTGACTGTAGTGATCGTTTCCATTCGAATAAAAAATCATCGATGAGTGTTTGGCAACTACGCCCATCTATTCACCTCTCATGCTATTGATTGTTGGAGTGTGAACATCATTTCATCGTCCACGATTTTTGAAATTCTTCCTGTATTCACTGTCAGGGAATCAGTCGAATACTTTGGTGGCTTTCCTTTCTCATTAAACCCGGAGCCTCTTCCAGTATAAGAGGAAAATGCCCACCTGCCCCAATTTCTTCTATATAGCGGCACGAGCACTCTCGGGTGAGATGATTCGCTTAGCGTTTGGAGAACTGTGGCTTCTTTCTCGCTTTTCTGAGGCCGACTTTCTTTCGCTCAACTGCACGGGCATCACGAGTGACAAAACCTGCTTTTCGCAGTGAAGGACGCAATGTCTCGTCATATTCGATCAAAGCCCGGGTAATACCATGGCGAATCGCGCCAGCCTGACCAAATCCGCCACCACCGGCAACAGTTACATGAAAATCAAATTTGTCGGCCAATTCAACCAACTCAAGTGGTTGCCGAACAATCATCCGGGCAGTTTCCCGACCGAAATACTCGTCCAGAGGTCTCTTGTTAACGACGATATTGCCTTCACCTGAAGACATAAAAACTCTCGCCTTGGCTGATTTCCTTCTACCTGTTCCGTAATACTGCGTCATAGATAAACCTTATTCTAAAGCTCTAGCGGCTGAGGTTGTTGTGCTGAATGGGGATGTTCACTACCTGCATAGACCTTAAGCTTGCCTAACATCGCCTTACTCAATTTGTTTTTTGGCATCATCCCTTTAACAGCAGATTCGATGACCCTTTCGGGTGCCTTATCAATCAATTTTTCAAACGAGATTGACTTAATGCCACCAGGATACCCGGTATGATGCTGGTACAGCTTGCCTGTCGCCTTATCTCCTGTAACCCTCACTTTCTCTGCATTTACAACAACGATATAGTCACCCGTATCAACATGGGGTGTGTATTCTGCCTTATGTTTGCCGCGAAGGCGGTTCGCGATTTCCGTGGCAATACGCCCCAGTACTTTGTCTGTCGCATCGACCAGATACCAGGTTCTTTTTGCAGTTTCTTTCTTGGCTGTAAATGTTCTCACGATATCTCTTAGTGACTACACGGGGAAATTAGGAGCGCGAATATTAATTGCAAGGGGCCAGATACGCAAGCAGAAATTGTTGAATTATCAGTATTTTACACCAAATTTGCACTTTCAGGGCAAATGCTCCCTGGCAAGGTACTCATGGGACTGCATTTCCTGCAATCGACTAGCTGTTCGGCGGAATTCAAAGCCCAGGCGCTCACCAGCATAAAGATCCTCTATGGGCACCTCCGCAGATATCACCAGTTTCACATTCCGATCGTAAAATTCATCGATAAGACTGATAAATCGCCTGGCTGCATCCTCTTTTTTCACCGTGAATCGAGGCACATTGCCGACCAATACCGTCTGGTAGATCATCGCCAGCTCGATATAGTCATTCTGGCTTCTTGGCCCCTCGCACAATTCACTGAATTCAAACCAGACGACCCCGTCCCCGCATTTACGCGCATTGATAAATCGGCCTTCGATTTCGAGCTGAACTTGATCACGCCCTTCATCCGGTGACAGGGATCCAAAACTGACCGACAAACTCTCATCAGCGGCTTTATCAAGTGGAAAATGATAGATCTCGGCAGATTCCAGTGCTCTGAGTCGATGATCAATGCCACCATCAACATTGATCACATCGGTATGGTCTTTAATGAGTTCAATTGCAGGGAGAAATTTCCGGCGCTGCAATCCGTCTTTGTATAAGTATTCTGGTTCGATATTCGAAGTCACGACTATGACGACACGATGACTTAGTAGTGACTCCAGCAGGCCAGCAAGAATCATCGCATCGGTAATATCACTGACAAAAAACTCATCAAAGCAGAGCAATCTGACCTCTGCTGCAAACTCTTCAGCGATCAATCCCAGCGGATTGGACTCCCCCTGTAGTGCGTTGAGCCTTCTGTGGACCTGTCGCATGAACCTGTGAAAGTGCATCCGGCGCTTTTCCTCAAATGGCAGGCACTCAAAAAAAACATCCATAAGATATGTCTTCCCACGTCCCACCCCACCCCAGAAATAAAGACCACGAATTGGATCGGCCGGGTTTCGACCGAGAAGTCGAGCCAGAATACCCGCTTTGGGTTTTGATTTTATAAGATCGTCGAAGAGCCGCTGGAGATTATTAACAGCCCCTTCCTGTCCGGGATCTATTATTATTTCACCGGATTTTACGGCTTGTTGGTATTTTTTAAGGGGTCCATCCATTCGTCAGCCGGATCAACCCCTGACTCTGAATGATGCAGATTTTGAATGTGCCTCAAGCCCTTCTTCTTCAGCAAGGATTGCTGCCGCTCTATTGAGTGTAACCGCGCCCCTGGCCGAACATTGAACCAGAGAAGATCGTACCTGAAAATCGTAAACGCCCAGAGGCGACGCAAATCTGGCCGTACCGCTTGTTGGTAATACATGGCTGGACCGGCAGTATAATCACCAACGACCTCTGCACTGTGATTACCGATAAAGATTGCCCCGGCATTTCTAACCTTTTCGAGCAACTGTTCAGGCGCCTTTATGGCAATTTCCAGATGCTCGGGTGCGATTCGATTAACCACATCTGCAATCTCATTCTCGGAGTGGGCCAGAATCAGGGCGCCCCGATCAGCTATCGACCTTTCAATAACATCTCCGCGATCCATTTGCGGCACTGATTCAGCGATCCGGCTCTCGACCTCGTCGAGCAGTTCTGCATCTGTTGATATGAGTATCGCCTGGGCCAGTTCATCGTGTTCGGCCTGTGCGAACATATCCATAACGAGCCATTCAGGATTGGCACTTTGATCTGCCACGATAGCAATTTCAGATGGCCCCGCAATCATGTCGATACCTACCTGACCAAATACCTTCGATTTTGCCGTGGCAACATAGATGTTACCTGGGCCAACAATCTTATCCACCCGGGGGATCGATTCGGTTCCATAAGCGAGCGCCGCAATGGCTTGTGCGCCACCTATCTTGAACAGCATGTCGACATCACATAGATAGGCAGCCGCGAGCAGAACATCACTGATTTCCCCTTTTGGCGCTGGCACCGTGAGTATTACCTCATTCACGCCAGCGACCCTGGCTGGTATCGCCGTCATAACGACCGAAGACGGATAGGAAGCCTTGCCACCGGGAACATAAACGCCAACCCGATCCAGTCCGCGGACCATCTGACCCAGGCGGTTACCTTCTTCATCAACGTATTGCCAGCCATTCTGATTGCCCAGCGCTTTCTTCTGTTCCTGATGATACTCCCTGACTCTCTTTATAGAGGTTCGGAGCGCATCGATAACCAGCGGATCGCAACGTTCAAGAGCCAGTTTCATCTCTGCCTGGCTGACTTTCAGATCATCAATCTTCGATACATTTATTTGGTCGAACTTATTCGTATATTCAAGTACGGTCGAATCCCCTTCTGCTCGTACCTGGTCAATAATATCCTGCACGACTTTATTCACTTCGCTCAGGTTTTCCGACGGCAGATTCAGGAGGCCATCCAACAAACTTTCAAATTTTTCTGAAGACGTATCCAGTCGGTTAATCATGACGTTCCATTGGCTCTTATCATCGAGCTGTCCAACCAACGTACATCAATATTTTTTAGTCTCATGAAAGTTCTTTCACCGTTTCTTGTGGGGTCTTAGTATTGTGGGATCTTAGCCATTATCTGCCCAACAGGGTATACATGCTAACATTTGATCAAAGGGGCAACTGTCAGAGGCGAGATGAGGTTCAGCTAATCACCTGGACTGGACCCTTTCAATATCAGCTCCCAGCATCCTGAGTTTTTCTTCAACCTGCTCATATCCACGGTCAATGTGGTAGATCCTGTCTACTATCGTGTCGCCTTTTGCCACCAGCCCTGCGATAACAAGGCTTACCGATGCTCTTAAGTCGTTGGCCATGACGGGCGCAGCCTTAAGCTCAGGCACACCTTCGACAAGCGCAATTGTATTATTCCCCTCGAGAGAAATTTTCGCGCCCATTCGATTGATTTCATGCACGTGCATAAACCTGTTTTCGAATATCGTTTCCTTGACCGTGGCTGTTCCCTCAGCGATAGAATTCATCACCATTATCTGCGCCTGTAAATCTGTCGGGTAGGCAGGATATGGCGCGGTAACCAGACTGACTGCTCTCGGGCGTCTGTCTCTCATGTCCAGTGCAATACCCTCTTCAGTGATCGTTATATCGGCACCAGCCTCTTCCAGTTTGCCGAGTACGGCTTCCATATGTTCCTGCTGGGCCTCTTTCACCAGCACTCTCCCTCCGGTCGTCGCCGCAGCAATCAGATAGGTTGCAGCTTCAACACGATCGGCGATTACCCTGTGGGTGCAACCATGCATTGATTCGACACCGTTGATAACGATGGTATCAGTGCCATGGCCACTGATGTCAGCACCCATCGCATTCAGACAATTTGCAAGATCTATGATCTCAGGTTCTCTTGCACAATTTTCAAGAACAGTCTGACCTTCAGCCAGGGTCGCAGCCATCATGATATGTTCAGTGCCGCCAACGGTGCAGAAATCAAAGTTGAAATGCGCCCCTTTCAAACGACCCTGGACACTGGCATGTACATAACCTTCTTCCATCTCAATGTTCGCACCCAGCGCATGTAAACCTCTCAGATGCTGGTCAACAGGTCTGGGTCCAATAGCACATCCACCGGGCAGGGAGACAACAGCCTGACCATAGTGGGCCAACATCGGCCCAAGGACCAGGAACGATGCCCGCATGGTTTTCACAAGATCATAGTTCGCAGTGAAGCTCTTGATGGTATTGGCGTGAATTTCGATATTCATCTTTTCATCGATGACGACTTCAACACCCAGTGAGCCCAGCAGTTCAATCATTGTAGTGATATCGCGAAGATGCGGTACATTACAAATTTTCACTGCGTCATTTGCCAGCAGTGACGCCGCCAGCATCAGCACCGCCGAATTCTTTGCGCCAGAAGCTCTCAATTCACCGTTTAGCTGGGTACCACCTCGAATAAGTAACTTGTCCAAATCGATAACCTAGCTGTTTGCTTCGTCTGAGGTAAGACAATTCATGCTGACTGCATGAACTTCCCCTGAAGCAATCTTTTCTTTCAACAAGCCGTTTACAAGCTGTTGTCGTTTCAATCTGTTTAAACCCTCAAAAACATCAGCGATCAGTTTCAGAGATAGATGGCTCCCATCCACAACCATTTCCACACTGGCATCACCCAATCCGTCGAGTAGTAGTTGTCTTAGTTCTTCTTCATTCATAAATGGTCCATGAGCCTGAAACGGTGTCCGTGAAAAAGGCGCAATCATATCACGCCAACAGACGCAAAGACGATGCAGCCTATGGAGAGATTATCCGAAAGCAGTGAAGGGAATATGAAAAAGCTAGAATGTTATTGGAGATTCAGTGCTGAAGTGAAGGATATCGAGTACGCCGGAGATATCTGCCATTTCAAGCAGATGTTGGGGCGCGTTGATGATAGCGAACTCCACGTTCTGCTGAACCGCTTTTCTCTGCCAGGAAATCAGCAGTGCAATAGCCGCTGAACCGACCACCTCGGAGTCCTGCATGTCGAATACAACACGATTGTCCATTCCTGCAAGCGCCCTGTACCCGGCTTCCTGGTAGGCCGCAACTGTATCGACACTCAACAGACCACGAACTCTTATTTGATTGTCATCTACAATTGTGAGCAGATCCTGATCAGACATCCACGCTCCAGTTGGTAACCACTTCATCGATATTGTTCTTGTACTTGCTCATATAGGCACCAAACTGCGAACGAAACTGAAGCCCGATATTTATCCCGTTAATGGTCAGATTCCTCAGCTTCCAATTTTCATCCTTGAGTACGAGAGAATAGTCCACTTTATAAATCGTCCCATCCTGACCGTATATTTCAAGGGTGATCTGGGCCCTGTCAGGCTTTTTCTGCGGACTATCAGGCTTTAGAACAACGACCTTCTGATTTTCAAACTCCACCAACGCTTTTGCGTATGTCTCAATAAGCCCTTTACGAAAGGTACTGGCAAAATCGCTTTTCTGCTGATCAGAAGCGCGACGATAATACTTGGCCATGACACCTCGTGAAAATCCCTCAAAATCGATGAAGGGCCCCAGGGTCATATCTACCTGCCGATAGAATTCTTTGGGTTCTGTCGTATAAAGGGGTTGAACCTCAACCAGCCTGACCAACAAATCGTCCGTGGCTTCTTTCACAGCCTGGTATGCATCCGGACTGGTTGATTCTGCCGATGATGGATAAACGACTAGAAACTGCAGTGCAACGGGTAGTATCAGGGTCAAACACGTCTTAAAAATAAAATTTCGCATAAGTTATTAAAACTGCTTTAGTAAAAACTGCCCAATCAACTCTTCAAGTACGATAGCGGACTGGGTATCCATGATTTCATCTCCGTCCTGAAGATAATCCTCCTCTGCACCGATAGTCAAACCCACCAGCTTTCCACCGATCAGTCCTTCAGTCAGTATGACTGCTGTTGAATCCGTTGAAATCTGATTGACATCGGTGTCAATTTCCATCCTGACCACGGCCATAAACGTCTCCTGATCCAGGGTGATTTCGGCGACACTGCCCACATCCACTCCCGCAATGCTTACTCTGGATCGAACATCGAGTCCGCCAACGTTATCAAACCTGGCAATTACACTATAGGTATTTGTCTCTGTACCAACGTTGAAACCACTGATCTGGATCGCCAGAATCGCCAGAGAAATCAGCCCCGCAAGCATGAATGTACCAACTACTATTTCGATGGTTCTCATTTGCATGGTTAGTACCCTAATCTATCAATCAAAAGTTAAACATTACGAGTGTCAGAAAGAAATCGAGTACCAGCACGGCTACCGATGAATATACAACTGTTCTCGTTGTCGCCGCCGCGATCCCCTCAGATGTTGGTTGCGCATCGTAGCCCTGAAATACCGCGATCCAGATGACAACAATGCCAAATACGACTGACTTCACAATACCTTTTAAAACATGAGACTTGAAATCAACCCCATCCTGCATTGAAGTCCAGAATGCACCTTCGTGAACGCCCAACCAGTCGACGCCAATAAGAGAGGCGCCCCAGATACCCACCACAGAGAACATCATTGCCAGTATCGGCATCACGATAAAACCTGCCCAGAGTCTGGGAGCAATGATTCTCTGCAACGGATCTACACCGATCATCTCCATTCCGCTCAGTTGCTCTGTTGCCTTCATCAGTCCGATCTCGGCGGTAACAGCAGAACCCGCTCTCCCCGCGTACAGAAGGGCTGCCACCACGGGACCTATTTCCATAACCAGAACCAGAGCAACTCCCAGACCGAGTGCACTTTCTGATCCATATTTTACGAGCTGATTGTAGCCCTGGAGTGCCAGTACCGCGCCAATTGAGAAACCCGACAAAATCGTGATAACAACGGACAGAACCCCGAGTTGATATATCTGCCTGACAACCAGGTGCGTATTACGAAGGCTGGGTCGGCGCCAGATTGCCTGCCAAAACACAGTTGCGGCACGACCCAGGATCTCGAGCATACCGAAGACATACTGACCCAGTTTTCTTAGTCGAGAGAACATTAGAAATTCCTGAACCAGCCTTTCGGCTCCGGCTCCTGCATCAATTCAGTGCGATAATCAGGGGCAGGATAGTGAAGCGGAACAGGCCCGTCGGGCAACCCTTTGATAAATTGCTGCACTCGCGGTGATTCCTGTTTAAAAAGTTCTTCCGGTGAACCGGCACCAATAATCTTGCCATCCGAGATAACATAAATCAGGTCAGCGATGCTCGCTGTTTCACTGATATCATGGGACACAATGACACTTGTCGTGCCATAGACCCTGTTCAGTGTTTTGATCAACTGCACAATAACACCCATGGCAATCGGATCGAGACCGGTGAAGGGTTCGTCGTACATGATAATCTCAGGATCAAGTGCGATCGTGCGAGCCAGCGCTATACGCCTGTTCATTCCCCCGGATAACTCACTCGGAAACAGGTGGCTCGTCCCCCGCAAACCCACGGATTGTAATTTTATCAGAACAAGATCCCTGATCATGTCCTCCGGCAGACTGGTGTGTATTCGTAGGGGAAAAGCGACATTCTCAAATACAGTCAGATCGGTAAAAAGCGCACCGCTCTGAAACAGCATCCCCATGCATTCTCTGACTTTAAAGAGCTGATCCCGCGACAGATCAGGAATCGAATGTCCGTTGACAATGATCCTGCCAGTGTCAGGTTTAAGCTGCCCGCCTATTAATCTCAGCAGGGTTGTCTTGCCAGTTCCGCTCGGTCCCATAATGGCTACGATCTTGCCTTTCGGGACCGCAAGCGTAACCCCGTCGAATATGGCGCGGGCACCACGGCGAAAGGTCAGGTTCTCAATGAGTATATGGTTCGTGTCCATTTCAACTGTAAAGCTAACACCACTTATATGCCTTAGGCCAGCTCATGTGACCAATATTGGACTCAACCTTTCAAATCATGCTTGCAAATGCCATTAAATACACTTCTAATTGCCCTGTATTTGACTGATCGGACACGCCAGAGGGGTATGCTGCTTTACAGCGTTTTGTTGCTGGTAGGATTTCTTATTTTGTTCAAGAGTGCCGACCAGTTTGTTATCGGCTCTGTTGCGACAGCAAAAAATCTCAAAATTTCACCCATGATAATTGGACTCACAGTCGTCGCGCTGGGGACGTCCGCACCTGAAATATTCGTCGCAATCGCCGCTTCATTAAAAGGTGAGCCTGAGCTTGCGATCGGTAATGCCATCGGCTCCAATATTGCAAATATGGGGATGGTACTTGGCATTACAGCCATCCTGGTGCCACTGCCTTTTCGGCCCGCTGTGCTGCGCAACGATTTACCCATCATGATTATTGTTACATTGTGCGCCGGTGCGACTCTGCTCGACTTTAAACTGACACTATGGGATGGCCTGTTTCTACTGGGAGGCCTGATCGTGTTCCTGACACGCATTGGTCTCGACAGAAAGATTTCACCAGACGAGTTATTCGAAGACGAAGACGAAATACCGGAAATGACTACGGCCAAGGCGTCAGTCATCCTGTGTCTCAGCCTGGTTTTTTTGCTCCTGAGCGCAGAACTGCTGGTCTACTCTGTCGTCGCAATAGCGAGACATATGGGTGTCAGTGAGTTAATTATCGGCTTAACGGTCATTGCGGTCGGCACGAGTCTGCCCGAACTGGTGGTATCGGTAACAGGCGCTTTGAAAGGCCAGACCGATCTCGCGATTGGCAATATTCTCGGTTCAAATATTCTGAACCTTCTGACAGTGCTTGCTATACCCTGTCTTCTGGCTCCCACCTCGTTCGATAACAACCTACTGTGGCGAGACTATGGTCTCATGCTGAGCATGACGCTTGTCATCGCACTTTTTGCCTATGGTGTGCTGGGGCAGTCACGCATTACCCGCCTTGAGGGCGTTCTGCTATTCGTGGTCTGGTGCATTTACCTGATTTCCCTCTACTATGCCAATCTATCTTGGTAACCGGATCATTCTGATCCATACTGGGTACTTCTGAATGGCGCACTGCATTTTATGCTGACCAACCGCTCAATCATTCTGTTTTGCCTCATCGTATTGTTCGCCATTACGACAAATCTCATCCTGGAAAAAGAGGCAGAGACCGATACTGTTCAGGTATTTGCCCGAAATGATCCCGATCTCTATATGTTGAACGCAGACATTACCCAGTTTACTGAAACAGGTGCCAGACAGCACAAAATCACAGCGGAACGCCTGACACACTTCCCGCTAACCGATATCACAACAATGAAAACCCCTAATATGACCCTGTTTTCAACGCAGGAAGGGCAGTTTCCGTGGGATATAGCCGCAATGAACGGCCGCTTGCTACCTAAAGTACAGGTACGCGAAGAGATAGTGGAACTATGGGAACAGGTCCTGGCAATTCAGATAGATGATGAGGGCAATTTCATCAATATTCTGACGGATAGCCTGACTGTTTACCCGGAGAAAGACTATGTGGAAACCGATCAGAAAGTCACAATCGATGACAATTCCGGGAGAACTATTGCAAGCGGCATGAAAGCCTACCTGGAGGAAGGACGATTTATCTTCTTCTCCAGTGATACCCAGAGAGTACAGACCATTCTGCTGCCCGTATTTGACTAACAATGAACTGGCAATCTGCGCTAGAATTCTCCAAATTCGGTCATATTAGATATTTCGTGCAAAAAACATCGTTCGCCATCCCTCTGTTTTTGCTCTCTCTGAGTTTATTGTCGCCAGTTTGCCTCGGCCTCAGTGACGATCAGGAACAGGATATTAATATTCAGGCAGATGCAGCCATGATCGACGATATCAAGGGCGTTACGATCTATTCAGGTAATGTCACTATCGACCAGGGTTCTCTGCATATCAGCGCTGATGAGGTAAAGGTCATCATGAGCAAACGCGAAGTACTGCAGATTGTTGCGAGCATGAAACCGGATTCGGAAAAACTGGCACATTACGAACAGGTACCTGATGACAACCAGCCCGTATCTGCTGACGCCCGTAAGATTACTTACTTCCTGCAGGAGAAAAGACTGCATCTCGCCGGGAGCGCGATGTTAAAACAAGCCAGAGATACATTCTCCGGCGAATTGCTGCACTATGATCTGGACCGTCGGGTGGTGGATCTAAAAGGCGGGGGTAAAAAGTCCGGAGGCAGGGTCAATATCATACTTACGCCCGATTGACCCGGAACCAATTCGCTCGATGCCTAATTCCGAACCAGTATCCTCCTGATGCACGTATTAAAAGCGGAAAATCTCGCCAAGAGTTACCGGGGCCAACCTGTCGTGCAGGATGTCACCCTGTCTGTTCACAGCGGTCAGGTAGTCGGTCTGCTCGGTCCCAACGGGGCTGGTAAAACTACCTGTTTCTACATGATCGTGGGGTCGATCACCGGCGATTCAGGAAAAATCCTCTTCGATGACAAGGACATCACACCAAAGCCGATGCATGAACGCGCCAGGACCGGCATCGGATACCTCCCACAGGAAGCATCGGTATTCCGTAAACTGTCTGTCGCCGAAAATCTCATGGCAATTCTCGAGATACGCAAGGATCTCAAACAGGCTCAGCGACTTGAGAAACTGGAAGGTTTGCTGCAGGAATTTCACATCACGCATATTCGAAACAATCTGGGGATGTCTCTCTCCGGTGGAGAAAGGCGCAGGGTTGAGATCGCAAGGGCACTGGCGACTGAACCGGCATTCATCCTTCTCGACGAGCCTTTCGCCGGTGTGGATCCAATTTCAGTGAACGATATAAAAACAATAATCTCCCAGCTTTCTGACCGCGGAATCGGGGTATTGATCACCGATCATAATGTCAGAGAAACGCTCGATATCTGTGAAAAAGCCTATATTGTAAGTGAGGGCAGGATCATCTCGGAGGGGTCAACAGAGACCATTTTGGCCAACGAGCAAGTCAAGAAAGTCTACCTCGGTCAGGATTTCAGAATGTAACCTGCTGCCGTCAGAATCAGCGGATTTGACGATCACAAATATCAATTTTGCGCAAGGTTCTCAATAGCAACAGGCATGCGTATGATTAGATTATGGCAATGAAACCAGCACTAGCATTACGATTGGGTCAGCAACTCCGAATGACCCCGCAACTCCAACAAGCCATCAAGTTGCTGCAATTATCTACGTTCGATCTGGAACAGGAAATCCAGGAAGCTCTGGATTCCAACCTGATGCTTGAAGAGACCGCAACTGAGGAAGATTCTGGTGATGAGCCAACTTCTCTCGATGCGCCAACTGAATCAATTGACGGCAAGACAAAGGAAGCAGAGTCTGCAGAGCAAGCACCTTCAGATACGTCAACGGAAGCAGAAGCCTCCGATTCGGAGGATCAGGCACCCCCTTCAAATCCCGAGATCGACGGCGATGTCATTCCCGATACGAAAGACCAGTTATCGAGTGAAAGCATTACTGAAGAACTGCCAGTGGATAGTGTCTGGGAGGATGTATGGGACGATGCGCCTTTGCCATCAAGCTATACGGCACCGGATGAGAATAGCGACAACTATCTTGAGAATCAGAACTCATCTACAGTCTCTTTGCAGAGTCACCTTGAAGAGCAGTTAAACCTCCTGCACCTTTCTGAAACAGACGAACTCATCGCGATGTCAATTCTTGACGGATTGGATCAGGAAGGCGTGCTCACGATCACTCTCGAGGACGTACTCGTCAGCATTCCAAATAATCAGCTACAAGCAGCCGAAGGTGACCCTGACGTCGTCGAAATGGACGAGGTCGAAGCGGTGCTTCACCTGATCCAGCATCTTGACCCAATCGGCGTTGCTGCAAGAGATCTGAAGGAGTGCCTGACCATTCAGCTCAATCAGCTTGATGACAGTACCCCCATGAAGAAAGAAGCGTTGATGGTTGTTACTGACTATCTTCCCTACCTGGCGAACAGGGACTATGCCCACCTCCTTCGAAAAACCAGGTTGAAAGAACCCGAACTCAAAGCGGTCATTACCCTCATTCAAACCCTGAACCCACGTCCAGGCGCTAACATAAGCCCGTCGACAACCGAGTACATAGAACCCGACGTCTTCGTCAGCAAGCAGAATGGTCGCTGGGTGGTTGAACTCAATTCCAAGTCCGCCCCGCGGATCAGGGTCAATGCGGATTATGCATCGATGGTTAAACGAGCGGATAACAGCTCTGATAATACCTATCTTAAGAATCACCTGCAGGAAGCACGCTGGTTCATCAAAAGCCTGCAGCAACGCAATGATACGCTGCTCAAAGTAGCCACCAAGATCGTCGAATATCAGCGAGGCTTCCTGGAATATGGAGATCAGGCGATGAAGCCGCTGGTTCTGCATGATATCGCCGAGGCTGTCGATTTACACGAGTCGACCATCTCAAGGGTGACTACACAAAAGTATATGCACACACCGGCAGGGGTTTTCGAACTGAAGTATTTCTTCTCAAGTCATGTGAATACCCATGCCGGTGGTGAAGTCTCCTCTACCGCCATCAGGGCGCTGATCAGGCAGCTTGTGACTGAGGAGAATCCTCGCAAACCACTAAGTGACAGCAAGATCGCCAAAATGCTGGCAGATCAAGACATCAAGGTAGCTAGACGCACTATTGCCAAGTACCGGGAATCATTGATGATCCCACCTTCAAACGAAAGAAAACAATTGATTTAGCATGCAAGTTATTGATTTAAAAAACTTGATCGTTAGAACTGAATCACTTATCCGAGGTCAAATACACGACAGTCTAGAATGTTATATTGAGACAAAGATTCCGGCTTTAACCGGTTTATTTTAACAGCGAGAGGAATAATCCTATGCAAATCAGCGTTAGTGGTCACCATGTAGAGGTTACCGATTCTCTTCGAAACTACGTCGAATCAAAATTAGATCGGCTCGAACGACACTATGATCGAATAACCAACATGAAGGTGATACTAAGCGTTGAGAAGCAGAGACAGAAAGCAGAATCGACAATTCGCATTTCCGGCGGCGAAGTTTATGCCGATGCGGAGTCAGACGATTTGTATACTGCCATTGATAAACTAGCAGATAAACTGGACCGCCAGCTCATCAAACAAAAAGAGAAGATGAAAGATCGCAAGCAGCGTAGCGCGACGCGTTAGAATTTTCGGACAGAATACATGACGCGAACCAGCCATTGAGATAATATTCACAGTCGCGAAAAGCGGCACGAGCGAATACGTGAATATTGAATCAGTACTGGCAAGAGAGCGTTCTCATTGCAGGATTACAGCAGCAAGTAAAAAGCGTGCGTTGGAAGAAATAGCGATAAAGCTATCTGACTCCCTACCCGAAGTGGATGCTGAATTGTTGTTTGACAAGCTAATCAACCGCGAGAAGTTGGGCACAACTGCGATTGGACACGGCGTTGCGATCCCTCATTGCCGTCTTGACCAGATAAAAACCATTGTAGGCGGTCTATTCACCTTGAATCAGGCTGTCGACTTCCAGGCATTCGATGACGAACTGGTACAGGTGCTGTTCGTATTGCTGGTACCCACAGAAGAGGTCGATGAACACCTTCAGGTACTTGCGATGCTGGCAAAAAGATTCGAGGCGAATGAGTACCGAGACAGTCTGGTCAGTGCAACCCAGGATGAAGAGCTATATCAATCCGCCATCGTTGATCTGACCCCGGAAGTTAAATAATCCCGACTGACTAGTAGCTGATTCGGATTAATCGAAATTCTAATCTCTGACAGTACTTACCACTTGATTTGTAGACTTAACAGGTCATGATTGGTCATAAACAATCATTAACAAGTTGACTATCGGGACTGCAAGCATCGATATGATTTCCCTAATCATCTTAAGTGGCCGCTCAGGATCAGGAAAAAGCACTGCTTTGCATGTGCTCGAGGATCTGGGTTTTTACTGTATAGACAACCTGCCAGTAAGCCTTCTGGACCCTCTCATCAGCCGATTGTTGGCTAACGACACCCTTTCGAAAGTTTCTGTGAGTATCGATGCCAGAAATATCGCAGAAGATCTCGCAAACTTTCCCGCAACAATCAAGGCAATAAAAGGAGTGAATCTGCAGATCGTGTACCTGGATTCTGCAAGTCCGACACTCGTTCGAAGATTTTCAGAGACTCGCCGCAAACATCCTCTTAGCAGTAATGATATGGATCTTAGAGAAGCACTTGAATTTGAAACGAACCTGCTGGATCCAATTTCCAGCATGGCTGATCTCACCATCGACACAACCAGCCTTACCATCCATGAGCTGCGGGATTTAATCGGATCACGAATTACCGGAAGCAAGCAGGAGCTGGCACTGCTTTTTCAATCTTTTGCTTATAAGAGCGGTGTCCCGGTGGATGCCGATATCGTATTTGATGTCCGTTGCCTGCCCAATCCGCACTGGGTTTCAAGTTTAAGATCTCTGACCGGGTTGGATGAACCTGTCAGGGAATTTCTGAGCAGTCATCAGGAAGTTGAAGCCATGCTTCAGGATATCTACAATTTTCTCGAGATCTGGTTGCCGAAGTTCAAAGAAAACAACCGAAGCTATATGACGGTGGCAATTGGTTGTACAGGCGGACAGCACAGGTCAGTTTATTTGAGTGAAATGTTATATATCAGGTTTAAACCCATATGGCAGAACGTTCAGGTTAAGCATCGGGAACTCGGCAAGCTGCCTGACAGGCAGGAATTCGCGAACCTGATCAGGTAAGTTCTGGTGATAAAGAGAAAAGTAATAATTCAAAACAAACTTGGGCTCCACGCGCGTGCGGCATCAAGTTTCGTGAATGTCGCGCAGGAGTTCTCGTCGTCGATTACCGTTAATTGCGGGCAATCCAGTGTAAACGGCAAGAGCATTATGAAAATGATGATCCTGCAGGCAACAATGAATACGGAAATCGAACTGATTGCTGAGGGTGCCGACGAACACCAGGCAGTCGCGGCTCTATTAGAACTTATCGATCAAAAGTTCGGTGAAGACGAGTAGCTTCTCATGGCGACTCTCACAGAACGAACGCCAATTGACAAACTCAATGAGCTACTCACCAGTGGTACCTACGACCAGATCAGAAATCTCATCGTCATATTGAAACCGGCGGATATCGCTGCACTGCTGGAATCATCTCCACCTGACGAACGCGCCATCATATGGCAGTTAATTGATCATGAACGGCAAAGTGAAATCCTCCAGGAACTCAACGAAGAACTCGTCAGTGATCTCCTGGCTGACGTTCCTGCGGATGAAATTGTTCGAATGTTGGAGCAGGTGGAATCGGAGGATGATTTAACAGACATCCTGCAACATCTGCCCGATGTCATTACTCATCAACTGCTCCGCTCCATGGATTCCCAGGACAGGGCAAGGGTTGAGAATCTACTTTCTTTTCCCGAGGATACTGCCGGTGGTTTGATGGACACCGATACAATCAGTGTTCGAGTCAGCGTAACGCTGGATGTCGTACTAAGATATCTCCGACGTCACAATGAGATACCACCGATGACTGACAGTATTTTTGTCGTCAACAGGCACGACGAATACATAGGTCTGCTCCCTCTCGGGAAAATGCTAGTTACAGACCCTTCTCTGACCGTTCGACAAATCATGACGACTGATCTCGACCCCATTCCCGCTGATACCGATGAATCGGAGGTTGCGTCGATATTTGCCCGTTACGATCTGGTATCGGCGCCTGTGGTTGATCAAGACGGCAAACTACTCGGTCGAATTACAATCGATGATGTTGTAGATGTAATAAAAGATGAAGCCGATCACTCACTGTTGGGTATGGCCGGGCTTGATGAAGACGATGATACCTTTGCACCAATTGTCAGAACTGTACGCTCGCGCACCCTCTGGCTCGGTGCCAATCTGTTGACTGCCTTCATCGCTTCATCAGTCATCAATATATTCGAGGATACGATTGCCAAGGTTATCGCGCTCGCTGTTCTCATGCCTGTCGTTGCCAGCATGGGTGGTGTCGCCGGTAGCCAGACGCTGACGCTGGTCATTCGCAGCATGGCACAGGGGAACCTGGCAGAGAGTAATCAACGCTGGCTCATTAATCGGGAGCTGGCAGTTGGCATAATAAACGGGTTCGTCTGGTCACTTGTGGTTGCCATGACGGCGACACTGGTTTTCGATGACCTGACACTCGGCCTCGTGATTGCATTGGCTTTGATTATCAATCTGTTCACGGCTGCACTGGCCGGTGCATCCCTGCCCGGCCTGCTTCGTAAAATGGGTATTGACCCCGCTGTTGCCGGGACAGTTGTCCTTACAACAATCACAGATGTGGTAGGCTTCATGTCATTTCTCGGATTGGCGACCATCTTTTACGCATAAACGAAAATCATGTCTGATAGCGAAGAACCAAACCCGCTCCAACCCAGTAAATCCCAGCGCAAGCGTGACGTCAAAGCAATCACGGAACTCGGGGAAAAACTGCTGGGAATACCCGACGATCAACTGATGAATATCCCCTATTCTGAAATCATCGAAAGCGTTATCGCCTGCAAGAGAATCACCAAGGGGAATGCCAGAAAAAGACAACTCCAATACCTGGGTAAGCAATTGCGACAGGTTGACCTGGATCCCATTCACCAGTTAATCGACCGATTCGACGCCAGCAGCCGTGATCATGTTCTCCATTTTCATCAACTGGAGACATGGCGTGAACTTCTCATAAACCAGGACAAAAACGTTATGGGAGAGATCCTCGATCAGCTACCTGATATCGACAGGCAACATCTGCGACAACTGGTGCGAAACGCGATCAGTGAACGAGCAGGGAACATTGATCCACCAGTCCACTTTCGCAAACTGTTCCAATATCTGAAAACAGAATCTGCTCAAATACGCTGAAAGTTGTTGACTGATCTGACGATAATCTACAGGCGCTTTTGCAGATGCACAGGCATATCTTTTCGAATTTCATCCTGCTGATCGTAGTCCAAATCCGCCGTTATGATTTCTTCGCCCTTTCCTGCCCTGGCAATTATCTCTCCCCAGGGGCTGACGACCATTGAATTCCCGTATGTCTTCCTGCCGGAATCATGCTCACCACCCTGACAGGCGGCGATTGAAAAGCAAAAGTTCTCAATCGCTCTCGCCCGCATTAATACTTCAAAGTGGGCTTCTCCAGTTGTCTCGGTGAACGCCGAAGGGATGCTGAAGCCACGTACCTCCTCGTCTCTCAGCATTCGATATAATTCAGGAAATCGAATGTCATAACAGACGGTAAGTCCGAACTTACCAAAGGGTGTTTCAATGCAACGAACTTCGTTACCTGGTTCAAAGGTTTTGGATTCGACATAGTTCTTTTGATTATCGTCAACCACTACGTCGAACATATGAATTTTGTCGTATCGGGCCACTTCCTCACCCTGATTGTTCACAACGTATGATGCAGCACGCACTCTGCCCTCGCTAACCATCGCACCATCGGGTCTGGCAGCCACCGGCATGGTCCCGGCAAACAACCAGCAATTGATTTCAGCGGCGATCTCTGAAATAAACTTCCTTCCTGGACCTTCTCTGGATATCTCATTCATGCCGATTGCGATGGGATCTTCATTCCCAAGTGCAATGAAGTTCTCCGGCAGAAAAACCGCATCGACCTGTTCCGTTGCAGCCTCTCTTATGAGGGTACCCGCTCGATCCAGGTTCTTCTCGACTTGAGCACTGCTTATCATCTGAACCAGGGCGATCTTTGGCATCTATTCCCCTGTGGGGACATCGTCGGCATCTTCTGCCGCATCCCTCACCGAGTCATCAAAAATTGCGACAAATTCGATATTGGGTTCATCAATAGTACCGGTAATCTTGTATTTAGCACTACTGATAGCATCAATCTGATTCTGAAAAATCTTCTGCGCTATAAACACACCGACACCGGTTAACGGTCCCACGGCAATTGCCGAGTAGGCGGCATACCAGGGCAGGTTCCGATTAAAAGGCAGGGTTACTATCATATCGTTGTCGAGTGATCGATCTGAGAGATCAACGTGACCACCAACCTTGAATATGCTGGATGCCCCCTCAATAACAATTGGCTCTGTTACATCAACCATGCCTTCTTTGAAACGTGTCGATCCTTTGATTTTGTCAAACTTGAATCCTTTGTCCACAACATCTGAGAAGTCCAGCGTGAACCGCTTCCCCAGTGACGCAAAATCAAATATCCCCAACAGTTTCAGCGCACCCACATTGCTATCTGCCTGAACAAACAGCCCCTTTCCTTCCCTCAGGCGTATATCCCCTGTCAGAAGCTCAAGCGCTACCATGGCGGGTGTACCCGGCCAGGATACATCAGAGATGAATCTGAAATTCTCTCCTTCAATACTCGATGCAAGTCCCCAGTTTTCAAGCGCCAAAGCAAGGTCAGGTATTCGAACCGTCCCTTTGAAACCACTTCTGTGTGATCCTTCTGACGCCTGCCAGAAAGCCTGGTTTTCACCTTCTATTCGCAACCCCCGGACATTAGCATCCAAAGATTCAAATATGCCACCAAACGAACTGGGTCTGTAGTTGAATGCCCAGCTTCCATAGTCCTCTCCGTCAACTATCAGACTGGTAATCTGAAAATCTGCAGCGATGAGTTCACTCGGATCAATATCCTCAAGCGGATCAGCATTCTCTCCCGAGTCATCATCAAATCTTATGAAATCCAGATTAATCCCAAGGGGAAGATCATCCTGGTCAGGAACAGTGACAACTCCGCTCAACATCTGATTCTGGAGCTGGTAGTCCCATGCATCGAGTCCTCTGGTCACTCTCGTCTTAACATCATCCAAAACAAAGCCGAAAGTATCCAGGGCACCCACATCAACAGTTATTGACTCGAGTGTTTCAACCAGCTCAGTCTGAAGCGAAACGCTGGACCTTGCGTCCAGATCTTCCGAGAGACGCTCCCACTCTTCATAGTTGACGTTACTTATCGCACCGGTAACTTTCATCCTGTCAAATGTAACAGCCCCCATTGGACTGTCTCCGAAGTGAATCCTCCCGCCGCTAATCGCATCATCTAACATTTTCAACGAGGCGTTAACCTGATCAGTCTGACTTAATTCAATCAGATACCCATGATCAAGAATAGTATGCCGGTAGAAAAAGGCTGTGCTCTCTTCTGAGCTTTTACCCATGGGCGAAGGCAGGTCAATATCAACGCCCTCCATTTGAGACGTAGCTTCAACAAATACAGTGTCTTTGTTCTTGTCGCCAAACGGTACATTCAAACTGGCTTTATAGCTCATAATCCCTGAAGCCCGGGTGAGCAGCGGTTGGTCCGACCACTGATACAGAGAATTAACGTCTACCGTTCCGTTGAAGCGAAGTTCGATATGACCACTTTCACCACTGCCTACTGTTTCTGCATTTCCTTCGACGGCTTTTCCAAATAGATTCGCAGTGAAACCGGATGAAGCTAACCCTGTATTCGATTCGTAATCGAATGTCCCGTTGAATCCGTTCACATTAAGATCAAAAACAGGCATATAAATGTCAGAATCATTAAGCATGACGTGAACATCGACGTGGGTATCTTCATTAGATCTGGTGCCCAGCGGCACGTTGAGTTTCGCATTGCCTCTCATTTCACCTGATCCGATCCAACCCTCAGCCATATTGTTGGTCAATTCAAGGAGAGGAGTTTCAGTCAAAAGACGAATGCCGTCGGCTATCGTTCCCACAAGCTTCCCGTCAATCAAAACGGTATCTACTTCTGCCGCCTTATTTATTGGCACCAATACAGAAGCATTAACCACACGGCTGTCCAGCAGGACTCCCGTGGCGTCATCCGAAAATACCTCTGTATTGCCTGCGTAGACGGTTGCTTCAAGATCATCCACGCGTGGCCAGTCGGGACTATAATCCAGAATCGTATCTTTGACCTTGAGGAATATTTCATGGGCTTTTTGTTCTTTGGGTGTAATTGCAGCGAGCGAGCCGTGCATGATAATGGCCGCTTCATCTGACACCCCGCCAAGAACCGACTCCATAAGCCATGCCTTCAATTCAGGTGAAAGGGCTTTCGGCAGGTACCTGTGTGCATCCAGCAGTTCCATTTTAATTACGCCAACCTCCATGCCCCAGTTATGGTCGGGAATGTCCGGGGGGAAATTCAGGAATACTCGCCCCCTTGCTATAACCTCACCTTTCACCAGCTCAATCAGTCCGGTATTGAGTTTAATGTCGTTGCTGCCAACAGAATAATTCAGCCGGGTATGCGCCGAATCAAAGGGCCATGGCTGGCTGAATCCTCTCTTGAAATTCAATATGAAAGGATCATCATTATGCACATCGACGAATCCCTGCTGTGGTGTCAGTGAGAAAAATCCATCCAGATTTGAGAACGCCGGAACCCCTTTGAATGCGTTGATCTGGACACCGTCCAGCAAGCCGGTAACTTTCAAGTTGGTGTTTCCACCTTCGGATGCATGATGGATCAGTATTTCCCTGATCTCACCGCGAGGATCCAGGGTATTTACAGCGTCAACAACAGGCTCAAGCGAGAGCTGATTCCCCATGTTGGTTAAGATACTCGCAATCTTCTCAACTGACAGCCCGGGGATATTCGCTGCAATCTCAAATTGCGCTTCATCTGTCTCATAGGCCAGACTCACCCCGGAGATACTCGCCTGCTCTTCCATGACGGTAGCCTCAAATGACTCGATGGTGATTTCCCCCCCGTAGTTGGGATTACCCCTCGCGGCGAAAATAATCCCGGCGTCACCGATCAATTCAAGCTGATTCTGGTCATTTTCAATGCCGACGGTGTCAACAGTTGAATTACCCCTGATCGCAATATCAAGGCCTTTTACATCGAACCAATAGTCTCCCCTGATATCGAGATTTGATAGTTTGTATTCACCAAGCTCAATCGGAGGAAGAAATTCCGTCAGTTCCACCCTTGGCAGTTGCAGGTACAAGTTTGCCCAGTAGTCATCTTCCCCTGGTATTCCCTGATACTGACCCATGAGGTTGAACTGTGCATTCTGGGTTGAATGCTCAATTGAATAATTAAGCAGGAGCGACCAGGACAATGTTCTGATTCCGTCGTCTATTCTGAGCAGGAGCGGTTGATCAGCAATGCTACTGACGACAAAGTGGCTATGACGCCCGGTGACGTCAATACTGACATCATCCAGCTTCATCGCACTGATATTGGAAATAGAATCGAATATTGGCCCGGGATCGAACGGCTCACTCGACCTGGGCATGCCGGGGATGAACCATTTACCTGCATCGTCTCTCTGGACACCAATTCGCAGCCCCACTAATTCCATAGTGCTGATTGCAGGTACCCGACGACGAAGTGATGTCAGCATATCCAGTTCTATCACCACCTGATCGAGTTGAATCGCT
Source organism: uncultured Pseudomonadales bacterium (assembly GCA_964548025.1). Classification (GTDB taxonomy): domain Bacteria; phylum Pseudomonadota; class Gammaproteobacteria; order Pseudomonadales; family Azotimanducaceae; genus JAHRVQ01. The sequence continues at coordinate 29,577 of CAZJRI010000027.1, forward strand.
GGAGATTCCTGATCTCCAATTTTGACGCCACGAACAATCAATTTTGGATCGAAGTAGGACCAGCTTCCTTCCATCGACGTTGTTGAGACAGGCACATTGAGCGCATCAGTTATCAGCTCTTCAATGTCAGTTTGATATTGATCAATACCGCTAAAGAATATTCGCCCGATCGTGACATAAAGGGCTGCCAGACAAAGAACAAAGAGTAACGTCCCCTGGGTAGAGGTTATCAAGACTCTTCTGCTGACGTGAAAGAACATTATCAGCGGCGAACTGCTAGAACAACATCAAACTGTTCACGGGTATAGCTGGTTTCCACTTGAAATCCAATTCCCGTACCTAGCGCTTTTGCCAGATCAGAGATGCAACCGGCATCTTCATCCAGTAACCGGTCCACCACCGCCTGGGTTGCCATGATCAGACAGTCATTGTCCACGAAATCCCGTGATCGCCTCTGAATCTCACGGAATATTTCGAGACATATCGATTCCGCTGTTTTGATATAACCTTTGCCCGTACAGTGCGGGCATGGTTCACACATCATCTTCTGGAGACTTTCGTGGGTTCTTTTTCGAGTCATCTCCACCAGACCGAGTTCGGAAATCTCCGTGATATTCCATTTCACTCTATCCGTCTGCTGGCCTTTCTCGAGAGTACGAAGGACCTGTCGTTTGTGTTCCTCATTGATCATATCAATAAAGTCGATGATCACTATTCCACCCAGGTTCCTGAGTCTTAGCTGCCTTGGTATTGCTGCCGCGGCCTCAAGATTCGTTCTGTAGATGGTATCTTCCAGGTCGCGTCTCCCCACAAAGGTACCCGTATTTACGTCCACGGTGTTCATAGCCTCTGTCTGATCAATGATTAGATAACCGCCGGATTTTAGTGGCACTTTCTGTTCAAGCGCCGCTTCAATCTGATCTTCCAGGTTGTGAGCGTCGAACAGTTGCGTGGTCAGAGAAGATAATTCCAGACAATCCGCCTTCTCTGGAATGAAATCATTCAGAAATCGTCCCAGGATCGAGAAGATGTTCTTATTGTCCACAAGGATTCTGACTGTCTCCCGATTTATGATATCCCGCATAACCCGCAAGTGAAGGGGCAGGTCTTCAAAAACCAGGGCCGGAGCATTTGCAGAAGAAGATTCATCCTGCACCGATTGCCATCTTGACCGAAGCAGCTCAGCATCTTTCAGTATCTCCTCTTCACTCGCCCTCTCCGATGCTGTGCGAACGATAAATCCATCGGCACTGTCTGGCAGATGAATCCGCTCAAGGATATCCTTTAATCGCTGTCTTTCTTCATCATCTTCGATTCGCTGCGAAATCCCGATCCTCCTGGACCCAGGCATATACACAAGGTACCGGGATGCGAGCGAGATGCTCGCTGTGACTCTTGCACCCTTTGTGTTAATGGGTTCTTTAGTCACCTGCACCAGAATATCCTGACCATCATGCAAAATCTGATTGATGGGTGGATAGTCCGTGGACTTGTGCCGGGTATTTCCCTCGGAATCCTGTGATTCCACGAGATCTGTGATATGCATGAACGCGGTCCTTGCCTGACCGATCTCGACAAATGCACTCTGCAGCCCAGGCAATATCCGGGAGACCTTCCCTTTGTAGATATTTCCTACCGTTCCTCGGGTATGAACTCTTTCTATTGATATTTCCTGCAATAATCCCTGTTCAACAACAGCTACCCTGGTTTCATGTGGCGATACATTGATAATGATTTCTTCGGCCATGCCGAGTTACTTCCTGTCCAATAATAAATTCTGTTCATATAAATTTGCCCCACCTGTCGGGCTGTCTCATGGATGCCTGTCACACCGCCATCAGCGGGGATACGCCGAATGCCGCGAGCGCATCAGCTGTTTCCATAAGGGGGAGCCCAACCACATTGCTGTAGCTCCCTGTAATTGACTCTACGAAAATTGCACCCTTGCCTTGAATTCCGTATCCACCTGCTTTATCGCAAGGTTCGCCTGTCTGCCAATAGGCATTACATTCATTTAGATTTAGTCTACGAAATCTGACAATAGTTTCGACACAAAATGTGATTGGCGGTCCTGTCATCCTGCCGAGTGTTACATTCGTAAGCACGCTATGGGAGTTGCCGGACAGACTGAGGAGCATTTCCAGGCAGTCATCCCTGTCGGAAGGTTTGCCAAGTACCTTGCCGCCCAGAACCACAACCGTGTCCGCAGAAATCACCACATCTTCGTCAGAGAGGCAATTGGTGCTGGTCACGCTCTCGAACTTGGTATCAGACATCCTCTTTATATACGTCTGCGGGGTCTCGTCCGGATGTCTCGTCTCATCGACCACCGGTCTGATCACTTCAAATGACAATCCCAACTGTTCAAGCAGAGTCGCCCGACGCGGCGAGCCGGATGCCAGGATCAGCTTCTGCATGACCATCCGCTATCAAGGCACTCAATTCTTCCCTTCAATTTCAAATATGACATCATAAAACTCATCCCGTGCGCTTGATTGCAGGTTCTGCACGCTATGTCACATTAAAGAACCGTCGTAGATAGCGCAGCAGCAAAAATACCCAGGGCCACAGCAGTGCACTTACAAAAGCAGACAGCAGATACCACAGATTCCACTCAGACAATCCCGCGATATTCTCAATCCACGAATTAATCAACTGACTGAGCCCAACGATAGCAAAGACAACCAGACTCTGCTGCCAGACAGCGAACATTCTAAGTCTCTGGTACAAGCTTGTTGCAATATAGGCAACAACGATCAAAGCAATCCCGTGCTGTCCCAGCAAACTACCCATCAGCACGTCCATTAATAATCCGATCGACCAGGCAATAATGATGCCTACACGCTGTGGTAATGCGATGATCCAGTATATAAGTACCAATACCACCCACTGGGGTCGGAGGTATCCCAATTCCCAGGGCAGCGTATCAGGCAGGGAAATGACACTGAATAGCATTCCGATAGCAAGTGTCAGTGCAATGACCCAGAGTCCATTACCTTTGACGTCAACTACCGCTGCCATCTGCACCCTCCCTGGGCTCACTCAACATCTGCCCCTCCGTGAATACCAGTAACACATGGCGACTCCGATCCAGCAAAGCGCTGGGCGTCGCAGTCGCAGTTGCAAAGGGCTCGCCAGGATCATGTTCAATGCGATTGACGATACCAACCGGATATCCAACCGGAAACCTGTCACCCAACCCGGAACTCACCAGCAGATCGCCCTGGCGTATATCTGCCGTATCCTGCAAGTGCATCAGCTCAAGCTGTCGAGTGGCGCCTGTTCCAGATGCTATCAACCTGAGGTTACTTCGTACCACCTGAACGGGCACTGAATGGGATTGATCGCTTATCAACAGCACCCGGCTGGTCAAGACGCTGGCCTCGATAACCTGCCCCATTAATCCCTGTGCATCCAGCACCGGCTGGCCGACAAATACCCCGTTGGTCGATCCTTTATCAATGACGACTTCATGGCGATTCGGGTCAGGGTCTACACCCACCAACTCGGCCACGAGAACATTGTCCTGCAATTTAGCGGCTGAACCCAAAAGGTCACGCAAGCGATTGTTTTCTGCAGTCAGTGCAGCCATCTTCTCTGTCTTCACTTTTAACAAGAGCAATTCGCGTTCCAGGGATCCAATCTGGGATTGCAGATCGTTTCTGGTGGCAAATACCTCCTGAACTGCATCGGCTGTCTGATTGGGATAATCTGCAACGATTACAATGGGTGTCACGAGAATTGCGAGTCCGCTTCGGACATCGTCGAGAAAATCAGACAGGTGATCGACCACCATCAGAGCGATGGATAATATGCTGAGGCCCAGCATTTTATACCCTATAGTTGTCTCTTCTAAGAAAAGTGACTTAATAGCAGTAATCCTGGTTTTTTATTTCCGTCTACTTGTTCCTCAATTCACAATCAACTACTGAATTGAAAGTAGATCGCTATCTCCTCTGTCTTTCAAGATCTCAAGGGCTCTGCCTCCACCCCTTGCAACACAGGTTAATGGATCTTCAGCAACTATGACCGGTAACCCTGTCTCGTTGGACAAAAGTCGATCAAGTTCTCTCAGAAGCGAACCGCCACCTGTCAGCACAAGCCCGCTCTCGGCAATATCTGCTGCAAGCTCCGGTGGTGTCTTTTCCAGGGCTCCTTTAACTGCCTGCACAATGACCGATAAAGGTTCCTGTAATGCCTCCAGAATTTCGTTGCTATTCAGGGTAAAGCTGCGGGGAACACCTTCTGCCAGATTTCGCCCGCGAACATCAATTTCTCGTACCTCACTGCACGGAAATGCCGTGCCGATTTCCTGCTTGATTCTTTCAGCCGTCGCATCACCAATCAGGCTGCCCTGGGTTCTGCGGACGTAAGCAGTGATAGCCTCGTCAAACCTGTCCCCACCCACGCGAACGGATTGCGCATAGACGACGCCGTTAAGTGATATCACGGCTATCTCGGTGGTGCCACCGCCAATATCGACAACCATTGTACCCACAGCTTCATGAACCGGCAGACCAGCACCAACAGCAGCAGCCATCGGTTCTTCGATGAGCAGAACGTCCCTTGCACCAGCACTTAAGACTGACTCTCTAATCGCCCTTCTTTCCACCTCGGTTGATTGACAGACCACACTTACCAGGACTCTGGGACTCGGTCTCACCAGGGAATTCTCATGAACTTTTTTGATGAAATACTGCAACATCTTCTCGGTCACTTGAAAATCGGCGATAACCCCGTCTTTTAACGGTCTGATAGCAGTGATATTGCCCGGCGTTCTACCTAACATGCGTTTGGCATCTATGCCAACTGCAGCTACACTTTTTTGATTGTTAATGTCGTTTCTGATCGCAACTACCGAAGGTTCGTTCAGCACGATTCCCTGTTCGCGAACATAGATGAGAGTATTCGCTGTTCCAAGATCTATTGAAAGATCATTGGAGAACATCCCCCTCAGTTTCTTGAACATGAATGCGCCTTATTAATTGGATTCAAAAACATTCGCAACTCTATCATTTATGAAAAATTTTTTACAAAATAAAGGTAGCATTTTTCCGAAAAATTGCATAATAAGCCATATTGGGGTCAGTTTTGAATTATCAAGGCTGCCATAAGGCTTGATTCAGGAATATTACAGACGGGATTGCAGATTTTTCCAAACCTGATTAGCATGCGTCGCCTTTGAACCTTCAATTTTCAATCCAATCCATAACAGAAGTCACAACCATGATCGTTGATGAAGAAGTCGTCACAAGTATTGCTGAACTGGCCCAGCTTGAAATTCTGCCGGAACACATGCAGGCATATGTCGAAAGCCTGAGCAATATCCTGAATCTAGTCGAGCAGATGGGTGCTGTTGATACCGACGGCGTGGAACCGATGGCCCACCCGCTGGATGGCGTACAAAGACTGCGGGCCGATATTGTCAGCGAATCCGACCAACGGAGCAAATATCACGAAATCGCCCCGGAGACTTCCGACGGACTGTATCTCGTACCAAGAGTCGTGGAATAAGGACTCTCAAGTCATGAAATCGAATCAATCTATTAAAGAGATGCTGTCTGCGCTCGATCAAAAGGAATATTCCTGCGTCGAACTCACCACCGACTACCTCGATCAAATCAAGCGAATTGATGGTGACATTAACGCTTATATAACCACCACACCGGATCAGGCGCTGGATCAGGCAAAAGCCATGGACAATGCCCGTGAAGCTGGAAACGCGCCAACGCTTGCCGGTATTCCAATTGCTCACAAGGACATATTCTGCACCGAGGGAGTAAAGACATCCGCAGGCTCACGAATTCTCGATAACTTCATTGCCCCTTATAGCGCAACAGTGGTCGAAAAGTTAGCACTCGCGGGAACGATCACGCTCGGTAAGACAAATATGGATGAATTCGCCATGGGTTCATCCAATGAAAACAGCTACTACGGCCCTGCCAGGAATCCCTGGTCAACCGACACGGTGCCAGGCGGATCTTCAGGCGGTTCTGCCGCTGCTGTCGCAGCGCAAATGTGCGCGGCCGCCACAGGCACAGATACAGGCGGTTCGATTCGCCAACCGGCATCAATGTGCGGCATAACAGGTCTTAAACCAACCTATGGCCGAATTTCCAGGTGGGGGATGATTGCCTATGCCTCAAGCCTGGACCAGGCTGGTGTGCTGGCGATGAGTGCCGAAGACGCGGCCCTGCTGCTCAACGAGATGGCAGGATTCGATCCCAGGGATTCAACCAGCCTGAACGAACCAGTGCCTGACTATACATCTTATCTGGATAACTCAATCAGCGGATTGTGTGTGGGGATATGCCGGGAGCATTTTGGTGAAGGCTTAAACCCGGATATCGAAAAAGCCATTGAAGCGGCTATCGTACAACTGGAAAAAGCGGGCGTGGTTTTCAAAGATATCGAGTTGCCGACCACAAAATACGCCATCCCCGCCTACTATGTGATTGCACCTGCTGAAGCATCTGCCAACCTGTCACGTTTTGACGGCGTAAGATTCGGCTATCGATGTGAGAATCCCTCCGATATCGGTGACCTGTATAAACGCAGCCGAAGTGAAGGATTCGGTCGAGAGGTAAAACAACGAATCATGGTGGGCAGTTTTGCACTGTCGGCTGGTTATTACGACGCCTACTACAGAAAGGCTCAGCAAATCAGGCGACTGATCAAGAATGACTTCCTTACCGCTTTCAATGATGTTGATCTGATAATCGGACCGACAACACCATCAACCGCTTTCAAGATTGGCGAGAAGACCAGTGATCAGATCTCGATGTACCTGCAGGATATCTATACCATCACCAGTAATCTGGCGGGACTCCCGGCCTGTTCCATACCGGCTGGAATCAGCGAGGGTCTGCCTTTCGGCCTTCAGATTATCGGAAACTACCTGGATGAAGGACGCATATTGAACCTTGCCCACCAGTTTCAGCTCGAATCCGACTGGCACAAACAAGCACCAGGAATTACAAATGGCTAGAATGGACTGGGAAGTTGTCATTGGACTCGAGATTCATGTCCAACTGTCGACAAAATCGAAAATATTCTCTGCTGCCAGTACCAAATTTGGAGCTGAGCCGAATACGCAGGCTTGTGCAATTGATCTTGGTATGCCCGGCGTTTTGCCTGTTGTTAATGAAGAGGTTTATGAAAAAGCCGTCACCTTTGGATTAGGTGTTGGCGCCGAAATCAATCACCGCTCAGTCTTCGACAGGAAGAACTACTTCTACCCCGATCTGCCCAAGGGATACCAGATCACGCAGCTCAGCCTGCCCATAGTGGAATCAGGAGAGATACAGATTCTGCTATCAAGTGGTGAAGCCAAGACAATCAACATCACGAGGGCACACCTTGAAGAGGATGCCGGTAAATCGCTACATGAGGATTTTCACGGCTCAACCGGTATCGATTTGAATCGTGCGGGGACACCATTGCTTGAAATTGTCTCGGAACCCGATATGCGCTCGTCCGAAGAAGCCGTTTTATACGCAAAGCAGATCCATCAACTTGTTACCTATCTTGGTGTCTCAGACGGCGAAATGTCACAGGGATCATTGCGATGTGACGCCAATGTCTCAATCAGGAAGATAGGGGATACAGAACTCGGTACGAGAACAGAGACAAAAAACGTCAACTCATTTCGCTTTCTGGAACGGGCTATTGAATTCGAGATTGAGCGTCAGATAGCGCTGCTGGAATCCGGTGGCCGGGTCAGACAGGAAACCCGTCTGTACGATCCGGACAAAGATGAAACCCGCCCCATGAGAGGGAAGGAAACAGCCACTGACTATCGCTATTTCCCTGAACCAGATCTTTTGCCCGTTATCATCGATGAAGTTTATATCGATGAGATAAGACTGAAGATGCCTGAGTTACCCGGGCAGAAAATAGATCGATTCATCAGGGACTACGGGCTCGCAGAAGACGCCGCACAGTCACTCACAGCCAGCAGTCAGCTAGCTGATTATTTCGAGGAGGTCGTGGAAAAAAGCGGCGACGCGAAACTTTCTGCAAACTGGGTAAGGGTGGAACTTCTGGCACAGCTTAACCGGGAGGCCACCAGCCTCGATGAGATACCGGTTACCGCCAACGAACTCGGCTATCTGATTGCCAGGATCAGCGATGGCTCAATCTCTGGAAAAATAGCCAAAACCGTATTCGAAGCTTTGTGGCAGGGAGAGGCTGAGACCGCTAAAACCTACATCGAAGAAAATGAACTGATGCAGGTCTCTGATACGGATCAACTGGAACCTCTGATCAATTCAGTCATCGAGAACAACGCGAATCAGGTAGCACAATACAAGGCCGGAAAGACAAAACTGCTTGGTTTTTTCGTGGGTCAGATCATGAAAGAAACCAGGGGTAAAGCTAACCCGCAGCAGGTTAATGAACTATTACGCAAGAAGCTTGATTAGAAATCATTCAGAAAACGTGATATTCGCGCCGCATTAGCGCCGATATCACTTTGACCGACTCTCGATACTGATCGTACATCTATATCTGACCCGGTAGCCGTTTCCCTGACACGAACGACCAGATCATCTTTGAAACCAAACCAGTAGGTTGTCGCTGTCGCCTCCACAAGACCAGCTTCAATATCAGTATTGACAATTTCGAGACCGTGATCGGCAAGTATCTCTGCAGCACGGTTAACTGCATCGGGCACTGACAGATCAGACGCCCGGGTTTCGAGCGTCGGATAGGCCGCGATCTGGGTCTCGGCCAGTTTCTCAGGAGAGCCTTCAAGTTCATAGACAAGATCGTTTGGTGCGCCTTCCCGCAGGCCAACTACCACATTGAATTCCGGCGGATCTTCGGTGTCTGTGCTGATGTCATGGATTGGCGGTACACCTCTTGCCTTGCTTATCTGTGGCCCCATGACGACTATCGGGATCAGGCAGATGGCCATGGAGATCAGGATAATATTGCGATCAATCGTCAGGCCATTCTTTATTGCAACGATCAGCATGATCAGCGCCGCAACAAACACAATCGAAGCCCCGGCGAGTGCAACAAGCAATGAAACCAGTGACGGCAATAATGCTGTAAATTCATATTTGTACCCAAGCGGACCAGATACCAGAAGAAATACCGATATGCAGGCACTGATGAGAAACAACTTTGACCACCAGTTAGACTCTTCCATCTTTCCCCCCCAAAACTTTCAATCCGATCAATATTGGTTATTCGATACAAAGACAACAACGACTTCTTGATTCCGCTTCGTCCTACCCGCTACCGGCTTCGTTTACCGTGTATGATGAGCATCACATTCTTATTAAGGGCATCTTCGCTGATTAAGATTAACGAGGCAACCGCCGAAGAACTACAACAGCTTAAACTTGTAGGTCCAAAAAGGGCTGCGAAAATAATCAAATACCGCGATGAAGTGGAGCCCATTTCATCGGAAAATACACTGGCATCGGTTACCGGATTGAGTATCCGGCAGATCGCAAACCTGAGTGATCAGATTGACTGGCAGTCGAATGAAGCTGAAGTCCCTTCATCTATCCCTGCTATCGCCACCTATCTTGCCATTGCGGGTTTTTATTTCGTCGCGACAGGCGGCATCGGATTCTCATTCGAGAGTTGGGATCAGACTGCCTATAACATACTGATCACAGTGTTGTTAATTGGTTGTGCCTTGGCTACAACCGCCATATTCGCTTCTTCAATGGGGGTTTCACCCAGATGGGCAACCAGGATCAACTACTCGGGGATTCTGGTCACCGCAACCGCACTCGCAGGAATGATGCTGCTGGTGATAGCCTCCGATTCTACCAACGAGATGTTCAAGCGGCATTTGCAACTCACCACTTCCTTCCTGACTTATGTTCTGATTATTTTCTTGTTTCTTTACCTTCCCAGACTACACCTCAATCTGGCACAGCGTATTTCTTTATTTTCGAACTTCAGGCTGGTCGCCGACAGTTTTGATATCGGTCAGATACTGTTAGGACTCATTGTTTGGATTAACTACCAGTTTGAGGAAGACCATTCGGCACTCTCTGGCTTTTTTCTAATGTGGCTGGGTATCGTATGCCTTATACACAGCTTCGATATGTATCGGGGAAAATCCGCTTATCTCAGTTCCTTGTCAGACAAGGAGATCGCCAAGCTCTTTTTTTTAATCAGTCAGTCAGAACAACAAACCATTCAGATCAGATACCCGATTCCTGCAAGTACTTTGCTCGCGGTTGTGGGTATCTGTTTGGTAATCAGTAGCTTGCTGCAGTTTTTTTAAGCGATCTTGATATGCCAGGGTTCGTAACGAACACCGAGCAGATTGTCTTGCGGATATCGCATATCAACATAACCAAGATCTACCAGCTTTTTGAATTCGCTTGTGCGAGCAAAGTCAGTAGTAAAGTTCTTTGACCCATAACCGACCTTGCCAACATCAAAATCACCCACACCATGAAAGCTGTGACCTGGTGGTGCAAGACTGCGGGACGCCCTGGACAGATTGCCCTTGGACTGTATGGTTTTGGCAAGAAACAAATGCGACTGTTTGACGACACTTCGGATACCGGATGTGAGGATAATACTGCTGCCAAGATCTTTTCTTACCTTTCTGTAAAGGCGATGAGACTCACCTTTGAAAAGGAAATGCCCCGTATAGGGCACCTTGGTTCTGTCTTTATTTGGAATAACAGAAGTAATCTCGGTGGTGACCTTTTCGCCAAAGAAACCATATCGATTCACATTGTCGGCGAAAATCTCTTCCAGAAACTGTAGTTCAGCCTCAGGAAATCTACCGATCTTGTCATATCTTTTGCTGAACCGAAGCATTTCATCAAAGCTGATAACGTTGAAGTTACCATGCCCAACCAGATTCTGAACCCGGTCGAGGCGCTTAAAAGTGCTCACGAGCAGTGGTTATCTGGTCTGGTCCAGGTATATATCTTCAAAGTGTGTATTTTCGAAGTGCTGCATCTTCTGCAGATATTCCTGCAGATTGGTGGTTTTGGTATCAACCAGCATTGAAGAACTTCTGGCTTTGAATGCATTCAGCAGATTTGCTGAATCAGGTGCTGGTGTTGACATGAACTGGATAGACTTGAACATCTCTGTGGGATTGGTCGACATATCTTCATAGACGACAGACACAGGTTGCTCTGGCGACCGCCACACCAGGCGACTTCCCATCGCTGCTACAGTTCCTACGGAGAAGAACTTTAGGAAATTCCTTCTTTCCACTACTTCAGGTCCAGAAAGGTCAAGAAGTCCATACTAAACAGATTCCCAGGTATTTTCTACCAATATGACCATTATTCAATAGCTTAAACTATGATACCTAGAATTCAATTAACCTTTGCTGTGCGGGTGCTTCGAAGGATCTTTCAGGATGATATTTCAGAATCAGGCCCCCCCAAAAAGACAGGGGATCATCATCTGCACAAAGGTACACTGGTGCGTTCGTTAGTTAAAAGAGGAGTACTTTATGACCACTACTGATCCAGAAACTTGCCCCTCGACACTATTTTCACCGGATTGACAAGTTCACCCAGGTCCTCAAGTGGACTCTGTTCGTAAAAGACCATATCAGCTTCGAATCCTGCACTGATCTGCCCTACTGCGTCTCCAAGTCCGATCGCTTCTGCGCAATTGCTTGTGGCAGCCCGTAGCGCTTCTGTATTCGACAAACCAGCAAAGTGAGCAAGCAGTGGTATCGCTTTTGGCAGATCCTGGTGACGTACATTGGGAATCCCGGCATCTGTCGAGGAGATCAGCTTAATGCCTTCTGCTCTCATCTTTTTATAGTTACCCCGAATGATATCTTCCATCTCTGTGCCGATACGGCGTTGCCAACCGGCATTGATGGTCGGTGAGACCCAGAGTCCCTTTGCCACTATCTGTTTGACCACATCAAGATCAAAGGCTCTGGCCCAGCCCTCGTCGCCAACCCAGGAACAGTGTTCAATCGTATTAACACCTGCCTCACTGGCATTACGAATCCCTGCCGTGCCATGACAGTGCGCGGCAACCAGATAATCCTGATCCTGTGCAAATCGAACCATTTCTACCATGCTGTCAGAATCAAATTGCGCCTCTGCAGGGGTACTACCTGGTGTCAGCGTGCCGCCGGTTGCCATTATCTTAATCAGATCCACCCCGTGGGCGATTTGCTTTTCAATGACTTTTCGAGCATCGGTCACGTCCTTCGCTTCTCCACCCCAGAAATGGCAATGGCCTTTGATTGATGTCACCGGCTGACCTGCACAGATGAGTCTCGGCCCAGTCAGATCTCCGCTATTAATCCTGTCTCTCAGGGTCAACTCTAACCATTGTCCACCGCCCAGATCTCTCGCGGTTGTAATTCCCGCCATTAGCATTTCACGAGCACGAACGATCATTTGCCCAAATAGCGTATCCTTATCCGGTTCGCCCTGAAGCAGAGCGTCTCTGAGATCCGGATTGAGGCACATATGTACATGGCCATCAATCAGACCGGGAATTGCGACCAGGCCGTTCATATCGATTGAAGATTTGTCGTTCACGGCGTCGGAGGAGTCGACCGTTATAATCCGGGAGTCTTCTATCTGAATGGCATCCGCTTCTGAGAGTTCTTCTGCAACGCCATCCCAGAACTTAATGTTCTTAATCCACATCTCTGATCTCGTTTAACAGTCAAGCTAGGTTCGCTTCTCACTGTAAACAAATAGCGTTGAGGCTGCAAAGTTAAACAGACTTGCACTGCCGACGCCGAAGATGAGTGCGAGCAAGCGATATTGACTGAAGAAATCAACACGGGTGGTGAGCAGAAGATAAACCCCATAATTGATCGCGAACCCCAGAGAACTGCTCAGCACGAATTCAAACCACTGCCTTGATTTCGGCCTTCTTGCCCGCTCACCGAAGGTGGTAATTCGATTGAGTGCCCAATTCCAACTGACTGCGGGCCAGAATGACAGGGCACGGGCAGTTAGATGTGGCAATCCAAAAATCTGCAGGAGATAGTAGAACGAAACGTCAACAACAAAACCGCTGGCCCCCACCAGACCAAAATGAAAGAACTCGGCGAATCCGCCAAATCTGAAAAGGTATAGTCGTCTGAGGTGGCGCAGGTACTTAAGCTGCTGCCCAAGATTCATTTTGCTTTGGCCGATTTCTCTGTCCTTAAATTCAATCGGTATTTCTATGACGGACTCAAAATCACCCCTCACCATGATTTCAAGTCCGATTTTGTAACCGATGGGTTTAAGGCCGCTCGAATCGACGCGATCACGATTAAATAAAAAGAAACCTGACATCGGGTCCGAGCACTTAACCAGTGGTCGAGCAAGAATCGTTGCAACAAACGAATTCAGATGGCGAAAGAAGCTCCAGGCTTCATCAATGCTGCCATCAGAGACATATCGGCTGCCAATAATGAATGAGCGAGGAGAATCCTCAAGACTTTTCAACATTGTCGGGATCATTGACGGCGGATGAGATAAATCAGCATCCATGACAAGTATCTGACTATGCCTTGCGGCGACTATGCCATCGATGACAGAAAGCGAGAGATCCCTTGGTCTACCTTCGGGCTGGATCAGACGAAGCGGGAATTCTTTTTCAAGCGATGCACATACCTCGATAGTCTCGTCGGGAGAATTATCATCGACAATCAATACTTCATAGTCGATATTCTGCAATACTTCATGAAGCTGGCGAACAAGGTTGGGAATATTAGCCGCTTCCTTA
>CAZJRI010000028.1:0-21929 GCA_964548025.1 uncultured Pseudomonadales bacterium
GTGATCCCAATGATCCCAACGATCCGAATGATCCTGGAGACCCGGGCGATCCGAATGATCCGGGCGATGACAGCGAACCTCTCGGTGGTGACAGCTATTGTGCTGAAAACCTCTGCGGTGCAGGTGAAGGCGACTGCGACGGAGATGGCCAGTGCCAGTCAGGTCTGATCTGTGTCAACGACGTCGGTGCTGTCTACGGATTCAGGGAGATCGTGGATGTCTGTGAAGCAAATCCTTCTGACCCGAGTGATCCAGGAGATCCAGGCGATGATCCTTCTGAACCACTTGGCAGCAACGATTACTGCACGACCACTGTTTGTGGTGAAGGAGAGGGCGACTGCGATAGTGACGATGAGTGCGAAGACGGTCTGATCTGCGCCCAGGACGTTGGCGAAGAATTTGATTTTAGACCTGAAGTCGATGTTTGCGTCGCCGAAGACACCCAGGGTGATCTCTAGTTTACGACAATGGGAAACAAGTCGTTCACAGACTATAGATTTGAGCATGCTGCCGGGTATTCGAAGAATCCTCGGCAGCAGATACCTGTTAGTGCTGTGAGTCTCTTACAATAGGAGATTTTATCGAATTAAAAGAAAAAAGATCGTCCTGGCTGAAAGATCTCCCAAAGGTGGAGCTTCACTTGCATCTGGAAGGCGCAATACCAATTCAGGCGCTGTGGCAGCTCATTCAAAAGTATGGCGGAGACGAAACTGTACCCGATATTGAATCACTCAGATCACGTTTTAAGTTCACAGACTTTGTGCATTTTCTGGAAACCTGGATCTGGAAGAGCAAATTCCTTCGGGACTACGATGACTTCACTTTCATTGCAGAGCAGTTTGCTCTATCTCTTCGATCCCAGAATATTCGCTATGCTGAGGTCTTTTATTCTCCCGCTGAACATACATCCAAAATAGCAGATTTAGGCACACCGACAAAGAACCTCTCAATCCAGGAGATTACAATTGCGCTGCGCAGAGGTCTCGACCGAGTACCAGAAGTCAATATTGCCCTCGTGCCTGATCTCATCCGCGGACTCAAGCCCGAGACGATGCTTCAAAGCCTTAACGAAATAGAAGAAGTCATGGAAGCCGGAATCATAGGTATCGGCCTCGGCGGCGCTGAACAATTCTACCCACCCGGTCAATACAAGAATGTCTACGACGAGGCAAGGCTGATGGGCTTGCACACCACTGCACACGCAGGAGAGGTTGAAGGTCCCGAGAGTATCTGGGCTGCTATTGATACACTCGGTGTCGAACGAATCGGTCATTGCACAAGTGCAAGGTTTGATCAGTCTCTTGTGGATTATCTAGGAGAACACCAGTTGTGTCTGGAGATGTGCCCACTGTCAAATTTAAGAACTGCATCGATAGATAGTATTGAGCAGCATCCAATCCGAAGGTTTTATGATGAAGGTTTGTTAGTAACCGTGAATACAGATGATCCGGAGATGTTTAACAACACGTTGCTGGAAGAATACGAAACATTGATGGACATTCATGGATTCAGCGCTGCTGAAATTTGCCAGCTACGAGACAATGCTATTGAGGGGAGCTGGATGTCTTCAGATGAAAAGAAGCAATTGTTGGCAGAAGTTCACCGGGCTGGTGAATAATCACGATTGGCATTAATCTGAGCCAGATAGAGATTGCGGTACTTTCCCTGAAACCATCACCAACGGTTTAAGATTAAATGCGAATTCAAACGCAACCTGACCTCAGAAAATTACTACAAAGCAGCACGACCCCGATTTTTAGTACTTTTTTTCTATTGTTGCGAACCTTTATCACCGTTGCTCCGTAATAGTTTACTGAGCACAGGAGAATGCGTGAAAAGAAGGGTTGACGAAGAGTACCTGGTCTTACGCGCCCAGGATGGGAACGAAAAGGCGTTCAACATACTCTATCGCAGCTACAACCCGGCGCTTCTCCGTTCTGCCTTCAGGCTGTGTCGTAACGAGCAGCTCGCACTGGATGCTGTGCAGGACGCATGGATAACTATAGTTCGAACATTGGGTGATCTGAAGAATCCTGCAATGTTCAGAGCCAGAGCCTTCAAGGCGGTACGTTGGCGTGCAATAGATCTCATGCGCAAACGAGACAACAACCTTAAGACACTGGATATTGATGTACTGGATGAATCGGCGGAAGCCATGCCATGGGCGACCACCAATCAGATAGTTTCCCTGGTGGAGCGATTACCTGAGATCGAGCGACAGGCGATCTACCTTTTTTATCTGGAGGAGATGAGTATAAAAGAACTAGCCGAGGTATTTGATATCTCCACGGGAACCGTGAAATCTCGCCTGAACCGTGCGAGATCGAGATTGAAGAAGTATGTAGAAGGAGAAGATTAAGGGAGAAGATATGGTTAGCATTGATGAACGAATCCGACAGGAACTCGAGCAGCAAAACGGTGTTCTGGATGAGCTTTTTCCCGAGACAGCCGTGGAGGCATTCAAGGGTAGGTTGAAAGTCGCTGTGATTTTCGTGTCAGTAATTGGCATTGTGCTTTGCGGCACCATTGCCTGGTGTATTACGGAACTCGTCGCTGCCGAGACAGTATTGGATGCCGTGAAATGGGGTGTCTGGGTACTATTCAGTTCACTGATCGCCATACTGGTTGAGCTGTGGGCGTGGATTCAAATCAGTAGAGTGGCGACTCGAAGTGAAATAAAGCAGATGGAGGCAAACATACTGAGGTTGATCGAATCCAGTTAGTCCAGATTGGGTCCATCTTCCCAACTTCTGGGTGGATTGGTTTCAGGGTCTCTCCAACCCTGCTTCCAGCCTATATCAGCATCGATGCATGACTGCATCTGGCTCGTATCTTCTGATTGCCGTCGGCACCACCTTCGTTGATCTGTTGTGCTGGTTTTCCAGTGCTTCTTGTACCAGCCGACACTATATCCTCCATAGGGACCCTCATCCGTCACAGTACTCACTTCGGAATCCACCGGATCCTCTTCGGAACAACCAGACACCGACGTGAGCGCTAGTAACGCGAAAACCAAACAGATTCCTTTCAAAGCGATACCATTCCAGAACAGTTATTTCCCTTCTTCGTCGAGTCGCCTTAAGTCTTTTTTAGTTAACACATCTTTCATTTCATCTAATTGCTTCCAATCCGCCATGGGTGACTGCCGTCCCTCAACAGGGCCGTTAGGCGAATCCTGCACCCTTTTAACCTCGTGTATATATCGATTGCAGTTCATAAATATCTCACGAATAGTGACAGATACTATAAGCTCCGCTTCATGATGTTTCGAGACTACCGACGGGTCTTCAATGACTTCAGCCGTGCCGTTTATTCGCAGTTTCTGTGGGTTCTCGTGGTCGATGAACAACATCCCAATATGAGGATTCTCCCTGATATTACCCGCGGTAAGATACATGCCATTGCCATCATACAGGGGGAAGGTGAAATTATTGCCACTCTTGATTTTGACAAATCCCCGACTGCCACCTTTATATGAGCATTGTGGAAATCCACTCGCATCCACGGTTGAGAGATAGAAAAAGTCTCTGGATTCAATAAAGGCAATATCTTCCTCCGTCAGCTCATCGTGCACAATAAAGTCACGAATTCGATCAGCCATTGCCCGGGTACCAAGCTGGTCCTGAAAATACCTGGCCTGCTTACCAAAAAACTCTCCCATATAGATCTCCCCAGTCGGGCCCACCGCCGACATCAAATGAATAAACAATTAGACAGGGTATTTACTTTTTAGTCTGCCAACAACCTGTTTCTTTGGCCATTCCTGATTTGACAGCAAGGACGTAATAGTTGATTTTAACCCGGTTGCGGGCATGCAAGTTCATATCACGATTTTGTAATTAAGCTGCGAGGAAACAGAGAATCATGGCGAGTCTGGATACCCATTGGGATGTTGTCGTTATCGGTTCCGGCCTCGGCGGTCTCTCCGCTGCGGCAACTCTGGCGAAGGCAGGCAAGAAAGTACTGGTGCTGGAGAAGCATGTTTTCGCTGGCGGTTATGCACACCATTTTCCAAGGCGGGTTAAAGGCACAAGGATCATCTATGATTTTGACGTTGCCCTGCACCAGACGGGCAACCTGCAACCAGGTCGAAGCACCTACAAGGCTCTCGACAAGCTGGGTGTACTGAAGAAGATCTCGCTCAACGAATTCGATATCGCCTACAGGACCGTCGGTCCTGATCATGACTTTGAAGCGCCAGCTAGTGCGCAGTTATATCGAGACAAATTGGCTGCTGCTTATCCGCACGAGAGAAAACAGATCATCGATCTATTCCAAACCATGTCCAAAATCGATGGCAACTCTGCCGAGATCAGCACAGAAGCATTTGAGGCCATGGGTATCACCCTCAAAGAGCTGGTCGAATCACACGGTATCCGTGATGAAAGGGTTTTCTCAATATTCTGCACCCTCTGGGGATATATCGGTTCAGTCCCATCACTTGTGTCGGCTTTTTTATTCTCCCAGATGTGGGCCAGCTATCATCACGGCGGTTGTTTCTATATCAAAGGCGGTGGTCAGTCTCTTGCCAACGCCTTTGTCGATATCATTGAGGAGCACGGGGGCAAGGTCAGACGCCGAAATGAAGTTACCTCAATTACAACAAATACCAACGGTGCCGTAACAGGTGTCGAAACGAAGAAAGGCAAAAAGTACTATGCCTCCCATGTCCTGAGTAACGCATCTGCCCCACTGACCTTCAATACGCTGTTAGACAAGCCGGACCTGGCCAATACGGATTCCGAAGTTGCAGACAAGCTGCCTATCTCCATGTCCGTCAGCCAGGCTTATGTTGGTATTAAGGGAGACGCATCCGAACTCGGTCTTGCAGATCGAGGAAGGTTCGTTGAAGTCAGTTACGACCACGATGCACAGTGGGAAGCCACGCTCAACGGTGACTATCGAAACCAATCCCATATTATCTGCAATCACAACCTTGCTGACCCCGGACATTCACCTGCCGGACGTTCAATCCTGCATTCAACTATTCTCACCAATGGCGAACCATGGATGAACCTTGAAAAGAAAGAATATCGACAGAAGAAACGCGCGCTGGAAGCCTTTCTGATTGACTGTCTCGAGAAAGCCATTCCAGACATCAGAGATCGGATCGAGGTATGCGAGACCGGTACCCCACACACCATGCAAAGATATACGCAAAACCCAAACGGCGCGATCTACGGCTATTCATCGAATGTCGATAGCCACAGTATTCACAGACCACAACCAAAAACGACCGTACCTGGTCTTTATCTGGCAAGTGCATGGACATTCCCGGCGCCTGGATTCGGTGGCACCATGGCGGCAGGTATCAACACCTCAAAACTGTTGCTTGAGGATGCAGAATAGAATGGATCTTACTCACTGGTAATCTCATATCAGTTCTCCTCAGTAGTATCAGAATCTTCCGCAAGAACGATGTTAGCATTGGGGAGATGGGGTGTTATTTCAAGAGCGTGAAGCCTGTGCTGAGCGCGCCGAAGGAGACTACAGGCTCCTGAGCAAGCGAAGGGAGTCGCCATTGCGACCACCGGCGTGCTCTGGAAATAACACCCCATCTTCCCAATGCGGGTTCAAACTCAAGAAACTAAAAGTAATTACCATTCGTTGCATCAGAAATACTAGTACACCGAACCCTCTGTATAGCCGAATCAGATTAATCTGATAACAGGTTTTCTCAACTTCTTCAGGCAACCGGTCTACGCATCTCCAGGTTTTTCAACGTCGAGCCCTCCCGCAAAGGCTCATAATCCCCCGTCATAGTAAATCCATGCCGCTCATAGAGCTGGATCGCGACTTTATTGGTCTCGGTCACCGTCAGTTCAATCTCGTTGCAATTCTCGGTCTCCAGAAATTGAATTGCCTTGCGCAAGAGATCTTTACCCACCCCTTTGCCTCGTACATGCGGTGCCGCCCACATTGCGCCAATATGTCCCACGCTTTTATTGTCCGCAGAAGCGGATACCAGTCCACACGGTTCGCCATCCGATTCAGCGATAAATAGTTCAAACCCAGGTGCTGAAGCCGCGCGTTTCGCTGAATCAAGCCAATAGCTATCATCATGATGACTGTTTTCTTCATAAGTCGGACTAAATGCATCGGGTGAATCCTTCAAGGCCCCCAGCCTCAATTGTTTGAGCAACAGACCTTCATCTGCTTCAAGCGAACGATACCTAATCATATCGTGAACCGGGTAACCCACATTTGCTGAATCGGTTCTTCTTCCTCTGTGTATTCATGATATGCCGCCACTACAGTACCATCGTCAGTCTGGGTCACGGAAGGGTACCCTGTATGCCAGTACTGACGAAATGAAGGTGGTGCAGCACCCCCTTCCCGAATAATGAATTCATTTTCTTTCAGCCACTTGACACCATCTTCAGAAACGCAACCTCTGACACCGAAAGGATCACGTCGATGACCATAAACCGCGAGCACACGACCATCCTGCAACTGAATCAGATCTGGTGGAAAGCCCCAGAGTGGTGTCCGTTCAGGTCTGCTCCAGCTTGCGCCATCATCGTCGGAATGAACTACCCACATATTGTCAGCCCTTCCCGGTCTGGCAGTGACGCGCATCATGCATACCAACCGGCCGTCTGCCAGCAGGGTCATTCCCGGTTCAACGAACTGCAGGATATTTGCTGCATCGAAGGCAACCGTGGCCCAATACTCCCAGCTTTCACCACCGTCATCGCTTCGCAGAACGAAACAGCGAATATTCTCACCACTTTGTGCAATGAACTCCCTTGTTTCAGAACCGTGCAGAGGCATTAAGAGGCCACCATCTGCCAGTTCTATAATATGACCGGCGCCAGAG
Source organism: uncultured Pseudomonadales bacterium (assembly GCA_964548025.1). Lineage (GTDB taxonomy): Bacteria > Pseudomonadota > Gammaproteobacteria > Pseudomonadales > Azotimanducaceae > JAHRVQ01. Next base: position 6,821 of record CAZJRI010000028.1, read on the forward strand.
CCACCAACGATATAGTGAGACAGGCCGGAATCAGCCATAGGGGAGGTATTTACCGGGATAGGACCCTTCCAGGTTGCACCAAGATCCTCGGATTTCATCAGGGCATAACCGGTTTGCCTTTTCAGCCGCTCTGCTCTGCCCGGCGGCGGGCCTCCAATCACCTGATCTGAACCACCCTTCAGCGAGCTTGGTTTCAAGAAGCTGCATACCCTTGTATGCATCAGGATCGAACCATCGGAGATCTGGGCAAAGGCACAATCCCAGTTACCCTGGTATTCATCACAAGGCCATACCACCTTGTTAGTATCTGCATCCCAGGTCTTTCCGTTATCGCCTGATTTTATGAAACAGGACTGACCGCTATCCGAGTGATGCCTGCCCCGTTCCTGGTTGTATCCCAACAGTAATTCACCGTTGTTCAAGCTCACGATACTACCCTGGTTGCAGGCATGATCCGGGTCGTGGTGTGCCAGAATATGTTCGACGTTAGTAATCATGGGTTCACCTTATTTCCTGAATCTGTATCAACAGTTCGCTTGTTAAAGATTAGTCGGAAGCACCTGCCCCATTTCGCAGTTTTAGTTCAGCCTGAATCTCTGCATGACGCTTTCTGGTCAGATTGTATTGCAGATAAAAGAATACGGCGATGACACCGGGAATAACAGCAACAGGGCCATCGATAAGTCCAAGATTGAAAATCGTATCGGCATCGACGGTGCCAGGTTCTGCACCCACCGGGAACTCAATAACATCGATGGCAATACCAGCCAGGAGATGCCCAAGACCAGACGATGCCTTGGCAAAAAAGGAACGTGCAGCGTAGAAGATACCTTCCTGCCTGCGATTGGTAATCAGTTCCTGTTCATCAGCAATATCGGCTAACGCTGACATGGCGCTGATCAAAAGTACCACACCAAATGATGCGAGAATGACAAAATTGATGCAAAGCAATGGTAACAACAGTTCAGTATGATTTTTTGGAAAGAGATCCAGTATCCGCAGGATGATGGGTCCGACCGCGAAGGTGAGATAACCAATCAATCCGGCAATAATCACCGGTTTCTTTTCAAACCTGTCATGCAATTTCGCAGTCACGAGATAGCCAAGCACCGGTCCCAGAAGACCAAACAAGGCAAAATATCGAATCTGTTCTGGCAGTAACTCCCAGAAATAGGTATTCAGATGTATGTTGATGGTATCCCGGGTACCCATGGTCGCACTGAGAAGAAGATAACCAATCAACATCATCATGTAATTGCGATTCGTGAGTGCAGATCTGCAATCCCGCAAAAACTCCAGCAAGCTGAAGCGCGGTAGATCCACATTTGGAACAGGCAGTCTTGGAATGAGCTGCATGGTAAAGACCGTCGATACCACCATGATGAAACCACCAGTCACGGATGCACAAATTGCCATATTCGTGTATGCAGGTCGATTCAACATGCCATTTTCGAATTCGGGGGTTGCGGCGAAGAAGTATGAATAGGCCAGAAAAACAAAACCGAAACCACCGAGCGCACCCATCAATGTGTTAATACTCATAACCCGGGTACGCTCGGTAAAATCCGCGGATAATTCAGCACCCAACGCAAGGTGTGGCACATGGAACAGGGTCATGCTGGATCTCATAATCACCGTGAGCACTGTTAACCACAGGAACAGCCCGAAGCTGTCAAAACTGTCTGGTGGTGAGTATATGAAGAAGAGGCAGAGCATAACCGGAAGCGGTGCCGCAAACATAAACGGATGGCGCCTGCCGAGTTTTGATCGCCATCGATCTGAAATTGCACCAACCAGTGGATCAGTTATTGCATCGAAAAACAGTGCAATCGTGATGGCCAACCCGGCCAGCGTACCCGGGATGCCCATAATATTGGTATAGAAAAAAAAGTTGAATGAATTAAATGCAACACTGAGCATTGCTTCCGCGCCTGAACCAATGGCGTATATAAACTTGGTAGACTGCGGTACACGACCAGCGTAAGCACTGGTACTAACCTCATCTATCTCTGTTGCCGACAACCTTTCTTCTCCCCTGACAAATAACAGATCACTTCAGATATAACCAAATCAACATCCTGTTTAATCTGTATCGACCAGGTACCGGGAGAAAAATGCTTTCCAGGCATCTCCTTCGAATGCTGGCGTTTCTAAATGACCACCAGGGTTAATGTGCATTGTTTTTGTCTCAGATGCAAAGGCATCGAACAAGGCCAGTCCATTATCACGAGTAGCCACAGCATCCTCCCATTGGAAAACGAACTGGATCGGAATTGTAATTCGGTTTGCTGCTTCTCTAAATTCCCTGGCTTCATCACGCAAACCGGCTAATCCCAACACCGCACACTTGATACGGGATTCAACCGCCAGCAAAGGTACGCCAATGGCCGTACCCATTGATAGCCCCCAATAACCTATCTGGTCTGTGTTATCGATGAAGTCGAACCCTAGCGCAACATCAAGTGCCGCCTGCCATTCGGGTACAGCCCGTTGACTTCTCTCTGCCATGACCTTTGCTCTCGAAGGGTCCATCGCAGGACCGTTGGGATTGCCAGTGACCCTGGCATTCACCTCCTCCGTCAGCTTTCTGGCTTCTTCGCGGGTTATACGATCACCATGACCAGGTGCATCAATTGACAACGTCGCCCAACCAAATTCTTTCGCGTATTGTTTTGCCCGATTACGTAGGCCAAGAATTTTCTTGTGCTGAGAGCCACCATGGCCCATCAGTATGAGAGGTCTCGTTCCTTCGGCACCCTCGGGCGCCCAGATTGCACAGGGTACTTCTTCACCATTGGCCTCTACGCTGAATTCCCGTTGAGTCACTTCATCTACTATTTTTTCGTCTCTGAACTGCATAGTCACCAGTACTTTAATTCGTCTATCTGGAGAGGATACCAAATCCTAACTTGTTCGGTATTAACGAGCAGAGCGTTAATCCACGCGCCTCAATTGCCGGTAAAAACAACAGAAATGATCAGTTTGTCCTGTCAGACAAAGTGTGTTTTATTAACCTTTCGCCTAATCCAGGGAGAAGACACTTGAACGAAATCAATCCCGGCCTGATGCAGGACTACAATCTCACCATTCCCACCCTGCTCGAACACGCGGCAGCCAACCATGGTGAGACCGAGGTGGTTGCTCGTTTACTGGATGGCAGCATTTTCCGCTACACCTACCAGGATCTTGCAAACAGGGCCAGACAGGCGGCCAATGCACTCACTAAACTCGGCATCAAATACGGCGATGTGATCGGCACCCTGGCCTGGAATCACCACTGGCATATGGAATGTTTCTACGCAATACCGGGATTGGGCGCTATTTGCCACACAGTTAATCCACGACTCTTTCAGGAGCAGATCGTTTACATCATCAATCACGCCAAAGATCGGGTGCTGATCGTCGATCAGGATTTTGTCGGGCTTGTAGAAGAGATTGTTGATCAGATCCCGGGCATTGAGAAATTTATCATCCTTGGTGACAGGGGCTGTGTTCCCGAGCCTGAAAAACTGGGTGAGGTGCTCTATTACGAAGAACTGATAGCAAACGAACCACCCAGTTTTAACTGGCCCGATTTTGATGAACGAACCGCTTCTGGTCTCTGTTATACCTCTGGCACAACGGGGAATCCCAAAGGTGTTCTATATGCACACCGCTCCACAGTGCTGCACTCAATGGCGATTGCCCAGCCGGACAACCTCTCTCTGTCAGCGCACGATTGCGTCATGCCGGTCGCGCCTCTCTATCATGCACAAAGCTGGGGTTTACCGTATGGCGCCTGCATGGTGGGTGCTAAATTCATTCTGCCGGGACGGCATCTGGACGGACCAAATCTGCTGCAACTGATACGTGACGAGGGGGTGACAACAGGGTGTGGCGTACCAACCATCTGGACCATGGTCCTCGAGCATGCAGAAGCAGAAAATCTGGATCTCGGTCAATTGCAGCGACTACTGATCGGCGGTACCGCTCTGCCAACCTCAATGCGGGATCGCTTCCGTGCGAAAGGCGTAAGTGCCGTGCAAATCTGGGGCATGACCGAAACCAGCCCGATGGGTACTATTTCAAGAACCAACCCAGCCGTTGCTGAATTCAGCCCGGAAGATCAGGATGTCCAACTCCTGAAACAAGGTCGTTTGCCCTACGGCGTGAAGATGAAGATAGTACTGGAAGATGGCAGCCGGGCACCCCACGATGGCGAAACTTCTGGTGATATCTGGGTAAAAGGTCCTTGGATCGCCAATGGATATCTGCACGGAGACGGTGGCGATATGCTGGACGACGAAGGTTACTTCCCAACCGGTGATGTTGGCCATATTGATCAGTTCGGCTTCATGAAAATCACTGATCGCTCCAAGGACGTGATCAAATCAGGCGGTGAATGGATCAGTTCCATCGATATAGAAGATATCGTCACCAGTCACCCGGCTGTCAGCATGGCTGCTGTGGTTGCTGCATATCACAAGAAATGGGATGAACGCCCTTTGCTTATGATTACGCTAAAGGAAGGCATGTCTGTTGAGAAAGAGGAAATGGTCACTCATCTCACAGGAAAGATTGCCAAATGGTGGATGCCGGACGATATGGTCGTGATAGACGAGATGCCCATGACCGCCACAGGCAAAATCCGAAAACTGAGCCTGAGGGAGAAGTACTGGAATCATCTCGAAGCTGAATAGCCAACAGTTCAACTATGGCTCATTCTGCCTTTGCCAGGTGGCAAGGTCGAAATAATCCCGCCAGATGGCGACTTTCCCATCGCGCATTACAAAGGCCCCCAGACATGGAAGTACAACGTCTTTACCATCAATAACAAATCGGTCAATACGTTCAGCCAGAACCGTATCTCCTGACTGGGCAATAGTGAGGACTTCCCAGTCAAGTTTTTCAGCAGGACCAATAAACCCGGCGATCATTGCGCGCACAGCTTTCGTTCCTTTTACGGGCTGCATGGGCATGTTGTGGTAGACGGCATCATCGGTAAAGAATGACATGACGGCGTCTATGTCTCTGCTGTTGAACGCTGCAACCAGTTCTTGAACTGCTCGAATGTCTTCACTCACATCGCTGCCAGCTTGCTGCCCTTTCTCCGCAGCAAAGACGCTGTTGTTCTTATCGACGGTGAAAAATCCAGCGATTCCTATAATCAGAGAAATGATGACAACCAAGATTCTGGTTTTCTTTTGCTCCGATCGTTTGTTACTTTTTGATCCATCCATAGTTGCCTCCGTATTTGACTTGTCATTATGCATTAATGTGATGACCTCAGAGAAAAATGAAACCGGGCAGGATGTTCCGAGTCTGGACTTCTAATTATATCGTCCACTCCAATACTCGATATTCTCCGTTATCCGGGAGAAATTGATATAAATCAGCTCCATATCAAAACAAACTGCTAGGATTCTCACTGGTGTCTAAAACAAATCAGCCAACACCACCAACATTCACCTTATTCATATGATGCAGATAGATAGTTCGAGGACCAGGAAATGAGTGAAATGCCCGTCAGGATTATGGAATTTGAACTTGACCCGGAAGAAGTGAAAGCCAGTATTGGAACCTTATCCCAGGGTCTCGGTCTCTCTATGACGCTACCCTATCTTGAGCCCTATCTCATTCGCACAATGCGCGTTGCGCTCGAATTCGCAACGGACGAGAGAATAAAGCGTGATGTCAGGCAGTTTATCGGCCAGGAAGCCCAGCATTTCAGACAGCACAGAAAACTGAATGACATTCTCAGGGCAACCTACCCGGAATACGCCGGATTGAAAAAGATCGAAGACGATATGGAAGCAGACTACCAGCGTTATACCAAGACCATGTCTTTACGCTTTAACCTCGCCTACGCAGAAGGATTTGAGGCTGCAACCTGTGCACTTGCGAGGCAGGGACTTGATGCACCTCAACCCTCCGATTCCGGGATGCAAAGACTCTTTAAGTGGCATGCGACAGAGGAAGTTGAGCATCGTACCGTAACTTTCGATATCTATCACCATCTATACGGTGGCTACTTCTACAGATTGATTGGTGGTATGTACGGGCAGTATCACTTCTTCAAGTATGTATTCAGATTCGCGAAGTTTATTCGAGAAAACTGCCCGGACAAAGACCTGGTAGATCAGCAGCCCGTTAAAACTGCAGAACAGAAAAAGATGGAGCGAACTGCCCTGCTCAAGTTACTGGGTAATGTTCTGAAAACCTATCTGCCCTGGTACAACCCGTCGAAGCTGGAGATCCCGGGTGTACATGCCATGATGTCAGAACAGTATTCAAATGAGGCACTCGAAACAAGAACAGAAGCATAAAGCTGGCATATATAATCAAAAACTGCAATCCAGTGTGATGATAAATCCAAGCGCCGTTGCTGTTAGTATTCAGTCAGATTTTCTTCAGTACAACACTGCCGATGCTGTACCCAGCCCCGAATGAACAGAGGATACCGACATCCCCGGCAACCATGTCAGCTCGATGTTTATGGAACGCGATTACTGATCCCGCTGAACTCGTATTGGCATATTCATCTAGAATGGTTGGTGCCTCATCATCGGTCGCTTCCCTTCCCAGCACACGTTTACTGATCAGCAGGTTCATGCTCAGATTCGCCTGATGCAACCACATGCGTTTGAGTGACTCAGCCTCAAGCCCCAGATCTCCAAGATGATCAATGATATGTGTCGCCACCATTGGACAGACCTCCTTGAAAACCTTCCTGCCATTTTGTTTGAACAATTTGTCAGGTTCACCGACTCCGCTCTCGTCACCCCTGTTGAGGAATCCAAAGTTATTACGGATGTTATTCGAGTAGGACGTTTGAAGACGACTGCCTAGAATCTGATACTGGTCTTCTCCCGTGGCCTGATCTGCCCTTTCCACAATCACTGCTGTGCAGACATCACCGAATATAAAGTGAGCATCACGGTCGCGAAAATTGAGATGGCCTGAACATATCTCCGGATTGATCACCAGAACACAGTTAGCACTACCATTGGCTATGCTGTCTTTAGCCTGCTGAATGCCAAATGTCGCAGACGAGCAGGCAACATTCATGTCAAAACCAAAGCCCTCGATGCCCAGTGCCTCCTGTACCTCTATGGCAATCGCCGGATAAGCCCTCTGCAGGTTCGAGCAGGCTACGATAACGGCGTCGATATCGGCTGCATATTTGCCTGACATGGCCATCGCCTGTCGTGCAGCGTCCACGCTGATATCGCATTGCACAGAAGTATCCTCATTGGATCGTTCATCAATATTCGGGCACATGCGGGCAGGATCAAGAATGCCTTCCTTATCCATCACATATCGACTTTTAATGCCGGATGCTTTCTCAATAAACTCAGAAGATGAATGCACCAGGGGTTCCATTTCTCCGGATTCAATCGCCTGCTTGTGCTCTTCATTGTGCAGATCAACAAAACTATTGAACGCCTGTACAAGCTCATCGTTGCTGATTGACTGAGCTGGTGTGAATAGTCCAGTTCCGCTGATTACGATATCGGTCATGCCCGCCTGATCCTGTTTAACCATAAGAGCCTGAGTATACTGACCAAACAGTCAAAAGGCAGGCGTTTGAATCAATCAGACGGGCATTTTTTTAACCGTTAATCAGAATTTGCTTTACGCGGTCATCAAAGTCGAGCTCTCATCTGAATGACATCGCTCACGGACGCTATTACCGGGCTTTACCCTGGTGCAGCCTGCTATATTGCTGCCTTCAAGAAACTATCCTGAACCTACCCTGAAACCACCCTGAGTTTATGAATTCCGGTCACTGATCAGGAGAATTAATGTCAGATCAAAGCCAGCCAGAAAATTTTCGAGCCATTGCCGATTCTCTGTGGTAACTTGACCTCAGCTTGATCATTCCGAACGGAGCCCAGAAATGAATCGATGCTTTAAATTCCTTTCCCTGACCGCATTAACAATCGCACTCACTTTTCCTGTGCATCTCGTTATCGCCGCTGAATCCGAAAAATATGAACCAGGCAGTACGCCCTGGGGCAATCCTGATCTGCAGGGGATCTGGGACTATCGCACGCTGACCCCGTTCGAGCGTCCTCCTGCGCTCAAAGACAAGGCAATGCTGACTGAAGAAGAAGCCTATGTCTTTCGGGAGCAGACAGTCAAAGTGCTTGATGTGGATAACCGCGACAATGAATCCACCGTGGATGTTGAAGGAGCCTACAATACTTTCTGGTGGGACTGGGGGACAGAACTCGATAAAGACCTGCGAACCTCGTTAATCGTTGACCCGCCGGATGGGCGTCTTCCCAACATAACCCCTGAGGCGCAAGCCAGAAAAGTGGAACAAAACCTGTACCGCAGGCCGCCTGTTCGCGACCTGTTTTCATATAGTGCCGTGCCAGCGACGTTTCGCCCGGACGGCCCTGAGTCGCTTGGCCTGTCAGAACGCTGCCTGGTGGGTCTTAACTCCGGGCCACCGATGACACCCGGTGCATACAACAACAATGTGCGAATCATACAAACCCCAGAGTATGTCGTATTGTTTACTGAAATGATTCACGATGCCCGCGTGGTCCGAATGGATGGTCGGCCACATCTCCCAAAAGAGATGAGGAAATGGTCCGGTGATTCCCGTGGTCATTGGGAAGGCAAAACACTTGTTGTCGAGACGACAAATTTTACTGATAACACCCCAGCATTCCAGTTACCTGCAACCCTGGAAAATGCCGTGGAGGCTGGTGCAGTAGGCACCGGACTCAACTTGCATCTGGTGGAGCGCTTCACACGGGTAGGTGAAAATCGACTTATCTACGAATATACGGTAAATGACCCAACGACATTTACGAAACCGTTCACCGTCATGATACCAATGCGCTCCTCTGAAGGTCGTATGTTTGAATATGCCTGTCACGAGGGTAATTATGCAGTACAGGGAATGTTAAAGGGTGCCCGACTTCTGGATGCAGAGGCTGACTGAATCCGGCCAACTGATTCAGCAACAGGCAACAAGAAAGTCGATCTGATTAAAACCCGGCCTTCATGATATTTCGAATTCTGGCTTTTACAGACGGCGCTTCGTCTCGCATTGCCATCCTAAAAAACTGTTCAGTTTCTTCCCGGTATTCGGGATGCTGTTTTGTCAGCAAATAAAATCCGTTATATGTCCAGGCTCTAACGAATTTATTGGTGTCAGTGAGTGCAAACCTTAAAAATATCTCAACAGATTTACACTGGGGTTTTGTAACTGGCATGTATTGCAGGCTTTGAAGAAAATGTAATTTGGCTTCCCACGGAGCCAGCTCTGTCAACAATCTAAAAACAGCGTTTACCTGTTTTTTCTCCAGTCGATGCCCGGATTCAAGATATATCTTGAGCAACCAGGTGGTACCTGTCTGTAGAGCTTCTTTTCTTGTGAGTTTGATGATCTCATCGGCGAATGTGGGTTGCTGGCAATGGGATTGATATATTGTGTCAATATCATCCCTGGATTTTCCATCCCATGCTGTTATCTCACGCTCAAGACTCATTCGCCATTAAACTTCGGAGGTCGCCGTTCAACAAATGAGAGCGCGCCCTCGGAATGATCTTTGGTCATACCGCTTGCGATCATTGTGCGCGACTCATTGGCGAGAGCCTCCTCAAGCGTGCCTTGCTCCGCCACATTAAAATTCGATTTCATATTGGCATAGGCCCGGGTCGGCCCGGCAGCAAGTCGTTCACAATATTCGAGCCCCTTCTCCATGAATTCATCATGAGGTGCAATCTGGTTTGCGATACCCAGTTCAAGCGCTCGTGCCGCGTCCACCCGCTCGCCGCTGTAATAGAGTTCAAGTGCACGGCCATAGCCGATCAGATGCTGCAGAAAATAGGAACCGCCATAGTCACCGGACAAACCCACCTTGCCAAAGGCTGTATGGAAACTTGCCTTCTCGGAGCAGAACCTGAGATCGCAAGCCAGAGCAACGGAAAGTCCTGCGCCCGCGGCAGGCCCATTGACCAAAGCCACGGTGGGCTTAGCCATGGTATGCAGCTTATGGCTTATATCCATATGTCCCTGTTGTAATGCTTCAGATCTTCTCGCCATGGATTCCTGCTCACCTTCTCCCCTGGGCTTTGAATCCGACGCCTGTTGTTTAACGTCTCCGCCTGCGCAAAAACCCCGACCAGCACCGGTTATCACCAAACACCTCACTGATGAATCCTGCTCGCAATCCACAAGATACTGAGTAAACAAATCCTGCATCTCCTGACTCATTGCATTCAGATTTTCAGGTCGGTTAAAGGTAATCAGTGCAATACCATCTTCACGCTTCTCAATAAGGCAGTCGGCCATAGTCTTGTCCTCTTTGTTCCGTTGCATAACTGCGAATTGCAAGTGTACACGGAATAGATGCATCCTGGTTGACCAGTTTCTCATACGCTAATTACGTATCAGTCATCTGGTCCGTGACGACTCTATGGCTTGTCACAATACCTGCGTCATATCTGCCCAGCTAGTGATTCAGGGCCTGACATTGCCGGGTAACTATTGGTTATCTCTTCAAACCCGATATACACTCGATGCTTCGATGAGCCAGCGGGAGACAGGTTTGAAACGACGAGACTTCATGAGGTTTTGTGGACTGGGTGCATCAGCAGCCTGTGGAACAGCGTTTGCGACGAGTAGTTTAGGCCCTTTCCTGGACACCAAAAAATCACTTCTTCGAAACAACAATCGATCAACAGTGGTTTGCCAGAACGGCATTGTATGTACAAGCCAACCACTGGCTTCCATGACGGGCATCGATATCTTGAAGGCTGGCGGCAACTGTATAGATGCTGCTATTACAGCGAATGCAACACTCGGGCTGGTTGAACCTGCAATGAATGGCATCGGCGGCGATCTGTTTGCAATTCTCTGGGTCGAGAAGGACAAGAAACTCTATGGCTTAAATGCGAGTGGTCGGGCACCCTACGACTGGAACCTTGAGGCTGCCGGTAAACTGGGATTCGAAAACATTCCTCAAGGTATCCACTCATGGACAGTACCCGGATGCGTCAGTGGATGGAGCCTTCTCAATGAGCGCTTCGGAAAATTCAAACTCGCTGATTGTCTCTCACCTGCTATCGACTATGCACGGGATGGATTTCCCGTCAGCCCTCTCATTTCAACCCACTTTATGTGGGACGATTCACTCGCTCCTGGGCTGGCAAAAGTCTTTCACCCCAACGGTAAAGTCCCGGCCTATGGGGATATATTCAAAAATCCTCTTCTCGCCAACTCCTATCAGGAAATTGCACAGGGTGGCACCCGGGCATTTTACGAGGGAAAGATCGCTGAACAGATTGTTGCAAAGTCGAAGGAACTGGGTGGCAAGATGTCCATGAGAGATATGGCCGATCACTCGTCAAACTGGGTCGAACCGGTTTCGAGCAATTACCGCGGCTGGGATGTATGGGAACTCCCACCCAACGGACAGGGTATTGCCGCACTGCAAATGCTGAACATTCTGGAACAGTTCGATATCGGATCACTGGAACCCAATTCAGCAGAGCACCTGCATCTACTCACCGAGGCCAAGAAACTTGCTTTTGAAGATCGCGCTTTTTATTACGCAGACCCAGATTTTGTAGATGTACCTGTTGAAGACCTTATATCCAAGTCTTATGCAAAGAAACGTGCATTGATGATCGATCCAACAAGGGCAAACTCGAAGATTGGCCGTGGCGATCCTGAACTCGATTCCGACACCATCTACCTGACGTCCGCAGACAATGAAGGCAATATGATATCTTTCATCCAAAGCAACTACGGACCCTATGGATCTTATATCTGCCCTGATGAACTCGGATTTCCAATCCAGAACCGAGGTCTGTCCTTCTCACTCGACCCAAACCATCGCAATAAACTGGAATCACATAAGCGCCCGTTCCATACCATTATCCCGGCTTTCATGACGAGAGACGGGAGACCGGTCATGTCGTTTGGCGTAATGGGCGGAGACTTTCAGCCACAGGGTCACGCCCAGGTCGTGATGAATATGATTGACTTCGGCATGTCGCCACAGCAGGCAACCGATCAGCCGCGACTCAGGCATGTTGGTAGCTCATCCCCAACCGGCAGCAAGATGTCTGATGGGGGAAAGCTGGTCTTTGAGAAAACTGGTTTCCCTGATTCAGTAAAAGTCCAACTCGCCCAGATGGGTCATAGCTTCAGCAATTCAATTGACAGCCACGGTGGCTATCAGGCCATATGGAGAGAAGAAAATCCGAGGGTCTATTTCGGAGGTTCTGACCCACGCAAGGACGGGATGGCGATTGGGTACTAGCTGATATCAACAACATATCGCAAATAAGCCAGGAACGGCTGACCAGAAAAACCAGGGATCAAAATATACAAATCGAGGATATACAGAATGATCACAGCAGGGATTCTAAGCGCAACAGGTTATATGGGAGGCGAGGCACTCCGGGTACTGCTTGATCATCCGGAAGTAGAAATCGCCTGGATTACGGGTCGGGATGGTGGACAAATTGGGGATTATCATCCCAATCTCTTTGGCGTGGACCTGCCGTTGATTCACCCATTGGAAGTCACACCTTGTGATGTGGTCTTTCTCACTATTCCCACATCTGCAACTCTCGCGACGATCGATAGATTGATTGAGCAAGGTTCACGGATAATTGATCTTGGCTCAGCGTTTCGTCTGAAAGACCGGAATACCTGGGAGAGAGTATACGGTCAATCACATACCCATTGGCATCTCGTTGAGGAAGCTGTCTATGGCCTAACAGAATTGCACAAAAACGAGATAACAAAGGCGCGGATCATCGCCAACCCTGGTTGTTTCTCATCTGCTGCTATTTTAGGTCTCGCCCCCCTTGTCAGTCAGAACCTGATCGATCTGGATCATATCCTGATTGACGGTCTGTCAGGGACAACCGGTGCAGGTGCGGAACTCGCCAAACCCGCGCATCACCCCGAGATTGGGAACAACATCGTACCCTATAATGTTGTCGATCATCGCCACACCTACGAGATGGAGCAGGAATTGGGGTTATTGGCCGGTAGAGATCTTCAGATCCATTTTTCCCCGGTCTATGTACCGATCACCCGTGGTATATTGGATATCTGTCATGCTTTCCCAACCACTAAAACCAGTCGCGATGATCTACTGGCTATCTACAGAGATTTTTACAAGGATCACGAATTCATCAAGGTCTATGACCAGCCAAAGGAAGCAGGCGTGAGTTGGCAATACAAACCATACCCCTGGGTGAGTGCGATTAATGGCACCAATTACTGCCAGATAGGTCTCGATCTGGATACCCGTAGAAACCGTCTGGTGGTTTATTCAGCTTTGGACAATGTCGGTAAAGGAGGCGCCCAGGTAGGCGTTGAGAATATGAACCTGATGTTCGGGCTCGACCGGGGCATGGGTTTAAGGCGCAAGGGTTTGCATCCGGGCTAGCCCCAAAACCTGGATCGCTCCCAGTTTCCGGGTTTGCAGCCGTTCTTGGAAGGACCGATGGTCATTTTTGTTCAGCGCCATTGGCACTTAGGGAATAGGTAGTTTATTCTCTCTCAGGTTATCTTCTCGAATTAGAGCCCACACGTATGATCCGCACATTGGCCAAGGTATTTGGCACCCTCATCATTCTCAATATTCTCGTTATTTCAGGCCTGGTGTTTTTTACGCCAGGCATACAGGGTAGCGGTGTACTGGTGACAAAAACCTTTGATATTGATCGATTCGATCATGTGACACTTGAAGTGGTAGGCACCGCCCGAATTACAACCGAAAAATCTCCCTTCGTTGAGATCACCGCCGATGACAATGTATTCCCGGCGATCAAAGTGGATGTGGACTCAGGTAACCTGATTATCCGTGCTACCGACGAGATTCACCCCAGTGTCATGCTGTTGACAATCCACACGCCCTATCTGGCAGGGATCGAACTGGCAGGTGATCCTACTGTTGAAGTACCTGATCTTGCTGGCGGTACTTTTACCATTGGCATTCGTGGACATGGCACCGCTGATGTATCCGGTGAGGTTGACCGTCTTGACGTCAAAATAACCGGGAACGGGTTCGTTCGTGCAAAAGATCTTGTCGCAAACGAGGCGGAAGTCAATATCGAAGGCGCGGGTGATGTTGAAGTCCACACTATGATGAGGCTTGCCGTCAACTGCACAGGTTCCGGCAAAGTACGATACTCAGGTGATCCGCAGTTGGATTCCCAGTGTGATGGTTCAGTCGAACCCATGAGGTAAAGGTTACCCCAGTATATTAGCGGCCTGATTCTATGGTGGTAAGCCCGCCCAAAATCGCACCATGAAAGCAATACCGAGTACAACGAGCCAGACCTTGCAGACCTGCAAACCGTAGTGAGTTAACTCCTTGGCTTTCTTATCCGTTGTATTGTTGGCTACCCAGAGACAAACGATAAATCCGAAGTGTGGCAGGAAAACGCACATCCAGAAGCTTATCCAACCCCACATGACGCCGCTTTCCTTGGGCATTTCTGCGTCCGCTACATCTTCATCGCCCATATCCATCCACGGTTCACCGCAGTGAGGGCAGATCTCACTGGCTTTATCGGGCAATGTGATTGGACCACCGCAGTTATTACAGGGTTCGTCCCTGGTGTAGTATTGCTTGTCGTTGCTGCTTTCTAAGCCGTCTTCGTCTTCACCTTCGGGGGCGGCGTTGCTCTCGTGATTCCTGTTACTCATCCATCTACTCGTCAATTTTGCTGATTCGAATGTCAGGGATCACCGATATATACTGTTTTATCTCTTTTAAACGCTTTTCTCAACTCCATTACGATCAGTTGAAGTAACACCCGAGGGTATCGGCATAGTTGACCTGCAGGATGCGTTGCTAGCCGATCTTACCAGCAACTTCCGAAATGGACTCAAGCAGGACCTTCAGCATCTTATCGATTTCTTCTTTGGTGATGGTGAATGCTGGCCCCATGGCGATGATAGCGCCCTCCTCCCCGGTGCCGCCAGGGTAGAAAAATACATCACGTGCCAGACCGGCACCCATTATCCTGTTGGTTATATTCTCTTCTTTCGGAAAGGGTTCCATGGTGCGTGAATCCTTCACGATCTCAACTGCCCACAACAACCCTTTGCCCCTGACTTCAGCAACATTGGGATGGG
>CAZJRI010000028.1:21939-41490 GCA_964548025.1 uncultured Pseudomonadales bacterium
CCTGAAGGTCCCCGATCTGACTCTCGATATATTCTCCGAGGGATGCCGCTCGTTCAACGAGGGATTCTTTCTCAAGTATGTCAAGCACGGCATTCGCTGCTGCACAGGCCGGTGGATGTCCACCGAAAGTATGGAACATGATATCCATCCCATGCTCGAGCATAGGCTTGACGATCCGCTCTGTCGTAAATACCGCGGCCATTGCCGCGTAGCCGCCGGTAAATCCTTTTGCGGTCGTCATAATATCCGGTTTGATTCCCCAGTGTTCGACTGCAAAGCGCTTACCTGTTCTACCAAATCCGGTAATCACTTCATCCATGATCAGCAGAATGTTGTGCTTCCTGCATATTTCTTCAATCTGCTGCCAGTAGCCGTCTCTCGGCACAAGGGCACCGGCACTGGTGCCATTGATTGGTTCGCCGATAAATGCGGCAATCGTATCAGCACCTTCCTCCTCTATTACCCGTTCAAGCGCATTGGCGCATGACAGATCACATCCACTGTTACTCGCTGCGGGTGAACAGTATTGACAGCGAAGAGGATAGCAGGCTGGAATGTGAAGGAATTCAGGCATCATCGGATCGAATCCTTTCTTCCTGGCATTGTGACCGCCTGCTGACAAACCAGCAAGGGTGACACCGTGATAGGCTGGTTCAAGACCAATTATCTTCCACTTGTTCTCATTACCGGTACAAAGATGATACTGCCTTGCCAGCTTCATGGCTGTCTCAGCAGCTTCAGAACCGCTGTTTAAGAACTGGATTCGATCAAGGCCCTCTGGTAACCATTTTTCCCGAAGTCGAGTTACAAGAGATATTCGCTGGGGGGTTGGAATAGGCGGTAAGACGTGAGTCGTCTCAGCCAACGCAGCCGCCACAGCATCGGCAACTTCCTTTCTGCCATAACCAATATTGGCAACACAGGCCTGCCCGGCAGCATCCAGTACCCGCCTGCCGTCAGCCTGAATCAGATAAACACCTTCAGTCCGCACCACTTCGGGGAGGGTGCCATGAGGAACTGCCGGCCAGGGTGCCATCGATTCGGTTGTCATGCCTCACTCCCACAAAGAACGAGAATTGAAGATAGCATAAAACTTTTTCTGGTGGCCACAGGGAGTTGAGGTGTTGCGCAACACAGGCCAGAATGGTTAATTCACAATCATCGAATTCTATTTCGTATTTGAGAATCTGAAGGAGTAAAGGACATTGGCCGGAGCGTTAACCGAAATCGCCGTCGTATTGAAGCTGGCTACTTCCAGCCTGGGTCGGCGTCTGACTTCACGAGAAGAACCTGCACCCAACCTCAGCAAATTTGTTATCGGCATGCAGCAAGTAATTGATCAGGCGCCAGAGGGACTAATAGCCGACTTCAAGTGGTTGGCGATACCGGCAAACAAGCCACCCTGGGTTTCAACGAATATGACCCTCAGTCCCGATGATGAAGTGACCTACTTCATGGAAGGCCGGGTTTATTCCAGTCAACTCCTCGATATCTGGCTAGAACCAGCGATGCAAATCTGGAGAAAGACCGGGGACAAGGGCATCATTTCAAGAGGCCCCCGGGGTAGTCACAGCTTCCGCACAGAAGAAACCGGTGAACTATTTTTTGGAAATTCTTTCCCGAATGATTGGTCAGACGAGCAGGGTAACCGAAAGCACCCTGACACAGTCTATGAGAATGTCAGTGGCGAAGTCAGTATTCTCGTCATCCGCTGGGCCGGTGATGCGCTTGGATCTCTGAAGAAGCTACTCACCACCGGTGACTATGATGGCAGGTTAAAGAACGAAATTGAGCGCTATGAGGGTGGTGATACGACGCCTTCCGGCTGGCACTATCTGTGGCACCTTGGCCCCGGCGAGATCTACCATTCTCAACAATCGCCAGCAGGTGGTCCCTGCATTCACTGCCATACACAAGGAAACGTTGGAATACTCCAGAGAGATGTTGAAATATCCCTGACTGAGCTAACGGAAATTTCCTGGCGCTGGTGCATTGACCAGTTACCTTCAACCTTGCGCGAAGATACCGCGCCGAGTCACGATTACCTTAGTATCGCCGTGGAATTTGATAATGGCAGGGATATCACCTACTACTGGAGCAGGTCTCTACCGGTTGGCATGGGATATGACTGCCCACTGCCAGACTGGAAAGACAGGGAGTATCACATCGTTATCCGCACTGGTGAAAAGGGACTTGGAGAGTGGCACGATGAAAGACGAAACCTGTTCGATGACTATAAGCACTACCTGGGTGATCCTCCCGGCAAGATTGTACGCGTGTGGTTGATCGCCAATAGTATCTTTCAGCGTAATCCCGGAATCTGCGATTACTCCGATATCTCTCTCCACGGACCTGAAGGAGAAACAAGGGTATTATAAAGTGCCGGAATCCAGACAATTCTCAACTGTTGGATCAACCTGAACTGCAATGACTGAACTCATCACAACCGACTCTATTAAACCCGCCAGAGCACCCTTTCACGTTCTGGTGAAACCAATAGGTCCCCTCTGTAATCTGGATTGTGAATACTGCTTCTATCTGAAAAAAACAGACATGTTCAAAGGCTCGAAATTTCGAATGAGCGATGATCTGCTCGAATTGCACATCAGGCGATATATTGAAACTCAGCCACAGGGAACCAATGAGATAGCATTCGCCTGGCAGGGAGGAGAACCGACGCTGCTGGGTATAGATTTTTTCAGGAAGGTTATCGAACTGCAGGATCGTTACCGCAAAACCGGAACCACCATCAGTAATGGATTTCAAACCAACGGTACCAGGCTCGACAGGAACTGGTGTGAATTCCTGCGGGAGAACAACTTTCTTGTTGGAATCAGCATAGACGGACCAGAACACTTTCATAACAAGTTCCGAAAGACCAAAGGGGGCAAGGGATCTTTTCGAGCCGTCATGAAAGGCCTCGAGAATCTTCAGCAATTTGAGGTTGACTACAATATTCTCACTGTGATTCAGCGCCACAATGGTGATTTTCCCCTGGAAGTTTATCGGGGCTTAAGGGAGCTTGGTGCTGAACATATTCAATTTATCCCGATCATTGAACAACAGGAAGACGAGCAAGTATCAACAAGAAGCGTACTTCCGAACCAATATGGGGAATTCATGAATGCAGTATTCGATGAATGGCTTTCCCATGATATTGGCAGGATCTATATCCAGCAGGTTGAATCCGCCCTCAATTCGTTGATCAACCAATCAGCAACAATCTGTGTCCATGCAGAAACCTGCGGCAGGGCCCTGGCCCTCGAACACAATGGCGACCTGTTTGCCTGCGATCACTTTGTCTTTGATGAGTTCAGACTCGGCAATATCTCCAGGGCTGACTACCCGGAGTTGGTTGATGGAAGTCAGCAAACAGAATTTGGTCTTGCCAAGAAGACAAAACTCACGGAGCGTTGTCTTCGATGTGATGTCCGCCATTATTGTAATGGCGGATGCCCTGCACACCAGTTCATAACTATTAAGAATGAAACATTCAGGCATAATTATCTCTGCGAAGGCTACCGGGCTTACTTTCGGCATATGCGACCCTATCTGGAAGCGATTGCCGAGGCACTAAGACTGAATCTACCCGCCAGCAACTATCATCGTTTTTTGTCCGGCAAGAAGACAATAGTCGGCAGAAATGACCCTTGCCCATGCGGCAGTGGCAGAAAATTCAAGAGATGTTGCGCTCGCTAAAAATCCATTGATCCGAATACCATGCAGTTCTGTCGAGTTCGGCTAAACTAATTGTGCTCGTATTAACATCCGTCAAGTACTACGGGAAATTGCAAGACTATAATTGCTGTGATTTTATTCCCACGGCGTCAGAGTTTTCTGACTCAGTAGAAGTGAGTTGTATATCGTGGCGAAAAGGTTTAGTCGGTCACAACTTATCAGAGGGCGGTTGGCCCCAACCAGGCAACCCATAAGACCCCCATGGGAATCAAACCTAGAAAACAAATGTGATCAGTGTGGGGAGTGCATCAAGCATTGCCCGGAATCCATTCTCATCCAATCAGCCGATGGCTTTCCCGAAGTAGATTTCCGAAGAGGTGAATGCACCTTTTGCGGCGAATGCGCCGATGTTTGCAAACCCAAAGCTATTCTCAAACAAGACAACCAAATCCCCTGGTACCTCGATGTCTCGGTCTCGTCCGCATGTCTTGGTTTCAAATCAGTTAGCTGTCGAAGTTGCGGCGACGTCTGCGCAGATCAGGCAATTGAATTCAGAATAACATCAAACGGAATCGGTATTCCCACAATTAACAATGACCTTTGTAATTCGTGTGGGGGTTGCCTCAGTGTCTGCCCGGTTGATGCGATACAGATTATTCCGGCACAAGAGCGTGCACTTATTCGTAAAACGGCAGAGTAAAGTGATTGAAGGAATTAATAGATGAACGAGACAATCCCCCAAAACAGACTGAACGTTGCCGGTGTTGTCGTTCGAACCCTACCGCGCAATGCAGAGGTCGTTAGACAACGGCTTGAGGCTATTCCAGGCGTTGAAGTTCATGGAATCAGTGATACAGGAAATCTTGCGATAACACTCGAGGATATCGACGATCGAATGGCTGCTGATTCACTAGTAGATGTACAAAATACACAGGGCGTGATAGCTGCGTCCCTGATCTATCACGAAATATTCGAAGAACCAGATGCCCAGGAGGCAACACGATGAAACAGTCCAGGCGTGATTTTATGAAGACCAGTGCGGCAGCCGCTGCGGCAACTGCGGCAGGGGTTACCATTCCCGTGATGGAGATCCAGGCACAAGCGAAGACCGATATCCGCTGGGACAAGGCGCCATGTCGATTTTGCGGCACTGGTTGTAGCGTTCTTATCGGTGTCAAAGACGACAAGGTAATCGCCACACAGGGTGATCCTGAAGCACCCGTCAATCGCGGATTGAACTGTATCAAAGGATATTTTCTGTCGAAGATTATGTACGGAAAAGATCGTTTGACCCAGCCGATGCTGCGAAAGACCGACGGCAAATATGACAAGAATGGTGACTTTGAACCAGTAAGCTGGGATGAAGCATTCGATGTGATGGCAGAGAAGTACAAGAAGACGCTTAAAGAGAAAGGACCGACCGCCATCGGCATGTTTGGTTCCGGCCAATGGACAGTTTGGGAAGGTTATGCAGCAGTAAAACTGATGAAGGCGGGATTTCGTTCAAACAATATTGAACCCAATGCCCGCCACTGCATGGCATCGGCGGTAGCAGGTTTCATCCGGACATTTGGTATAGACGAACCCATGGGTTGTTATGACGATCTCGAGTCTGCAGATACGTTTGTACTATGGGGTTCCAATATGTCAGAGATGCATCCTATTCTCTGGTCACGCTTAACGGATCGTCGATTAAGTGCAGATCACGTCAAGGTACATGTGCTTTCAACTTTCAGAAACCGCTGCTTCGAACTGGCTGACAACGGGATGATTTTTGAGCCGCAGACAGATCTTGCCATCCTCAATGGGATTGCCAATTACATATTCGAAACCGGCAAGGTAAACAAGGATTTCGTCAAGAAACACGTCAATTTGCTCAAGGGTAATGACGACATCGGTTACGGTCTGCGCGATTCAGATCCCCGCCAGAAGAAGGCAAAGAATGCTGGAAAAGCGGGTGGCGCAAAACCAATGACGCTGGCGGAATACGAGGCATTCGTCAAACCCTATACGTTCGACTATGTTTCAAAATTATCCGGTGTCCCGGTTGATAAACTAAAAGCACTTGCCGAAGTCTATGCTGATCCCAAACAGAAGGTTACCTCCTACTGGACGATGGGTTTCAACCAGCACACCCGAGGTACCTGGGCAAATAACCTCATCTATAACATCCACCTGCTGACCGGAAAGATATCTGAACCCGGTAATGGTCCCTTCTCTTTGACGGGTCAACCTTCTGCTTGTGGTACAGCAAGAGAAGTTGGCACATTCGCCCATCGTCTACCTGCAGATCTGGTTGTCGCAAAAGCGCCTCATCGAGAATTCACCGAAGAGAAATGGCAGCTACCCGCAGGAACGATCGTCGGCAAACCCGGCTTTCACGCGGTGCTGCACAATCGCAAATTGAAAGACGGTGCGATGAACTGCTACTGGGTAATGTGTAATAACAATCTGCAGGCAGCAGCAAACATGAACGAAGAGGGGCTGCCGGGCTATCGCAATCCGGATAACTTTATTGTCTGTTCTGATCCGTATCCCACTGTGACCGCAATGGGAGCTGATCTCATCCTGCCGACCGCCATGTGGGTTGAGAAGGAAGGTGCCTATGGCAATGCAGAACGACGAACCCAGTTCTGGCGCCAGCAGATTCCGGCACCGGGTGAATCAAAATCAGATCTCTGGCAGTTAATGGAATTTTCAAAACGGTTCCGGGTAGATGAAGTATGGCCAGAGGACCTGATTGCCAAGAAACCAGAGTATAAAAACAAGACGCTCTACGACATTCTCTTTGGCAATGGCGTTATCGATAAGTATCCACTATCTGAACTACAGGCTGGTTTCGACAACGACGAATCAAAACACTTCGGCTACTACGTACAAAAAGGATTGTTCGAAGAATATGCAGACTTTGGCCGGGGTCACCAACATGACCTGGCGGACTTTCAGACTTACCACGATACTCGCGGGTTACGCTGGCCGGTAGTTGATGGCAAAGAGACTCTATGGCGATTCCGGGAAGGATACGACCCCTACGTCAAAAAGGGAGAAGATGTAAAATTCTATGGAAAGCCAAACGGTAAGGCCAATATTTTCGCCGTACCTTATGAACCGGCAGCAGAAGTACCGGATGAGGAATACGATCTCTGGTTATCCACGGGACGTGTACTCGAACACTGGCATTCCGGTTCTATGACACGAAGGGTGCCTGAACTCTATCGGGCATTTCCTGATGCGGTCGTCTATATGCACCCGGACGATGCTGATTCGAGAGGGCTCAAGCGCGGTCACGAGGTGAAGGTTACCTCACGCCGCGGTGAAATTCGGATTCGCGTCGAAACCCGGGGCAGAAACCGACCACCAAAAGGGCTGGTTTTCATCCCATGGTTTGACGCCAGCATTCTCGTTAACAAAATCACACTCGATGCGACCTGCCCCATCTCGAAAGAGACAGATTTCAAGAAGTGTGCTGTGAAGATTGAAAAAGCATGAAATGAACCTGCATCAACCACCCCAACAGCGTGGTTGATGCAGGATTAAAATTGAGACTTAGATCGGTATTATGAACAACCAACCTGCAACCAGAATCAGTCGGAGACAGTTCTTTACAGAAACTGCCCGACTGGCCTGTGGTTCAGGATTATTGGGTCTCGGACTGGTTGCCTATACCGGTAAGACCGAATCCCATCCGGCAACTTATATTCGTCCTCCCGGCGCGCTCGATGAAAAAGCTTTTCAGGCTACCTGTGTCCGCTGTGGACTCTGTGTGAGGGACTGCCCTTTCGATACGCTGAAACTAGCACACCCTTATGATCAGGTTGCCACGGGTACGCCCTTTTTTGAGGCAAGAGAGATACCTTGTGAGATGTGTGAAGATATCCCCTGTGTCAAGGCGTGTCCGACCGGGGCGCTCTCTCCTTCGCTGACTGATATTGATGACGCGCGAATGGGACTCGCTGTATTGCTGGACGATGAGAATTGTTTGAGCATGCAGGGTCTAAGATGTGATGTCTGCTACCGCGTCTGCCCTTCTCTTGATGAAGCGATCACTCTTGAACGTGAGCGCAATATTCGAACAGGCGCACACGCTGTATTTAAGCCCACGGTTCATTCCGATAAATGCACAGGATGTGGTAAGTGCGAACGGGCATGCGTTCTCGACGAGGCAGCAATCAAAGTGCTACCAATCCATCTGGCCAAGGGAAAGATGGGTCAGCACTATCGATTTGGCTGGAAAGAAGAAAACATCGTTGATCCGGTACAAATTCCGAAGCAGGCCAGGCAATCGGGTCTGCGACCGGGAGCAGGATCATGAGAACGCTCGGTCTTGCTGCAACAGCCGAGAAAGGCTGGTGGCTCAGTCACCGTTTTCTGATGCTTCGCCGCATCTCGCAGATTCTTGTCCTGGGTCTGTTCTTATTAGGACCTGTCGCTGGCATATGGATTATCAAAGGCAATCTTACTTCCAGCCTGGTTCTGGAGACCGTGCCACTAACCGATCCTTTTGTTCTCTCACAATCTCTATTCGCTGGCTTGTCTGATGGGTCAATCCCAGGTAATCAGGCTCTCCTCGCCGCGGCTATTGTATTCGGATTTTATTTTCTGCTTGGTGGCAGAGGATACTGCAGTTGGGTCTGTCCCTTGAATATCGTCACCGATGCTGCAGCGCGAATCCGCTATATGACAGGGATCAGAGGAGGAAGGCGCCCTTCACGTAAAACACGTTACTACTTACTCGCCGTCATCAGTCTGCTCAGTATTATCACAGGACAGATGCTCTGGGAGTTGGTTAATCCCGTCTCGATTACTCATCGTTCAATAATTTTTGGCATGGGAGCTGTCTGGATTCTTATTCTGGGAATATTTCTTTTTGAACTGCTGATATCACCAAGGGGTTGGTGTGGCCACCTGTGTCCGGCCGGTGCCTTCTATAGTCTTATTGGTTATTTCAGCCCGGTTCGTATAAGCGCAGTGAACAGAAAGAACTGCGATGACTGCGGCGACTGTTATCAGGTCTGTCCGGAAGCACAGGTGATTAAACCCGCGCTCAAAAACCCAGATGGCAATCAGAGCCCCATAATTCTTTCACCGAATTGCACCAACTGTGGTCGGTGCATCGATATCTGTTCTAAAGATGTTTTTAAATTTCGTATTAGATACGGCAATACAACGGAGACTCAGCTATGAAAAAAGCACTGTCGATTAAAATGGCAATCGTACTTGGTGCGATTTATCTCATCACCGCATCCAGCATATCTGCGGAAGTAAGATCACTTCGCGGCGCTGCTGAACTTGATGCCGTCAGGCAAGCCGCTGATATGAAAAAGGTACAAAAGGACTCCGCGCCTATCAAGCGCAACTATGTTCAGCAGCCACCGTTGATCCCACATTCAATTCGCGGTTACAAGGTGAATCTGAAAAACAACAAATGTCTGCAATGCCACGGGTGGGATAACTATCGAGAATATGGAGCCACCAAAATCAGCCAGACCCACTTTACTGACAGAGACAGTATCGCCATGGCGGACGTTGCACCCCGTCGGTATTTTTGTGATCAGTGTCATGCCACCCAGGCAGATGTTCAACCACTGATAGAGAACAATTTTGAACCCGTTGATGTTCTTCACTAGCACCAATGCTAAAAACGCAATCAGGCAATGTGTGCATGAATAGGGAGAGTAAGGTATGAAAAATTTCATTAGCAAAACATGGCAGCAATTGATGAGTCCAAGCCCCCACTACCTGGGTGTGCTTCTGGGCGTGGGTGTCATTGCCGGGGTTCTGTTTTGGGGTGCATTTAACTGGGCGATGGAACTAACGAACACCGAGGAATTTTGTATCAGTTGCCACGAAATGCGGTCAAATGTATATGAAGAATTTCGTGAAACCATTCACTTCAGCAATCGATCCGGTGTGAGGGCAACCTGTCCGGACTGCCATGTACCAAAACCATGGATCTATAAAGTCGGCAGGAAAATACAGGCGACTAACGAGCTCTGGCACAAAATGCTGGGGACTATTGATACCCCGGAGAAGTTTGAGGCAAAACGTCTCGAACTTGCACAGCATGAATGGGACAGAATGAAAAAGAGTGATTCCCGAGAGTGTCGAAACTGCCACAACTACGACTTCATGGATTATAGCGAGCAGGGACGTCGCAGCTCACGTATTCATGAAAAGGGCTTTTCAGAAGGTGAAACCTGCATTGACTGCCACAAGGGTGTCGCTCATCAACTACCGGAGTTGGCCGAGGCCGACGATTAATCAAGGGGGGGATTGGATGGTTTCAGATGTACTCCAATCCCCCGGATTTCATCACATTTTAGTTCGAGGCAGCTAGCGCTTGCTCGACATCAGCGATAATGTCCTCCTCGTGCTCAATCCCCACACAGAGCCTGATCATACCTTCGGTAACACCAGCATTTGCCTGCTCTTCCGGCGTCATCTGCCGGTGTGTGGTCGATGCCGGGTGACATGCCAATGATTTTGCATCACCAATATTCACCAGTCGCTTGAACAGAGCCAGAGCATCGTAGAACTTCACCGCCTGATCAAATCCACCCTTTATCTCAAACGTAAGTAGTGAAGCAGGGGTTCCTCCACAGTATTTCTGTGCCAGATCGTAATACGGGTCACCCTCAAGACCTGCATAACTAACCTTTTCAACCTGATCGTGTTGTTGCAGGTATTTGGCGACCGCGATTGCGTTGCTGCAGTGACGATCCATTCTGAGGGCTAGTGTTTCAATGCCCTGAAGAATCAAGAAGGCATTAAAAGGCGATAGCGCAGATCCTGTATTTCTAAGTGGTACTGTTCTTGCCCGGCCAATATAAGCAGCCGGGCCAAGGGCATCACTATAGACAACCCCATGATACGAAGGCTCAGGTGTTGTTAGCATTGAGAATTTATCCCCATGATCTGCCCAGGGGAAATTCCCGCCATCGACAATCACACCTCCAAGAGAATTTCCATGACCACCCATGTACTTCGTCAAAGAGTGAACAATGATATCTGCACCGTATTCAATGGGTTTGGTCAGAATTGGTGTCGCGACAGTATTGTCAACAATCAGCGGAACACCGTGATCATGAGCTACCTTGGCGAGTGCTTCGAAGTCGACAATATTACCGGCTGGATTGCCGATCGATTCACAGAAAACTGCCCGGGTCTTATCGTCGATCTGCTCTGCAATGCTTTCAGGGCTATCGTCCGAGGCGAATCTTACTTCAATACCCTGTTTAGGGAACATGTGTGCAAACAGGGTATAAGTGCCACCGTATAACTGCGGTGTGGTAACAATGTTGGTACCAATCTCAGTGATATTCTGAATCGCATAGTTGATTGCAGCACTACCGGCACTAACCGCCAGCGCACCAACACCCCCTTCGAGATCTGCAACACGTTTTTCCAACACATCTGATGTTGGATTCATAATTCTTGTATAGATATTGCCAGGCACCGCAAGGTTGAACAGATCTGCCCCATGTTGGGCATTGTCAAATTCATAGGCGACCGTCTGATATATCGGTGTCGCAACCGCGCGGGTGGTCGGATCAGTTTCGTAACCTGAATGAACCAGTTTTGTTTCGTCTTTCACTTTATGCTCCCTTTTTTTAGAACATCTGTTGTATATCCCGATAAATAGTCAGCTTTTACCGGTAATAGTTTCGGCAGAACAGTATAGGGGAGTTAACCTGCAAGGGCGAGAACGGAAGTCAGCGCCTTTTAGTGCTATCGGGACTACATTTCCTACCGGAATCAGATTTCAGCACTATCGATAGATAAAAACGATGGTACCTTTGGCAATCATGATGAGGTATAACATCAGGTAAGTGAACGATGTGGGATTTTCGGCAGCAATGCTGGCTTCGTTTTTAACGCAATTAGGAAAATCCAGCCCGGCACAACCATTCATAATATCGTTGCAATGTTATAGATATCGAGCAATATTGTTGAGATGGCCATATCCAAAGCACATAAGTTATTTAAAGAAGGTCTCAACCTGCAGGCTGTATTCAAGCTCAGCCAACTGCCAGATGGGATCAAAGAAGATATCGACAGGTACGCGCCGGGTGCGGAGGCATACCAATATCTGATTGTTCTGGCGAGTGCCGGTTCTGAATTCTGGCGCAATATGCGGCAAAGCAAGGAGGGTGGCAGTGATCCGGTAGACAGTTTCTTTATTCGATGTGCTGAAAACATATTCGAAGGAGAAGATTACAATATCATCTATCCAGGCAATCACTTCTTACCCCTCCAGTCACTGGGCGAACTGGCCGGGTGGCACCATGACTCCACAATGGGTCTGGGCATCCATCCCGAATTTGGTCTCTGGTTCGCATACCGGGGCCTTGTGCTGTCCAACAGTGAATTCATTCCATATTCTGAATCCTCAGAATCAGCCGGATCACCCTGCGAGACCTGTAGATTTAAGTTTTGCGTTCAGGTTTGCCCTGCAAACGCAGTTACCACTGACGGATATCGGGTGCAGGCTTGTAAGGACTATCGACTCGCATCGAAATCACTTTGCCAGACCCGCTGTGTTTCAAGACAGGCATGCCCGATCGGAAAAGAACATCGTTACCTTCTCGAACAGTTACAATATCACTATGGATTTTCCCTGGCGGCAATCAGGAAATATTCAACCTAGCATTGAAAACTAGCCGGGTTTTATCAGCATCAGCGAATAGACCACCAGGATCAACAAAACGTGTGCAACCTGCAGAAGCACCTGCATGCCTGCCTTTATTGCACTACCGCCATCCGCTACAACTAACCTCGCGGGTTTGGTCACAAAAACCATCATCAGGCAATAAAACACCATAATGACGAGACTCAGCCAGAGCCATAACTCCCCTAGCGAATAGCTACCCGTGAAGACCGTCATCAGACCGGCAAGAATGACAAGAACAGCAAATGTGTTTTCAATCAGTCCAACCCGGTTGGCTCTTTCCACCAGTCTCTTATTGGCCTGATCAGCATCAGGATTTACCGCTGAGATAACGGCAATGGACACCGAAATCAGCGAGAGCGCAAAGAGCACGATACCCAATCCCACGTGGGCCATATGAAACAAAGAGTCAAACTCCATACAACGATCACCCTTCAAATACAATTGTCTACTACAGGGTTCAACAACGTTAAGAATTCTTGATTAACGTCGTAAGCCGAAAGAATACCTCATTCAGCTATCGATCACATCGTTACATGTTCTTAAACGATTCAAGCTATATAACCTGATCTACTTAACCTTCAAAGGTCGACCGGTTCCACTAACAAATACTACTCCAGAATCGATGAACGGGCTGGACTTAGCTAGAACGACTCGATACATTACCTCCGTCCCGTTTTGGATATTCAGGAGCATGCACATGCCAATCCAAATTCGCCCCAACGGTATAAGTGGGACCCTGAGCAAACATACTCGAAGCTGTTTCGAATGTTACTCCCCTCGCCTGATTCTCGTTTTATTTCTTGCCAGCTTATTCAGTCCAGCCCTGGCTGATACAGCCATCAGCGAGATTACCGTGCTGACAAGTACAAACCAGATCCGTATTGAAGGTACAGAATTCGGCACTGAACCCACAATTACTATCGGCAATTACCCGACGCCTCTGGTTCTCGAAGATTGTGCTGCCAATCCACCTGATTTACCAACTGCACCGGACTGCACCATCGCAAACTTGCCGGATAATATCCCGGATGGAGAATATGTATTGCAGCTCAGCAGGGATCTCGGCGATGGCAGTTGTGAAGACGGTAAACCAACTGCACTTGTTTTCGCAGTCCACCCTGGCAATACCTGTGATTCAACGACCAACTGGCAGGGAGGAGAAGCCGAGTGTTCAGGCAATGGCCTTAACAGTGTCGATCCCTTATCAATCGAGCTGACCAAGAACGCCGACGAGATTAATATTACCCCTGAAGTGATAGCCCCCAACGGACAGGTAACCTTCAGCGCGGTCGAAACAGGCAAACCTCTTAAATCCAATTTGAAGTTTAACCTTATTCAGAACGGCTCGACGGCACTGTCTCAGGTCATCCATGCTTCCTGCTCGGTTTCTCTGGACACCGGTGATGTCTTCGGCCCATTGGAACTGGTGAGATTCATCACAGCCACCGGCAATTCAAACAGCAAGAAAAGCGGCAAGAGTGGCAAGAGTAATAAGAGCGAAAAAGTAGATGACGACACGCTTGATATGGCGCACTTCAACCTGACAATCGGCGCAGTGGGACCAAAAGGTGATGAGGGTCCTAAAGGCGATCAGGGAGAAGCAGGGCCAACGGGCGATCAAGGTGACACAGGACCGAAAGGTGATACCGGCGACACAGGACCGGAAGGCGATCAGGGTGATACCGGGCCACAAGGCGATCAGGGTGACACCGGACCACAGGGTCTGCAGGGCATTCCAGGCGGGCCGGGGCCGCAAGGGATACCGGGTATTCCAGGACCAGATGGTCCACCTGGTCCTCCAGGAGAACAGGGCATACCCGGAGAACAAGGACCTCCTGGTCCACCGGGGCAACTTACTCTCGCGAACCTCTGCGAACTGGAAACAAGGATTCAGTCCGCTATTCCGAATTTCACGCTTTCTGCGGCCTGTGAGGATCCGGGCTGTATCAATGGCACCGATCTCGATGGCGATGGTTTCTGTGTCGAGTCGGATGACTGCGACGATAACGATCCATTAACCAATCCCGGTGCTGATGAGATCTGTGGTGATGGTCGCGATAACAACTGCAATGGCGTTGTCGATGACGCGAATATCTGTGCACCGCCGGGCGATATTCTCATCGATACTGCACTGGTTAGAATCCTCACTCAGGATTCACTGGTATCAGGTTTGCTGACAGGTAACGGCGAACCTGGATCCACCTTAGCACTTTTCGTGGGTGGTGCGTGCGAGCAGCGATTCTCCGAATCGATTTTCAACCAGTCTGCATCTTTATTCCAGGACACAGTGACGGTAGCACCAGATGGTTCCTTCACCCTCAGCAATGATCTGTTTGCAGACCAGGGTACGATTGATTCGATACTTTCATTTGCCAACATTCTGGGTAGTTTCGATTTCACCGTTGGCCAGCTTGACCTGAATCAGGGGGTACAGTTCTGCTCTTCTGCATTTAGCCTGGATGTGGAAATCGGACCAACCTGTACCGATGCTGATGCCGATGGTTACTGCTTGGAAATCAACGATTGCGACGATACCAACCCCAATTCGAACCCGGATAGAGAAGAGATTTGCGGCGACTTTGAAGACAACAATTGTAACGGCAGTGTTGATGACGGAGATGTATGTGGTTGCCCTGTCGGTGAAGAATTATGTGGCGGCACCTGTGTAAATCTCTCAACTGATGAAAACAACTGTGGTGCCTGTGGAAGCGCCTGTTCTGACAATTCATCCTGTACTGCGGGTAGCTGTCAGATAACCGACTTTGACGGCGATGGCTGGTCACCTGAAAACGGAGACTGCGATGATGCTGATCCAGCAGTAAACCCGGAAGCACCGGAATTCTGCGACGGAAGAGACAACGATTGTAACGGTATTGCTGATGATAACCCGGCTGATGCACCGCCATTCTTCTTCGATGGTGACGGCGATGGATTCGGCAGAGATTCTCTGACTGCATGTATACCACCGCCAGGATATGTACCCGTGGACGGTGACTGTGACGACAACGATTCAAACGCTTATCCTGGCGCACCTGAAGTATGTGATGGCGTTGACAACGACTGCAACGGCATAAGGGATGACGGCGGCGTATGCTTCACTGACCTGGACGGCGACGGCTTTGATTCATCAGAGGATTGCGATGATGCCAATGCAGAAGTGTTCCCGGGTGCGCCGGAGATCTGTGATGGTCTCGACAACGACTGCGACGGTATTGCTGACAATGGCGGCGTATGTTTCCCCGATAATGATGGTGATGGCTTCGATATCTCGACCGACTGCGATGACGCCAACGCCGCTGTCAATCCCGGGGTACCGGAAGTCTGCGATGGTATTGACAACAATTGTGATGGCTTGATAGACGAAAACTGTAATGCGGATCTCGACAATGACGGTTATGCAGGTGGATTCGGGGGGCCGGACTGTGATGATGGGAATCCGGATATAAATCCCGGGGCACCGGAAGTCTGTGACGGACTTGATAATAACTGTAATGCGCAGGTCGACGAGAACGCTATCGACGCAACGGTCTTTTATGTGGATCAGGACCATGATTTCTTTGGTGGTGTGGCAACTACGCTAAGCTGCGAGCGACCTGAGGGCTATGCCATCGACAGTGGAGACTGTGATGATCAGAATGCGGCAGTAAATCCTGTCGCACCTGAGATCTGCGACGGAGTTGACAACAATTGCAACTCAGAGGTTGACGAATTTGGTGCGTGTTTCGCCGACAATGACGGCGATGGCTTTGACGAATCAACTGATTGCAACGACGCTGATGCAGGGGTTTTCCCGGGTGCGCTGGAATTCTGCGATGGTCGAGATAACGACTGCAATGGAATCGCCGACAATAACGACAATTGTCAGCCACTGTTCTGTAGTTTTGCAGCCCCGAATTGTCCGGAAGGATTCTTCTGTCAAACGGATCCAACTCAAGACATTCATAATGTTTGTCTCCCCCAACCATAGGGTCGGCTGATTAATGGATGATAGAGATATATGAATGCTTTCAAAACCCTGTTTATCTCGGCTTTCATTGTCTGCAGTGTTGTCCGAACCATCCCGGCAAGAACTGCATTCGCAGAGGAGATCGATGGGGAAGTAGCCAAAGCGATCCTCGCGGAACTGAGACAGATTCGAGAAACGCTGCAAAAAATGGAAAAACAGGGCACAACACCCGCAGCCCAACCAAGACAGCAGCGAGCCCGGCCAACGACCGCAAGTATCAGCACCCTGGGCAACCCCGTACTCGGTGATGAGAATGCACCGGTTACCCTGGTTGAATTTACTGATTATCAGTGCCCTTATTGCAGGCGTTTCTACCAGAACACGCTTGCCCAGATAAAAGAGAAATACATAGATACTGGAAAATTAAAACTCGTGCTGAGGGATCTGCCGCTGGCTTTCCACGCTGACGCCAGGGGTGCCGCGCAAGCCACTCACTGCGCAGGTGAACAGGAACAGTACTGGCCGATGCACGATGCGCTATTTGAGAGCAGAGGTGGACTAAAACAAAAGGACCTGATCGCACATGCCCAAAGTCTGTCTCTGGATACAGAAGATTTCCAAAAATGTATCGAGAGCACCAGGTATCTGGCTGATATAGACAAGGATATTGCCGATGCGAGAAAAGTCAGAATCACGGGCACCCCCACATTTGTCATCGGAAAATCAACAAGCGACATTGTCACGGGAATTCGACTCGTTGGAACAAAACCCTTTGCTGACTTCGAAACCCAGATCGAATCCCTGCTGAAGATTACCGGTAGTTGATATCACTCGCGCTAAGGTAGCGCAAGACTAATCAGTTGCTGCGGTTCATCTCTTCCACCGGCAGCGATCGCAATATACTGTCGACCATCGACCAGGTATGTCATGGGCGCACCATGTAATCGCTGCTCAAGAGCCACCTGTGAAATCAGATCTCCAGTGGACTTGTCATAAGCTCGCAGGTAAGACCCTTTCTTCTTTTTATCCTGGTGTTCGTCCTTTTTGGCAATGTAAGTAATCAGCAGTGTCTTCGTAACGAGAATACCCCCTTCAGCGACTACATCTGAATAGGAGCTACCCAATGGTCCGAGCTTCAAGTGTTTAATTGCTTCATGATTCGTTGGGCCCTGTCCGAAAGGTATCTGCCAGGCATGCTCTCCCTTATTCAGATCGATAGCTGTTATGCGACGGTAAGGGGGTTTGAGCAGAGGCAATCCCCGGGGACCCGCTGCTGGCTGATAAGATATGACATAGTCAAAATCGGAGGTATCGGCAGGAGGGACCGACAGTGCCATACCGATAGGTCGTGTCTGAGACTCAACATATAAAATACCCGTTTCGGGATCTACTGATGCACCAGGGAAATTGGCTCCACCACCGGCACCTGGCACTACAATGGTTGCCAGTTTCCCTCCTTCGTTCAGCACAATTGGCGGGGTAAATATCGGTCCAATCCGATAACCCCTGGTGATTTCAATTGCCTCGGCTCTCAATTCCGGGGTGAAATCAATCAGATCATTTATCGAAATGCCCAGCCGCTCAAAAGGCGCCGGTCTTGTTGGATGCGGTTGGGTCGGAAATGTTTTCTCACCAGGGACATTGCTCTGCGGTACTTCCTTTTCTTCGATGGGCCAGATCGGTTCTCCCGTGACCCGGTCGAATACGTAGGTGAATCCGGTCTTTGATACCTGGGCCACTGCTTTAACGTTTTTACCATCAATATTTACATCAACCAGGTTCGGTGCTGAAGCAATATCATAATCCCACACCCCATGATGAACCGTCTGAAAGTGCCAGACACGCTCACCGGTATCTGCATCCAGGCAAACAAGACTCTCGGCAAATAAATTGGCACCATGTCGCTCTCCGCCCCAGTAGTCATTTGTTGGGGTTGAAGTTGGCAGATAGACATAGCCCAGTTCGTCATCGGCGGCCATCATTGTCCAAACGTTAGTGTTGCCTGCTTTCTTCCAGCCGTCATTTTCCCAGGTCTCGTTGAATAGCTCTCCCGCCTGCGGAATTGTATGAAATCGCCATTTGAATTTTCCGGTACGGGCGTCATAGGCGCGGACATGGCCAGGAGGATTATTGTTGGTCAATGTATAATCGAAGACTTTCGATCCGACAATAACCGTATTCCCGACAACGATGGGCGGCGCGCCATGTGTGATATTGTTAATATCAAAATCACCCGGGCCGAGATCTTTGCGCAGATCGACAATGCCATTGTCACCAAACTGCGGATCGGGTAGACCGTTACTGATATCAATTGATATCAGCTGTTTACCGAGGGTTGCAACAAAGATGCGTTCTACCTCTCCGTTGCGCCAGTACTCAACCCCTCTTGTCTGGAGTGGCTGGAAGTTTGGCGGACCCCCTGCATAACTCTCAGGATTGTAGATCCAATGCTGCTCACCGGACGTGGCATCCAGTGCAACCACCTGGCCGTGGGAAGTCGCGGTATAAATAACCCCGTCAATCATCAATGGTGTAGCGCGGTAATGCCCTGTCCTGTAGAGGTTCTCATCGTTGAGATTGTGATCGGCAGATTGCCAGTGCCAGACGACTCCAAGTTCTGCAAAATTCTCGGCATTGATCTGACTTAAGGCAGAATATTTAGAAGAAGCATGATCACTGCCATGGTGACGCCATTCTCCCCTCAATCCACTCTGCTGATCATGAGGTTGCGAAACACAACCGATAAGCAGGGTGAATAGGATAAAGGTGATACCAACTGCCCGTGAACCTGTCGCTGGAAGAATACTATTAGACATAAATCCCCCGTCGCTTTTTCTCCTGAGGATAACATGTTGTCTTCCAAGAGATACTTATGCTCTAAGATTTTCAAAAGATACCTGAACCAACAGTATGATACAGTGGCATTTGTCATTACTGCGAAGAAGGGGAGATTCCAATATGGCTGAAAGCGACTTGTTGTTTGAAGTGAGCGACGACGTTGGACTCATGACACTGAATCGACCAGAGCGATTGAATGCCCTGGGAGGCACGATGACTGCCGATGCGCTGGATGTGCTTAATAAAACGTCAGCAGACCGCAGTATCCGGGCACTGGTCATAACCGGAGCCGGTCGTGCTTTTTGTTCCGGTGCTGATCTAGCCGGTGGCAGTGCGGACAGCAAACTCGAAGATTCGGCCGGGTATCTTGGTGACTCAATGAGGCAGAGTATCAACCCCCTGATTCTGGCAATTGTTG
>CAZJRI010000029.1:0-10356 GCA_964548025.1 uncultured Pseudomonadales bacterium
CATCTGCTTCAAGATTGATCACACTGGTCGTTTCCAATCCGCCAAATCCACCGTCAATCACCAGATCTACCTGGTGTTCCAGTAATTCCCGGATTTCCAGTGGATCAGTCAGGGGATATTCATCTCCCGGGAGGATAAGGGTCGTACTCATCATTGGTTCCCTCAGCTCGTCGAGTAAAGCCTGGCAGATGTTGTTATCCGGCACTCTCAAGCCGATCGTTTTGCGCTTTGGGTGCACAAGACGCCTTGGAACCTCTCGGGTTGCCTGAAGGAGGAAGGTATAGGGCCCCGGGGTCGCTGATTTCAATAATCTGTAAGCCGTGTTATTAACCTTGGCATAAATGCCAAGATCAGACAGATCGCGACAAACCATAGAAAGGTTATGATCACTTGTCAGCCGCCGGATCATTCGAATCCGTTCCAGCGCCGATTTATCCCCGATATGGCAGCCCAGCGCGTACGCTGAATCAGTTGGGTAAACGACGACACCACCCTGGCGAATAATATCCACTGCCTGATGGATCAGGCGGCTCTGTGGATTATCCGGGTGAATTCGAAAAAACTGGCTCATTTTCTGTTCGACAGACCTAAAAATTCATTCTAGTTGATTTAGCACATCCGGGACACGGCTCATCTGAAGGAAAACATCCTGACTCAACACCCCTTTGCTGCCCTGACGTCCAAGCTGCTAAAATAATTCCTAATTCACATTTTGTCGATATTCATTCAATGAAACAGTTTGCTGAATACCTTCCCATTGCTCTATTTGCGGGTGTCTACTTCTATACGCGCGATATATTTATCAGCACTGGTGTGCTGATGATGGGGATGTTACTGCAGGTAGTCTACGAATATGTCGTTGACAAAGCCGTCAGCAAGAGAACCCAGTTTATTTTCTGGAGCGTCGTTCTACTCGGTGGCTTAACGCTCGTACTACGTGACGAAACATTTATTCAATGGAAACCGACCCTCGTAAACTGGGCTTTCTGCATTGCCCTGCTCGTTAGCCAATATCTCACCAAAGAGAGCCTGTTAGTCAAAATGCTGGGAGAACAGATAAATCTGCCTTACAAAGTATGGAGAAACCTGACCCTCGGCTGGAGTCTTGGCTTTTTCATTGCAGGTGGTCTGAACCTCATCGTCGCCTACAATTTCACCATGGATTTCTGGGTAAGCTATAAACTGGTGGGCGGCTTCGCCATCACCCTCATCTACATCATCATCACCATGGTATATTTAGCTACCGGGGGATACCTGCAAGAACCTGAAACCAAATCAGATACCGTTGACGCTAAGTCGGAACACTAATCAATAAGGAATATCATGCATGCTATATGCAATTATCAGTCAGGATATTGAAGATAGCCTGTCTCTGAGAGGACAGGCACGACCCAGTCACCTGGACAGACTTGAAGACCTCAAGCAACAAGGCCGACTTGTTCTGGCAGGCCCTCATCCGGCGATTGACAATGAAGATCCAGGGAATGCCGGATTTACCGGTAGTCTCGTGGTTGCAGAATTCGGTTCACTTGATGAAGCAAAAAAATGGGCTGATGCCGACCCGTATGTTGCTGCCGGGGTTTATGCCAATGTCATGGTCAAACCATTTAAACGGGTCCTGCCGTGACCAGAATAAATATTCGCCTACTCACGGTTCTGATAACACTGATTTGGATACTGCCTGCCCAGGCAGACAAGGTTTTTATTCGTGACACCCTGTATGTTCCCGTTCGAGGTGGGCAATCCAGCGAGCACAGGATTATCCATCAGGGACTGAGAAGCGGGACAGAAGTCGAACGGCTGGATTCAAACGAGGATACCGGATTCAGCAGGATACGAACCGAACGAGGCCTTGAGGGATGGATTCAGAGCCAATATCTCGTGACCGAACCCATTGCCGAAGACCTCCTTCAGGAGTACAGGGATAAACTGCGAACAATTGAAAAGGAATATGAGTTGGCTCAGTCAGATCTGCAGGAGCAGATGGATTTAAACGGTACTTCTGCTGATAGAATTGCCAGGCTGGAAGAGTCAAATAACTCCCTCGACGATGAGCTGACACGCATCACGGAACTTGCATCAAACGTGATCTCAATAGATGAGCAAAACGAGCAACTTGAACAGGAACGGGAACAACTCATGCAGCAACTGGATGATCTTGCCGGTCGTATGAATGAGCTTAAAGATACGTCTGACCGAGAATGGTTCCTGTTGGGCGCAGTCACAATCCTGCTGGGATTACTTTTTGGATTCGCTGCTGGAAGGAAACTCTATTACAAGACCAACAGCGGCTGGAATTAGTGTATGCAGACGAAGCTCAGCGTTAATCTGAACAAGGTAGCCCTTTTAAGAAATTCTCGTGATACAACAATTCCGAGTGTGGTAGAAGCAGCTAAAACAGCTATTGAGGCAGGTGCGGATGGCATCACTGTGCACCCGCGCCCGGATATGAGACATATTCGTCCCGAGGACGTTCGAGATCTCGCCGAATTACTGGCCCGACCGGAGTACGAGCGGATCGAATTCAATATCGAGGGCAACCCGTACGCAGGAGAGGAGTCGAATGGCTATCCCGGATTCGTACAGCTCGTCAACGAGGTAGGTCCACATCAGGCAACCCTCGTACCCGATGATCCTTCGCAGCTTACGTCAGACCATGGCTGGGATCTCAGTGCCGAATCAAATAGTTTGCACGTCATTATAGGGGACCTGCAGAGCAGCAATATCAGAGTTAGTCTGTTTATGGATCCTGATTCTGAGCAGATAAAACGGGCTGCGCAAATAGGTACAAACCGGATTGAATACTATACGGGACCTTATGCAGATGCATACCCTGACCATCTGGATGCACTCCGCCCATTCTCCGATACGGCACAACTTGCCTCTGAGCTGGGTCTGGAAATCAACGCAGGTCACGATCTCAATCTCGAAAATCTGGCCACTTTCTTAACCGGAGTACCAAACGTTGCCGAGGTGTCGATTGGTCATGCAATCATTTCAGATGCTCTCTGGATGGGGCTTTCAACCACTATCGCAAAGTACCGGGATATACTTGATTCTCTCAAGTAACGTTGGTTAAGGTAAAAGGCAGGCGTAATAACATCAGCGAGTCGCTGTTCGTAGCCCGCAACCAAATAATTTCGTATCATCTGAACTCTCCATTTGCAGTAGATTTTAATCATGAATCCAATCATCAGGAACCTAGTACTCAGTCTGGTCATTTCGGCTGTCGTTTTTACTATTCTCAAAATCTCACCATCGTTCATCCCGCCATCAATTGCTGATTTTTTACAGTTTGCAATTATTCTGGCGGCTGTATTTCTAGCTTCACAATTCGGCCGGGGCACTGGCTCGTCAACTTCAGGCTCGTCAACATCAGACTCTTTAACATCAGAACTGGAATCAGGCACAGTGAAGTGGTTCAACGTAAAGAAAGGCTATGGATTTATTACCAGAGATCAGGGAGATGACGTCTTCGTCCACTATCGGAACATAGAGGGTAAGGGTAGAAGAGCACTGTCTGAGGGACAACGTGTGACATTCATCGTGATCGACGGTGAAAAGGGTCTACAGGCTGACGAGGTCGAAG
This sequence comes from uncultured Pseudomonadales bacterium, assembly GCA_964548025.1. GTDB lineage: Bacteria > Pseudomonadota > Gammaproteobacteria > Pseudomonadales > Azotimanducaceae > JAHRVQ01. Next base: position 3,590 of record CAZJRI010000029.1, read on the forward strand.
CCACCTAGTGCCTCAGATTATTTTTCTCGCCTCGATTAACGGTGTTGAGTCACTCGAAATTAGAGATAATCCGGCACAATCCTATCCGTGCATGTCGACTCTGCAGATTCACCATGAAGCAAGAGCACAGCTTTATGCACTGGTAACCGGTGAGTTCTTCGATGAAGCCCGTGAGATGGAGACTCTCGAACGGGCGCTTCAGGATGACGGACCCTTTATCTACCGGCTGACAGATCGCCTGAAAGAATCTTTAGCCCGTCTCGAAGAAGATCAGGTGGAACAGCTATGTTCCTTCTGGGTTGAATGTGAAGAAATTGAGCTATTGGATATCGAATCAAATGAACTCCACGACTTCATGTTCCAATTGATTCATTTTTGCCAGACTGCCTGCAATGATAATCTTGAGATCTTTATCTACTCGGACGACTAGGATATGAAAAACTCCCGGATCGTATATTCAACTGACAAAGGCAAATACTGCCCGGATTGCTCAAATCCGATCAAGCACTGCAGTTGTAAGCAGAGAAAATCATCGACGTTGCCCGGTGACGGTATTGTTCGACTGCAAAGGCAGGTCAAAGGTCGTGCCGGTAAACCTGTAGTCATAATCAGTGGACTGTCTCTGCCATCCGACAATCTCAAGAAACTTGCCAAAAAACTCAAATCCAAATGCGGCGTTGGTGGCAGTATTGAGGGCGATAATATACTCATTCAGGGTGACAAACGGGATACGATAAAGTCGGAGCTGGAGTCACTCGGGTTTACCGTTAAAATCTCAGGCGGCTAGATTCGCATTTACTATCGGGAATATAAATGCAGACCATTATTACAATTGCTGAACTTAAAGATCTCGACAACTACATACTGTTTGACTGCCGATTTGCACTGGCTGATGCAAATTACGGGCAGACGGCTTACCAGCAATCCCATATTCCTGGCGCACTATATTTCGATCTGGAGAAGGATCTGAGCGGCAGAATTATTAAGGGCACTACCGGCAGGCATCCCCTGCCATCCAGAGGAGATTTCTCTGAAAAAGTACGTCGCTCTGGATTGATGAACGATCAACAGGCCGTTATCTACGACGACTCGAACGGTGCTTTCGCAGCCCGGATGTGGTGGATGTTAAGATGGCTGGGACACAGTCGGGTCGCCGTTCTCGACGGCGGATTTAATGCCTGGACTATTTCCGGCGGACCCGTAACAGACAGTGAACAGGCTCTTGAACCTTCTGACTTTAAAATCAGCAATGAACTGACCTCAACAATCTCGGCGGATGAGATCGCTGACTTTGATGGAGTGATTACCGACGCCAGAGATGTTGAAAGATTCAGGGGAAACTCGGAGCCAATCGATCCGATTGCGGGCCATATTCCAAATGCCAGTTGTCTGCCGTTTACAAATAACCTGACAGCAGACCAGACCTTTAAACCTGTTGAATTGTTAAAAAAACAGTTCCTTGAAATGGGTGTGCCTGAGTCAGAGCCGATCGTCTGTTACTGTGGCTCAGGCGTGACTGCCGCTCATAACATCCTTGCGCTGGTACATGCCGGATTTCCGGAGCCGATTCTCTACCCGGGATCATGGAGCGAATGGATTACCGACCCGGAGCGCCCTGTCGCCACGAATGACTAATTCTACCTACCTTCTGCCCTATGCAGATTTAAGCTGGGCAGATGATGAAACCCCGTACTCACCATACTTCGATGACATCTACTGGAGTCAGAACAGTCCTGGCGGTGTGCAGGAGAAACAACATGTATTTATCAATGCCAATCGCTTGCGCCAGAGATGGGAGCAGTTAACTACTGGCAATCAATTCACCATACTGGAAACCGGGTTCGGCTTCGGTATCAATTTTTCACTAACGATTGATCTATGGCGATCTGTACCTTCCTGCAAAAATTCCTGCCTCCACTATGTCGCTTTCGAGCAATATCCCGTAAATCCATCCGACATAGCAAAACTCAATTCGCAGCTTGGTGATGATTTACTGCAACCACTGCTAGACAAATACCCATTGCCAATACCTGGCTCACATCATCTGTGGGTCGATGACAATATCTGCCTGACGCTTGTACTGGGGGATATCAAAAACACGCTGCCTGCATTCTCCTCAAAGATCGACGCCTGTTTTCTGGATGGTTTCAGCCCGGCAAAAAACAAGGGCATGTGGTCAGCAAAGACATTGGAGAAGATCAGCCAACTGATGAGACCCGGTGCCACACTCTCTACCTACAGCGTTGCGGGAGATGTACGGCGAAGGCTGGGCAAAGCAGGATTAACGATCAAAAAACTGCCTGGTTTTGGCAAGAAAGCAGAAATGATGAGAGCCGAGAAACCACACTTATGGGTGCCCCTGTCAAAACCCGGCAAATTAAGGGTTTGCATCATCGGTGCAGGTCTTGCCGGTATCTATTGTGCTCTCGCATTGAAGCGGAGAGGTATCAGCCCGGTCATCCATGAGGCCTCGCCAGCTCCTTTGGGCTGCGTATCAGAAATCGACCAGATTGGACTCTGTCCTCAATTCTCGGCAAGACCTCAGGCATCGAGTCTGTTTTCCTTCAGGGCATTTGAATATTTCAGACAGCATTTCGACTATCAGGCATCGGGTCGAGTTCAACTGATCAGCAATGAAAGAGAACGAAAGAGGGCTGATCTGTTAACTCAAGCGCTGCCTGAAAGTGTTCTTTCCGTGCTACCACCCACTGAGGTAATAGGGCGAACAGGACTGGACCTGAGTCAGGACACGCTCTTATTTCCAACGGCGGGCTGGATGCATCCTCATGACGTTTGTGATAACACCGGACTTTCAATCAACTATAACTCGCCAATCGAGCGCGTCGAGAAAACCGATTCCGAGTGGACGTTAATCCGTGACGACAATGAGATTGACAGGGCGAATCACGTTATTTTGACAACTGGCGCATCCCCACAAAACTGGCTCACCCCACTGTCGCTTGTACCCGTTAGAGGTCAGTCAGTTAGAATCGAAGCAGAACCCTCACCATCGATGATTGTCGCCGGTGGCGTAACCTACTTTCCCCCATTCAGAGGCATGAGCACAGTTTCTGCGACATATACACGGGACGACCCGGAAAATTCTGTCAGGCAAAAAGACTCAGATGATCTGGTCAGGGATCTGAATAAAATCTCACCTGTTAGTATCAGCAAGGAGGCTTCTGCGAATTACAATGCAGCCGTCGGATTTCGATCAACTACACGTGACAGAATGCCCGTTGTCGGACAGATTCCGAATTGGGCCGCACTCGATCAATACTGTCAGCTATCACGCAGAGAGCGACAAAAACCATTTGATCAGTTTGAAGAAGGCCTATTCTGTGCGGTTGGCTTCGGTTCTCATGGCATGACCCATGCGCCTTTCTGCGGTGAATATCTCGCTCGTTTGATCAATGACGAACCCCATACACTGATACCGGAGTTAACGGCTACACGGTTTTCATTCAGGGCGGCTGGACTCAAGATTGCCATTGGCAAATAACCTTGATTGAACATTTCGATTCCAGGATCGCTAACGGATGGCGCATATTCGAAGCACCATCAATTACTAGCGGTGAGTAGGGCAGGGGGTTCTATTTCCAGAGCATCAAGCCTGCGCCGAGAGCGCCGAAGGAGACTACAGGCTCCTGAGCAAGCGAGGCTGTCGCCGTTGCGACCGCAGGCGCGCTCGGGAAATAGAACCCCCTGCCCTGCTCGACGCGAATCTAAACAAGCTCAGCCTTGATAATGCGCCATTCTTTTCAATCAAAAAAATTAGCTGCATATAACAGGACTAATTCAAGATAGCTGTTCGTCAAAAACTCTTACGTTGATAACACCATCAATCGCCTGAATATCACGCACAAGATCGTCCGTCGGTTTCGATTCAACATCAATGAGGTTGTAAGCGACATGCTCACGGCTCTTGTTCAGCATATCAATGACGTTGATATTTCGATCAGCGAGAATGGATAAAACGCTACCCAGAATTCGAGGGACGTTATTGTTCGCCAGGGCAATTCGATAACCCTCCGTTCGTTCCAGTGCAAGCGCAGGGAAGTTGACAGAATTTTTGATGTTGCCGTTCTCGAGAAAATCTATCACCTGGTCAGCAACCATCATCGCGCAATTTTCCTCTGCCTCCTCTGTGCTCGCTCCAAGGTGTGGTGTTGAGATAACACCTGGTTTGCCAATCAAGGCCGGGGTGGGAAAGTCAGATATATACTGGCTCAGTTTACCGCTCTCCAGAGCAGCCATTACTGAACCCGTATCAACGATTTCCTCCCTGGAAAAGTTGAGCAGCACGCTGCCGTCCCTGAACAGCCCGAGGTTCTCTTCGTTTATCAGTCCACGGGTAGAATCAAGTGCGGGAATATGCAGGGTAACAACATCTGAACGGGCAAACAGCGCCTGCATGTTTTCCATTTTCTGAACCCGGCTGGATAATCTCCAGGCTGCTTCTACGGAAAGAGCCGGGTCGTATCCCAGAACCTCCATATCCATCTGCAATGCCATTTCTGCAACCATGGAGCCAATCGCACCGAGCCCAAGGACACCCAGTGTCTTGCCTTTTAATTCTGAACCTTTGTATTTCTTCTTACTGGCCTCAACCAGCTTGTTCAGCTCCGACTTCTCCTGATGATCAGTGAGACTGTTTACATAGTCTATGCCCTGAATGATGCCCCGCCTTGAAAGCAGCAGCCCCGCCATAACCAGCTCTTTGACCGCATTTGCATTGGCACCCGGTGTATTGAAAACCACGATACCCTTCTCTGTATAATCAGCGACCGGTATATTGTTAACCCCGGCACCTGCTCTACCGACTGCCAGCAGACCCTCTGTGGCTTCTTCCGGGCTCATTTGATGACTACGAAGCAGCACGACATCGGGTTCGGCAATTTCGCTATCCACATCGTAGACCTCTGAAGAGAACTTATTCAAACCCTTGTCGGAAATGTTGTTGATAGTTCGAATCTTGTACATGGAATCCCTCTTCTCACACGATAATAACTGTAGGCAGTGCCAATAAACGGGTGGCACCAAAAAGGCGCCAATTCTACACGATCCGTCCACCGGTTTTCAGCTTTATTCTCAAGATAACCATTAGCCGCTTTCATAGTCGTGCCAGTCTAACCTTGCATCAGCACAGGGTGATTCAAAACCTCGTCAAATCAGCATGCAGTGAATTCTGTCATATGGTCATCTGGTCATTAGAGGCTGGCTGAAAACGTCAAATCCCCGGCACATTTCTACCATCTGATCAACGTAATTGAAGCTTCATCTACGCTGAACTTGAGCAAAGAACTATCGTGGTCTTAGCTTAAATTGTGGGAAAGATCCGAGCGCTGAAAATGATTCGCTACATTCTGTTGGGTATTACTTTAACGATTACGATAGTAGGCGTTCGTCTGATGACGCAGCAAAGTAATGTTGAGGATGATCTGCACATGGCCACCGCACCCGGTGACAGTCAGGAGTCGCCAACACACGAATCCAAACCGCTGGCAACATTCGACGGGCAGGAACAGCACAAGGTGCTAAACCTACCTGTTCAGAAAGCCTCACCTGAAGTTACCACTGAAGAAAAACGTGATGAATATGCGGTCATCTCAAGTCCCTGGATCGAGGACAGTGAGCCACGGGCACTACCGGAACGTTATCAACGACAGGGGATCAGCGCACGAGCACTTAAAGTCAGCAAGGATTCCCTCTCGGATCTGACCGCTGGCGACAAACTCAGCCTTCCGATTCCCCACTTGGCTCAGTCTTATGAAATGGAAGTCGAGAGAATTGGATGGCATCCAAACGGCGACAAGAGTATTCGGGGTCATCTACTGGATACGGATCTGCCTTATAGCTTTATCGTCACTGAGAGCACCCATTCCACATTTGCCACAATCAATACGCCTGAAGGTTCCTTCACGCTGGAAGCGGAGGGCGAGAACGGCTGGATTATGTCGTTAGCAGACCTTGATAATCTCATAGATATCAGCCTCGATGACTTCCAGATTCCTGATATTAACAGCCAGAAGTAATTTCATATGATTCACAGATCAGCTCATCATAATGCAATAAAAGACAATGTGATTTTTGGTGCTTTTCTGTTCTTCGCTATTTTCAGTGTGGCAACTGCTTTCTGGTTTCTGACAAGAAGTGAATTTGCACCTAACGATCTGGAACCAACAGCTACGGGTAAAACCACGATTGATGTCATGGTCTTATACAACGGTGCCGCAGCAGGACTGTACAACAATCGTCCTGAAACCCGGATAAACCATCTCATTGATGTCTCCAACCAGATATACGATGACAGTGGCGTTAATCTGTCGCTGCGTCTGGTCCATACCGAGAAAGTGAATTACGAATCCGGCTATGACTCAACCTCAGCGGTTCGCCATCTCACCAACCAGTCCCATCCAGCATTTGAGAATGTTCCGGACCTGAGAACCCGGTACGGCGCCGACCTCGTTGTGCTGATGCGACCTTATTCCGACGACGGATACTGTGGTCTTGCCTGGGTTGGCGGCGCTGACACCAATGGCGATTTTTCAGACAGACGTCAAAAGAAGTACGGCTTTTCTCATGTCAGTATTGATTGCGGTACCTATGTCCTGTCACACGAACTCGGGCACAACATGGGCCTTAATCATTCCCGACTGCAAACTAAAAAGGGCGGTACTTTTGACTATGCGCTTGGTCATGGCGTTCAAAATGACTTTGTAACGATAATGGCTTATGCCTCGGCATTTAATGCGGGGAAGGTCAAG
>CAZJRI010000029.1:10366-25345 GCA_964548025.1 uncultured Pseudomonadales bacterium
CCCACACTTGATTGCGGTTCGGCTGCCTGCGGAATCGACCGAAACCGAAAAGACGGCGCTGACGCGGTTTACACATTGAATATCACAACGCCCCAGATAGCTAATTATTATGAAAGCGTTGCACAGATTCAGGACAACTGGACGAGTACGAAATACGATACTGATGGCAATGGCACATCTGATGTCATCCTGCATCATATAGATGGCTCGTGGAATCTGAATACCATCAGCGGCACCAAGGTTACATCGGTACGAAATCTGTCGCTGGAGGATGATCCAGACTGGCAAGCAGTCGGTCGGGAAGACTATAACGGCGACGGAATGGCTGACATCCTGATCCGCAACAGCAGTACGGGCAAGTGGAAACTATATCTCCTGGAAGGCGACAAAATAGTTAAAAAAAGCAAAGTCAGCATGACCGGCAACCTGGACTGGTCTGTTGCAGGCAGCGGAGACTTTGATGGTGACGGGATGGGAGATGTACTGCTGCGAAACTCTGATGGACGCTGGTATCAGTACTTCCTGAAGGGAACCGATATAAGAAAGACATCAAGACCTGCACTGCCAGAGGATTCATCCTACGAAACGGCATCTACCGGTGACTTCGACGGTGATGGCAAAACGGATATATTACTTCGCAATGCCACCGGCGGCTGGCATCTGTACCTGATGGATGGCGGTGATATCACCAACGATAAGCCGGTCTCAATGAAGAAGAACCTTGCCTGGCAGGTGATGGGCAGTGGTGATTTTACCGGGAACGAAATTGATGATCTGCTGCTACGTTATAAAAACGGAAACTGGCTGATATACAGCTTCGAAGACTTTAACGCGAGTACAAAAGGATTCGTCAACATGACTTCTGACCTCGACTGGGAATCAGGTTCAATCGGTGATTTCGATGCAGATGGTACAACCGATATTATCGTTCGAAATGAACTATTCGGCACCTGGAAGCTTTACAATCCCGCTCAGTCAGCCAAGAACAAAGGCAAGGAAGTTGGCCTGACAACTGATCTCAACTGGACCCCAAGCTCGTAACTCGTCACTCGCAACTCGCAACTCGCAACTCGAAACTCGAAACTCGAAATCTGCTTCCCGCCTAGATCGATATGAGGATTCGCTTCTTCGCCTCATCAAACTCTTCGTCATCAATCGCACCTGCCTGCCTGGCTTTTACCAGATCGATGATCTCTTCACCCACGGTAGGTGCAGAGGTTCCTGTTTCAACCCGGACACAGGATGAAACAACTGCAATTAACAGCAGTAAGAGACTGACTTTTTTCAGTTGATTAAATCTCACCTGCTCTTCCCCTCTGCCATATGGCTGCAGCAATCAAAATGCCGCCTACAATCAATGCAACCGGCATTTCGATGGTCAAACCATTGACTGCAAAATTTCCCCTGGGATTGGAGGTAATGATATGAGCAGCAAAGAACGATCGAAGCACTTCGCTTCGAGTGAAGATTGCTTCGATGATGCTAATAAGAATCGGAATCCCAAAAATCCAGGCCAGGGTCGCTGAGCGTGCACAGGATGACACCAGTAGAACCCACCCGGTGAATGGCAGGCACCAGGCAGATGAATACAGTACATAGCCCGTCAGATGCAACCACCGGGAAGGGAGGTTTGCGGGCGCCCACAGCGTATCCCAGATTTCAACGGGTTGGCCTAATGCCAGGACTGTGGAAATCAACAGCATCGCCATATTAGACAAAACTATGAATACCATATAGATAGCAGGAATCAGGAAGAGAGCAGTTATAAGTTTGGCAATCACTGTTATCCAGTCTGATACCGGCATTGACTTCCAGAATAATATACTCCTGTCTTTTCTGTCCTCGAATAGACAACCTGTCAGATAAAAGAACATGACAAACCAGGAAACCGCCAGTAGTATCATACTGGACCCATAATAAAGCTGATCCAGCATCTGCTCGCGATCTTCCATCGGGCTGGCAGCCAACCGTTGAAGTTGTACGCCAAACAAATTGAAGAGTGAAGTTTGATCCTCATCAGCCCCGTCACTATTTGATTCGATAACAATACTGTGTTCACTTCCCTCATCGCCCCTGTCAGTTACCGTTACCTCTATCAGGTCAAATTGCAATCCCGTGCCAACCAGAATCAGAATGGCAATCAGGATTGCGGTCATTATCGCGGGCAGATAAAGAAAGGTTGCACGGTGTTCCCAGTATTCTCGCTTGATTAATATCGGAAGTTGATTCATGGGATTATCCTCGCTGCATCTTGGCCACAAAAAGATCTGTGACACTCGGCACATGAATTTCTCCCAGGTCGTCGAGGGATTCACCTTCAGGATATTCAAAAATCATTATCTTTTTACCCAGCAGATCCCGGCAGTATATGGGCCCAAGCGCACTGGCCCGGTCAACATTTTCCGGGCTGACCAGCACCTCTTTGTATTGCTCTGACAGATCATCCATGGCGCAATCCAACACTATCTGGCCATCGTTTATAAATAAAAGGTGGGTCAACAAACTTTCAATCTCTTCAACCTGGTGTGTGCTGATGATAATGCTGGTTTCATGGTCAAAATAGTCATTCAGCAGTCGGTCATAGAATTCCTTGCGATAGAGAATATCAAGGCCAATAGTGGGTTCATCAAGAACCAGCAAATCCACGTCAATCGCCATAACGAGTGCGAGGTGTAGCTGGGTTACCATACCCTTGGATAGCTGTTTTACTCTTTTATTCAGCTTGATATCAGTCGTTTCAAGGAGTTTGAGCGCCCTGTCGCGGCTGAAGCGGGGATGCACCGCATCGATATATTCAATTGCTTCGCTTACCTTCAACCATCTTGGAAGCACGCCAACATCAGAGATAAAACAGACATTCTCCATAATTTTATGGCGGCCTTTTCTTGGATCGACGCCAAGGACATCCATATGGCCATCAAATTCGGTAAGTCCCAGGAGCGCTTTCAGGGTTGTAGTCTTGCCCGCACCGTTGGGTCCAATCAATCCAACAATGGAACCTTTCTGGATATTGAAACTAATGCCATCCAACGCAATAAAATCCCCAAAAGACTTGGTGACACCTTCTGCCCTTACTACTGGGGTATTCAGTTCGTCGCTCATTCGCCGGGACTCCCGTTACTTAACAATTCTTCGCTGGACAACCCTAAACGTGAGATCTTTTCCCGGATATAGGGCCATTCTTCATCCAGAAATCTGTTTCTTTCCAGTTCAGTTAACTTTTCCCGTGCGCCTTCCCCCACAAACATGCCAAGGCCACGACGTTTTTCGACCAATCCGTCATCAACAAGTAGTTGCATCGCTTTGGAAACAGTTATGGGATTGATACGATGATCGCTTGCCAACTGTCGGACGGAAGGCAAGGCATCACCATCCACAAATACACCCTCCAGAATCAACGCCACTATTCTGTCGTGCAGTTGTCTGTAAATTGGATCTTTGTCGTTCCAGTGTATAGGCATGGTTTGCTTGAATATCTGTTTTTATGATATAGATTAGTAGTGTTGTAGTTAACTATAACACCATTAGACTGATTGGCAAGTCCTAATTTACTTATTTAGCAGTTTCTTCAATAAGACCTGAGATCAAACCCACCGCATCATGTACCTCGAATTTGACCATGGCCGCCAGCCGACTCTCCCTCTCGTCTGCCAGCCGATCAAGAGATTGTACGAGGGCGTCGGTTGTTAATTCTTCTTCTCGTAGTACCAGGCTCATACCTGCTTCCTCGAAGATTTCTGCATTTTTAATCTGATCACCCCGACTCGCACTCAGGCCAAGTGGAATCAATAGATGGCACTTACGGAGCAGCAATAATTCATAGATTGAATTCGCACCCGCTCTCGATATCACAAAATCAGCCGCAGCAAGTACATCTCCGAACTCTTCATGCAGATATTCTTTCTGGACATATCCATTCTGGTGCAGATCAGGGTCAAGATTTCCCTCGCCTACAACGTGAATGATCTGATAGCGTTGCAGCAAGGCTGGCAGACTCCTTTTGATACATTCATTGATCAGCTTCGCGCCCAGGCTGCCGCCAAACACCAGCAATATTGATTTGCTATCAGAGAAGCTCAGAAATCTCCGCCCTTTGTCCGTATCTCCCTTAACCAGAGATTCGCGCACAGGAGATCCGGTTACAACCATCTGCTTGCCTCGTTTTTTAACGGGCAGAAATTTCTCCGTCTGTGGGAAATTTACGCAGATAGTTTTTGAGAAAGGAAAGCAGAGTCTGTTAGCCAGGCCCGGCGTGATATCAGATTCATGGCTAATCACAGGTATTCTGCAAATCCAGGCAGCCACCACAAGTGGCACCGCCACAAAACCACCTTTTGAAAACACGATGTCCGGTTTATACCTCAGGCAGAGGGCTATACTCTGGACAACACCCAGCACGATCAGGATTGGATCAAGAAAATTCTGCCAATCGAAGTAACGACGCAATTTACCCGTTGAGATTTGATGGTAGGGGATCTCAAGCCTGGTGGTAAGTTCTCTTTCTATTCCGCCGACAGAACCTACATAGCTTGTGTCCCAACCGGAGTCTCTCAGGTTTTCGATCAATGCCAGATTTGGTGTGACATGACCGGCACTGCCCCCACCGGTGAAGAATACATGTCTCGTCATCACAGACTCATCAGCTGCTTGACGAACGGGATGGATACCTTTTTACCTTGTCGAAGCGTTTCCAATTCCAGTAATCGCAACAGATCGAGCAACTGATGCATATCACGACCACTACGACTCAGAATAAATCGGCCAACATCTTCCCCAAGTCTGAATCCACGACTGTCTGCCCTTTGCACCAGCACCAGTAACTTTTCGTCATCACTCAAGTCGGTGGTCTCAATGGAATTGGCTGAAATCAACCTGGAACGCAGATCAGGTAATTTTATCGAAAGCTGGGAAGCCTGTCTGTCTCCTGCCATATAAACCCGGTTACCCCTGTCTTTTGACGCATTCAGCAGATGAAACAGGGCTTCTTCCCAATGACCATCACCCATTACGTCCTGCACATCATCTATTGTAATCACCTTCATCGACTCAAGCCCTTTAAGCACATTCACTGAATGGTGCCCAAGATCCGACAGGTAAATAGCATCCTTGAAATGGTGACAACATGATTGAAGCAGATGGGTCCGGCCTGAACCCTTTACTCCCCAGAGATAAGTCCAGCCATCTGCGTCAATGACTGCTTCACTCGCGGGTCCAATATAGTTTTCAAAAGTGGCGTCATCCCGAAGTTTAATATCAAGCGCTAGCTGCTTACTCACTTTCTGGCTGATTACCCTCTTCCAATGCACCGTAGTAATCGCTTTCCTTGTAGCGATTATGGACAAAACGAATGAATACCATGGCCACTGCTGCCACGGGTAATGCGAGTAGAATACCGATAAAACCAAAGAGCTGGCCCCCGGCGAGTATTGCAAATATCACCGCGACAGGATGTAAACCGATTCGATCTCCGACCAGCAAAGGGGTTAGCACCATGCCTTCGAGCAACTGGCCAACGCCAAATACAATGGCTATATAAATCAGTGGATAAAGTTCAGGAAACTGGATGATTGCCGCAATTCCAGCAGCAGAGATCCCGACGATAACCCCTAGATAAGGAACGATGCTCGCCAGCCCTGCGAGCATGCCGATCAACAGAGCCAGATCCAGGCCAACCATCATCAACCCGATTGAATAGATGCAGCCAAGGACAAACATGACCAGCATCTGACCTCGCAGAAACGCACCCAATACCTCATCACATTCAACCACCAGCTTCACGATCGTGGATTCAATATCACGCGGCAACATCTCTCTGATATAACCCACCAGTTCATCCCAGTCTCGCATCAGATAGAAACTCACCACAGGTATGAGCGCAATATTTGCAAGCGCGAGCATCATTGCGACACTCGAAGCAGTTGCTTCCCTGATAAATTGTTGTGCAATTCCGCCTACTTCGGTCCAATTTCCTGCCATCTGCGCTTTAAGGCTCGTTAAATTGATATCAAAGGGATCCACGCCAAAGTTCTCAATTAAGAACGGACTGGTGGTCTCTTGTAACCATTGAATAAAGATCGGTACGCTCTGTATTAAAGTCGATATCTCACGAACCAGCATAGGGATCAGCAGCAGTAATGCAGCGAGGATCAGCAGCAACATCAACACGAAGAAGACGACAACCCCTCCGGTTCTGCCAACGTATTTCTCCAGTCGGTCAACCACAGGATCTCCAAGGTACGCGATACCGATACCAACCAGAAATGGCATCAGAATCGGTTGCAGGAGGTAAATCAGTACCAGCAGAAAAGCCGCTGAAGCCAGGATAACCAGTCTGGTGGCTGCGCTTAGAGGTTCCATATCATTTTATCCAGCGATAACTGAGAATTTTCAGGCGGTCAGACGTGCTCAGAAGCATCATCTTCTCGTCCAATTCAATTATCTCTATTAGTTGACGGGTTTTACCCTCGGTATTCAGTTGAAATTTGATCAATGAATCCCCAACTTCCGTCACGCTACTATCCAGAACCGGCGTGAGTGACTGCAGGTATTCGGAAACTTCCGCGTAGTCAACCAGGCTATCGACCTGCTCGACTTTAAGCTCAATAACGCTTCTCGAAGAATCAATTGCATAACGGGCCGCAAGAGAATCGGCTAAAAGATCAACCATAGCGCCTACCAGTTCGTCAGCGCTGGTAGATACATTGTTAAACGTCGACCATTCATTATCGATTCTATAGGACCAGTTGGCGCTCCACTGCCCGGTATCGGTTTTTTGAATCCTTGCTGAAAGTACGCAATCGGGATTGTATCTATCGGATGCGCCATCAATTCTGCCGTGGAAAGATCCCCAGACCTCAGCAGTGGACAGTCGCACGTCATCCTCAAGATCAAGTAATGGGAACAGGAGGGGCAAACCTCTCTGCTGGGCAAGATTATTGACCGTGCCCAATACCTCGCTGGTATCAGAATCCGACATCAGTCGTCGTCCCTTATCGTCGCTTATGGCAAACCACAGGAGTACACTCGGACGATTACTCCCCCAGACCGGAAATCCCGCATCGCGCAGCAGGTTAGCGATGGCATTCGGTTCAAAGTGGAGCTTTAGAATCCGGGCAGGAATCATCTGGTCACCCACCTGGAACGATTTATCGGTGGATTGATAGCTATATTGGAAGTAATAGGCGGATGGGTTTCTCAACGCGTTGGAGATCAGACTGCTTTGTTGAACTTCATCGGTACCTGAGACTCGAATAAGTACCTGCAACAGACCGGCACGAGCACCTGACCGTAACTGTGAATCATTTTGACCCGTTACAAAGACTTCAGAGACATACAGGTCTTCGACTGTGAGCGCATGGCACAAAGGTGACAACAAAAGGATTAACCAAAGCGCTAAAAATGCGGGGCTTTTATTGATAAACGAATTCCTTTAGTTTTAGGCTTCATTCAGGATGAGTTCAGTGAACCAACAATATTATTATTCTCCCCCCAGGGCTACCACAAGAAGAGAGACAGGAATCATCGTTATATGAGCCGGTTAATTGCGCAGATTACCACAAGTTTTCTGATAATAACCCTTTCAACAGCGGCTTTGGCAGATCCGACGCCGTATCGGGCTGTCTATCAGGCCGACTACAAGGGACTGCCGATAAATGCGCTTGCCATCCGGGAACTCAGCAGGGATGAAAAAGGCACCTACCGACTGTCCTCTTCAGCAAAGTCTTTCTTTGCATCAGTCACAGAGTTTTCCGAATTTGTAATTCAGGACGAGCATGTACTGCCCGTGCAGTACCAATATCATCGATCAGGTATTGGCAAACAGCGGGATGCAGTCCTGGATTTCGACTGGGTTAATATGAAAGTCCTGAATAATGTCCAATCCAAACCCTGGACGATGGCCATACCGGTTGGCACTTTGGATAAATTACTCTATCAGCTAAAAGTAAGGCAAGATCTCCTGCGAGCCCACAATCAGGGTCAGGAGTGGCCGCTCTTAAAGTACCAGATAGCGGACGGTGGTAAGCTGAAGACCTACGAATTCAAAGTTATCGGTGAAGAGCGCGTTACCACCCCCCTCGGTGAGTTGAACGCCATTAAAGCGACCAGAATCAAACAGCGACCAAATCGCAAAACCACCTTCTGGCTAGCCCCGGAGTACGAATTTCTTCTGGTCAGATTTCACCAGATAGAAAATGGCAAAGGTTTTGATCTCTTACTGAAAGAAGCAGAATTCGGCGGCAAAAAACTAGGCGTTGCCTCCCGCTAAAACACCCCCAAACCCAATTTTTACCCTTGCCCTGGCTCTTACTCGCAACTCGTAACTCGTAACTCGTAACTAGCAACTGGCAACTGGCAACTGGCAACTAACAACCACCTCCCCTTGCCAGAAGCCAGCAGCCCGTAGCCAGCTGCCAGCGGCCCGCCGCCGCCCGCCGCCGCCTTCAAGCCTTCGGCAAAGTCACCCCACGCTGTCCCTGGTACTTCCCGCCACGATCTTTATAGGACGTTTCGCATTCTTCATCAGACTCAAAAAAGAGCATCTGTGCTACGCCTTCATTGGCGTATATTTTAGCTGGCAGCGTGGTCGTATTTGAAAATTCCAGCGTCACATGGCCTTCCCATTCAGGCTCAAGGGGTGTGACATTGACAATGATTCCACATCGAGCGTAGGTTGATTTGCCAAGACAGACAGTCAGCACACTGCGAGGAATCCTGAAATATTCCACTGTGCTGGCCAGGGCAAAC
Source organism: uncultured Pseudomonadales bacterium (assembly GCA_964548025.1). Taxonomy (GTDB): domain Bacteria; phylum Pseudomonadota; class Gammaproteobacteria; order Pseudomonadales; family Azotimanducaceae; genus JAHRVQ01. The sequence continues at coordinate 19,112 of CAZJRI010000029.1, forward strand.
GAGTTTGGCGGGATTATACAAACATCACTCTTTACATCGACAAAGCTGTCTTCATCAAACGCCTTCGGGTCGACGGTTGCAGAGCGGATATTTGTGAACACTTTGAATTCATCTGAGCAGCGAACATCATAGCCGTAACTCGAGGTTCCAAACGAGATCACCCGGTGTCCTTCTGAAGTCCTCACCTGCCCTGATTCAAAAGGCGAGATCATGTCCTGCTCTTCCGCCATTCGACGAATCCAGTGATCGGGTTTTATGGACATTTGGTTTCCTCTGGTTAGTCGTCAAATTGGAGCGCAGCATAATACAGGAAAACGCCTTACCGGGGTCTGGTTAGTCAGCCTAACCAATACGCAGTAACAGGCTATCTACTGATCAATCTTCAACGATCTGTATCTTCGGCCCACTGCTTTTTGCCGCTGCCAGCTTCTCGTGGACAGACCTGGCGATCGACCTGAATATAACGCCAATTTCTCCCTCGGGTTCGGCAAGCACCGGCGGAACACCGCCATCCGACTGCTCTCTGACAGCGAGTGACAAGGGTAATTGACCAAGTAGCTGGGTACCGTATTCTCCTGCAATGCTCTCGCCGCCACCGGATCCAAATATTGTCTCCTTGTGGCCACATTCACTGCAGATGTGAATACTCATATTCTCGATAATACCGAGCAGTGGCACTTCTACTTTCCTGAACATCTCTATTCCCTTGCGGGCGTCGAGTAGTGCAATATCCTGCGGCGTTGTCACAATGATCACACCACTTAAGGGAACATTCTGTGCCATGGTAAGCTGAATATCTCCCGTACCGGGTGGCATATCCACAATCAGGTAATCCACATTCTGCCAGGCTGTCTGAGTCAGTAGCTGTTGCAGCGCGCTACTTGCCATCGGCCCCCGCCAGACTGCTGGTGTCTTGTCTGATGCCAGAAAACTCATCGACATCACCTGGAGATCATGCACCCTGATCGGCTGAAGAAATTCATCGGTGACTTCAGGTGTCGTTCCTGCGCTAACACCCATCATCAATCCCTGACTCGGGCCATAAATATCAGCATCGAGCAGCCCTACACCATAGCCCTCAGCAGCAAGTGCCAATGCCAGATTAGCCGACACGGTAGATTTGCCCACGCCCCCTTTTCCCGATGCAACGGCGATAACATTCTTTACACCGGGTAGATCAAATTTCTGTGGCCCAGCGTGTCCGATGGTGTTCTCCTTGTTCAGTCTGACTAGAAAAGCCCGCATTATAGAACCAGCAAACAAAAAAATCTCAAAATCAATCAATTTGAATTTCACCCACCCGGAGGCGCCAAACAATACGCTTCAACTGAGAAATGAGATGAAAATCATTGCTCGCATGGGTATATTTAGCTCCCTTTGAATCAAGCCCCTTGTGATCCGGCCCATGACCAATCGAAACATCCTCGTAACGAGCGCCCTGCCCAACGCAAATGGCGCTATCCACCTGGGCCACCTGCTGGAGCACATCCAGACGGATATCTGGGTGCGATTTCAGCGGATGAGTGGGAATCAGTGTATTTATGTATGTGCCGACGATACCCACGGCACCGCGATCATGCTAAAAGCAGAGGAAAGAGGCATCGAACCTGAAACTCTCATCGCAGAGATCAAGACGGATCACGAAAACGATTTCAGGAACTTTTACGTAAGCCATGACAACTACCATTCGACTCATTCTCCCGAAAACGAAGAATTCGCCAACCTGATCTACCAACGGCTAAAGGATGCAGGTCAGATAAACGTTAAATCAGTCAACCAGCTATTCGATCCTGAGCAGCAGATGTTCCTCGCTGACAGGTTTATTGTCGGGACCTGTCCCAAATGTAAATCCGAAGGCCAGTACGGAGACAACTGCGAGTCCTGTGGGGCGACGTACGATGCTACTGACCTGATTGATCCCAAGTCAAAATTATCCGGCGCAGAGCCCGTGCTCAAAGAGTCAACTCACTTCTTTTTTGCGTTATCCAATTTCGATAGTTTCTTGAAATCCTGGACCCGCAGCGGCACCTTGCACGATCAGGTTGCCAACAAATTAGCAGAATGGCTGGATGCAGGACTCCAGGACTGGGATATCAGCCGGGACGCCCCCTATTTCGGATTCGAGATACCCGGCGAACCCGGCAAGTATTTTTATGTCTGGCTGGAAGCACCGATCGGATATATGGCGAGCTTCAAGAATTACTGCGATAGAAATAGTGACATCTCATTTGATGATTACTGGAAACCTGATTCATCGTATGAAGTTCACCACTTTATAGGCAAAGATATTATCAATTTTCATGCACTATTCTGGCCTGCGATGCTGAGTGCTTCATCTTTCAGAACACCGACCCGGATCCACACCCATGGATTCGTAACAGTCAACGGTCAGAAGATGAGCAAGTCACGGGGTACTTTTATCAACGCGAGCACCTACAGTGAATTCCTGAATCCGGAATACCTCCGATATTACTATGCCAGCAAACTGACCAATAGTATTGACGATATGGATATAAATCTTGAGGATTTCGTCCAGAAAGTGAATTCAGATCTGGTCGGCAAAGTTGTTAATATCGCCAGTCGCTGTGCTGGTTTTATCAGGAAGAACTACGAAAGCACTCTGGCTTCAGAAACAACAACAACATTGATTCAGGAATTCATCAATCAGAAATCTCAGCTCGAAGCGCTTTATGAGGCAGGTGAATTCAGCAAACTGGTTCGTGAAGTGATGGCCATGGCAGACAAGGCAAATCAATATATTGCCGAACACGAGCCATGGAGAAAAATCAAGCAGCCAGGCAATGAGCAGGAAGTGCATCATGTCTGTTCAGACGGCATAAATATGTTCAGGCTCATCATCGCCTACCTGAAACCAGTTCTGCCGAATCTTGCCGAGAAATCTGAGCAGTTCCTCAATATTGATCCCCTCGAGTGGGATTCAATCGATGCACCTCTGATCAATCATAAAATTAACAAGTTCAAACCGCTGCTTGTCCGTGCCGAAACTAAGACGGTGGATGCCATGGTAGAGGCGTCGAAGGAAGTAGAACCTGTTACGCCAACAGATGCGGGTGATTCTGTGGAGAACAAAATGGAATCTATCTCTGATGAAATTGAATTCGACGATTTTGCCAAAGTGGATCTCAGAGTAGCATCTATTATCAATGCAGAGACTGTGGAAGGTGCCGACAAGTTGCTTAAGTTGACCCTGGATATCGGCTCTGAAAAGCGGACCGTCTTCGCTGGGATAAAAGCTGCATATGAACCTGAGAAGCTGATAGGAAAACAGACCGTTCTGGTTGCTAATCTGAAACCTCGCAAAATGCGATTTGGCACCTCAGAAGGGATGGTACTTGCGGCAGGTCCGGGCGGCGAAGAAATCTATCTACTAGAACCTCATACCGGAGCCAAAGCCGGTATGAAAGTCACCTGAAACAAGCTCCTCTCAGTCATGCCCGACGCATTCGTAATTCTTATAAGCACGATATTCGTCAACAATTTTGTCATGGTGCAATTCCTGGGCTTATGTCCATTCATGGGGGCATCCCAGAAGTTTGATGCTGCAATTGGCATGGCGGGAGCAACGACCTTCGTTCTCACCCTCGCATCTGCAATAAGTTACCTCGTTGAACACTACCTGCTGGTACCATTCGGTCTCGAGCACTTTCGAATCATTAGCTTTATCGCGATCATCGCCGCGCTGGTTCAGTTTTCTGAAGCAGTAATTAAAGCGACACAACCCCTGACCTATCAGATATTGGGGATATTTATCCCCTTGATTACAACCAACTGTGCGGTTTTGGGCGTTGCACTTTTAAATATCCGGCACGCCCATTCCTTCTTCTCTTCCGTAATCTATGGACTCGGAGCAGCCATCGGTTTCTCAATCATGCTCATCATATTCGCCGCCATGCGAGAACGTCTCAGTCATGCAGATATCCCCCGGCCATTTCAGGGAGCCGCCATCAATATGATAACCGCTGGCATACTCTCTCTGGCATTTATGGGTTTTACGGGGATGGACTGATGTTGGTGATTGATCTGCTTCCCGGTATTGTCCTGCTCACCACGATGGGTACAGCCATTGCCCTGCTGCTGGGCTTGACGTCCCGGAGATTCAGCAATGAGGATCATAGCCTTGTCAGTGAGATAGACCGGTTATTACCACAGACACAATGCGCCCAGTGTGGTTTTCCGGGTTGCAGACCCTATGCTGCCGCTATTGCAAACGGTGAACCCATCAACCACTGCCCGCCCGGTGGCGACCGAACCATCCGAGACCTGGCCGAGTTACTGGGTCGGGATATCCAGAAAGTCGACGAGTCGTTCGGGAAAACCGGCCCTTCGCATATTACGAAAATCCGGGAGACCGATTGCATTGGTTGCACCCTCTGCATACAAGTTTGCCCGGTAGATGCAATTATTGGTGCCAGGAATCAGATGCACGTTGTTCTTGAGAACCTCTGTACGGGTTGTGATCTTTGCCTGTCTCCCTGTCCTGTCGAATGTATTGATCTGATCAATTGCGAATTCGATGAGCCTGACATCAAAGAATTCACTTCAGGGTCGAAACTCTTCACGCAAACAGACTGTATTCGTTGCGGCAGATGCGAAGACCAATGTCCCCAGTATCTGATTCCACAGGAACTCTTCTGGCAGAGACACAGTAATTCTTCGATGGAATTACTCAATCTTGAGTCGTGTATCGAATGTCGAAAATGTGACAACGTCTGCCCGGGGAACATCCCGCTTACCGAGATATTCACAAACACTAAAAAAAGAATTCAATCCGAAGAAGCAGCAAGAAAAAAAGCGGCGTACTCTGCAGCGCGTTTCTCCCAGCGCACGTCAAGGCTGGAGTCGATCACATCGGATACAAAAACCCGCGCCAGCGATACTGATCGGGCGGAGTTACTGTCCCGATTGAGAAAGCAGAAATGATCGCAAATACCACATCGCGTTTTATGTTGATCGTCATCCTGGCACTAATGCCCGGACTCATCATCACGACCTACTTTTTCGGTGTCGGTATTCTGGTTAATGTTCTTGTCAGTATGCTTGCGGCGCTAGTGATCGAAGCAGCAATACTCAAGATTCGAGATATTGAGTTATCAACCCTGGGAGACGGATCAGCGGCCGTAACGGGTTTGCTTCTGGGGCTTGCATTACCTCCTGACCTGCCTTTTTGGATTGTCATTGTCGGCTCTATGTTCGCCATTGTATTTGGAAAACACCTCTACGGAGGGCTTGGGCATAATCCGTTCAATCCCGCCATGGTGGGTTATGCCATTTTGATACTTTCATTTCCGCTTGCCATGTCGACCTGGCCGGTTTTGATCGACGGTATCACCGCTGCAACTCCCCTCGACACCATGAAGTTCAGGGGCTCATATACCATCGATGAAATATGGACAACTAATAATGGATTCGATTCGCTCTCCGGCATCGGATGGCAGTGGATCAACCTCGCCTATATGGCTGGCGGTTTGGCACTCATCACTTTGAGAGCAGCCCGCTGGGAAGCACCGGTTGCAATGTTACTCACGCTCATCGTTCTGTCAGTCATTTTCTATGACGGCGGTAGTGCACGGAGTCTTGCTTCCCCTCTCTTTCACCTGTTATCAGGCGGTACGATGTTAGCTGCCTTTTTCGTTGTGACTGATCCCGTAACAACACCAGATTCTGAAATCGGTCTTTATATCTTTGGATGTGGAGTTGGCCTCATCACATTCATCATCCGAAGCACGGGAGCCTACCCGGACGGATTCGCATTTGCCGTTCTTTTAATGAATGCACTGGTACCGTTTATCGAGCAGATTAGGCTGAGAACGGCATGAATAACCGCAGTCTTAAAGCCAAAGTGTTACGTCTTGCGACTCTCGCATTCGTCTGCGGTACCGGTCTGAGTCTAACGAGCCAGTTAACCGAGGACACGATCAATACGAATAAAAATAACTACCTCCTGGATCAGCTTCGATCTGTCGCAGGGAGCAGCCTTGATTCAACCATTCACCAGATTCAGCCTGATATCTATGAGGTGAGTAAAGAAGGCGTAGCGGATGCGCATATATTCAAGATTTCAACCATGAAAGGTTATAACGGTGAAATAAGTCTTCTGCTGGGCGTTGACACCAACGGTATTGTCAGGGGAGCCCGAGTAATCGATCATCAGGAAACACCAGGTCTTGGCGACAGAATTGACCACCAGGTATCCGACTGGATCGCCGGATTCGA
>CAZJRI010000029.1:25355-34991 GCA_964548025.1 uncultured Pseudomonadales bacterium
GCCAGGTGGAAAATCAAAAAGGACGATGGTGATTTCGATCAGTTTACCGGTGCAACCATCACACCACGAGCTGTAGTAGATGCAATTCACGAAGGTCTGCTGCTCTATGAGGCCAAAAAAGCTGACTGGTTGAATAAGAATGAAGACTAGAGAAATAGCCGTACAGGGTATCTGGCTTCAAAACCCGGCGCTCGTGCAATTGCTGGGACTCTGCCCTTTGTTGGCGGTATCAAATACGATCACAAATAGTCTGATACTGGGTTTGACCACGCTCGTTGTTTTGACCTGCTCAAACTTTATTATCAGTCTAATTCGCAACTGGCTGGACGAATCAACCCGTCTGCCTGCTCAGATTATCGTGATTGCCACGTTTGTCACCATCAGTGATTTACTGTTGCAGACCTGGTTTTTTGAGATCCACCAACGGATCGGACTATTTGTCGCTCTCATCGTGACTAACTGTACCATTTTGGGCCGCACCGAAAGTTTCGCCAGTCGTCAACCTGTATACTTCGCTCTAATAGATGGCTTCATGATGGGGCTGGGTTTTCTACTGGTGATCGTATGCATGGGTTTCATTCGTGAAGCGGTAGGACAGGGCACCTTATTCAGTCAGTTGCATCTTATTCTGGGGGGCTCGCAGCAGGACTGGCTTGTTAGATTACCGAATGATCGATTCTTGCTGATGATAATGCCTCCTGGCGCTTTTTTGTTACTGGGTTGCATTATCGCATCCAAAAACTGGATTCAAGGCGACTTAATAAACAGACAGGATCATGAACAAAGAAAAAAGAATCGAGATACTCAAACGTCTTAGAGATGAAAATCCAACCCCGAGAACGGAACTGGTCTATGGATCAACGTTTGAATTATTGATATCAGTCATCCTGTCTGCTCAGGCAACGGATATCTCGGTTAACAAGGCAACTGAAAAGCTGTACAAAAAAGCAAATACCCCGGAGTCCATGCTTTCACTGGGTGAAGCAGGCCTGAAGAAGTACATAAAAACCATTGGCCTTTACAACAGTAAAGCAGCCAATGTGATAAAGACCTGCAAGATCCTTCTGGAGCAACACAATTCTGTCGTCCCGGATAACCGCGAAGCACTTGAAGCACTACCCGGCGTTGGCAGGAAAACAGCCAATGTCGTGCTGAATACCGCGTTCGATCAACCAACCATGGCGGTGGATACTCATATTTTTCGGATCTCGAACCGTATAAAATTCGCGCCAGGGAAGAATGTCAGGCAGGTCGAGGACAAGTTAATAAAATTCATTCCTGATGAGTTCATACTCGACGCTCATCATTGGCTGATTCTGCATGGCAGATATGTATGTACCGCGCGTAATCCTCGCTGTGGTGCCTGTGTGATCTATGACCAGTGCGAATACAAGGACAAATTAAAGGACCTGGATTGAGGGGCCCGGGTTATCCCTTCCTGAACCAGTTGTTTAACAGGATACCAGCACAGACAAGGCTGAGTGAGAGAACGAAACGAATCGTCAGTTCATCATCAAAAATCAACCAGCCAAAGAAAACACCAAAAAGCGGGGCAAGCAGTCCGAAGGACGACATATCTGATGCGGGATAAACGGACAGTGCCCAGAACCAGAGCAGAAATCCTATCGAAACTATGACCACCACCTGAAACGCAAAAATCAATACTATCGTTGCATCAATTTCCCGGATCATATCTCCCAGCAAAGGCGATATGGCGGTCAATAGCACACCAGAAATAGCCAACTGATACAGTAACTGCATTTCAGGCGTGCTCTCAGAAAGCCTGCTCTTTCTAACGAGGATAACGATGGCTGCCCAGGATATTGACGCACAAATGCACATGGCATCACCAACAAGCGTATCAGACTGCGAAACAGTGCCTGATTCGGAGAGAAGTAGAACGACCCCGCTGATTGCGAGTGCCAGGCCCATGACTTTTACTCTATCCAGACTCTCTCCGGGAATCAGGAAATGCGCACCCAACGCCACCCAGAAAGGTTGTGTATAGAACAACATGGATACCCGGGACACAGTCGTATATTCAAGGGCACTAAAGAGCAATAAGAATTCTGCGGAAAAGAGCAAACCAGAAAATATACCCGGAACAAGCGTACCATCTGCAACCGACAACCTCCTTCGAAGCAAAATGGCGGCACCGAGGACGATAAAAAAAGCACATATCGAACGAAGCCCACCCTGAAACGCTGGGGACATACCGGCATTAACAAGTTTTACGAGAGCCTGATTCAGGCCAAGTAATGAACTGAACACGATCAGCGCCGTAGCCCCCAGGGCATCGACGTGGGATTTTCGATCCATCTACAACTCCATGGTCAGTCATTTAAGGGCCGATGAGCGAGGCCCATGATACTGGAGAAGCCACTACATTAAACCCTGTATCTATCAGTGAATCGACATCCCGCTACTTAATTTCCCTCTTTAGATGACAGACTGTTTTTTTGTAACTGGAATTAAGTAAACTCTCTTCAGGATTAAAGGAGAACACAATTGGCATCCATCGTTGAAATTTTCCAAATGGCGGGAGACCTGGTACGGCTTCCTCTTTTAATGCGCAATCTGCCCGAAGGCGACGAACCTGGAGGTATGGGATTCTTATTGCAACGAAATGCCGACATGTATCCGGATAGACCGGCACTGCTCTTTGAAGATCAGACCATTACCTGGGGCGACTTCAATGAAAGGTCAAACCAGTTCGCACGGATGCTGGCCGAAAGTAATATCACCAAAGGGGATGTCGTTACTCTTCTGATGGAAAACAGAATTGAGTTTCTTATTGCTTTGCTGGCAATCTCAAAGTGCGGCGCAGTGGCGGGATTAATCAATACCAACCTACGGGACCATTCACTTGCTCATTGCATCAAATTAATTGACAGCAAGATGTGTATTGTTGGGCAGGAATTAACCGATGCACTTGCAGACGTAAAAGACGAACTTTCGATGCAGGACGGTCGGGACTATATCTTCATAGAGGATGCCGGAAACGGGGCTAGTACTACGGAATGTCCCAACTGGGCGATTAATTTCCCCGTTTATATGAACAACCTTGATTCCTCCAACCTTGATACTGCATCGATGTTACCTATTGATCGAAAAGAGGTATTCATTTTCACATCAGGCACCACAGGTTTGCCCAAAGCGGCTGTGTTTTCTGCGCAGCGCTTTCACAAAAGCTCATTTCTTCTGGCTAAATCATTGATAAAAACCCGGGCTGACGATCGACTGTATAACTGTCTGCCACTTTATCATTCAGCCGGACTGATGATCGGATTTGGCTCGACTCTTCAGACAGGCACTTCGATGTTTATTCGCAGAAAATTCTCGGCTACTAATTTTTTGGCAGAAGTAAGGCAGTACAATACCACCGTATTTCTTTATATCGGCGAACTGTGCAGGTATCTGCTTTCGTTGCCTGAACATGCCGATGATAGTGACAATCCCCTGAGAACCATTGTTGGCAACGGACTGCGACCTGATATCTGGATGGAGTTCAAGAACCGATTCGGTATTGAGCGTGTTGGAGAATTCTATGGCGCAAGCGAAGGAAATGGTGCATTCATCAACATCTTTAACAGAGACAAGACAGTGGGCACAACGCCATTACCCGCGAAACTTGTCGAGTACAATGTGCCTGATGATGAGATAATCCTCGATGATACGGGCTACTGCATTCCGGTGAAAAGAGGCGAACCCGGATTACTGCTATTCGAAATTACAGGTGATACACCCTTTGAAGGATATAGCAGCAACGATGCTACCGAAAAGAAAATAATCAGAAATGCCTTCAAACAGGGTGATGCCTATTTCAATTCGGGGGATCTGCTCAAAGAGGTTGATGTTGGATTCACTTTCGGTCTCAAACACTATCAATTTGCCGACAGGGTTGGCGATACCTTTCGCTGGAAAGGAGAGAACGTATCAACCAACGAAGTTGGTGAGATTATCAACGGCTTTACGGGTGTGGAGACCACCAATGTCTATGGTGTGGAAATTCCAGAGACAGATGGTCGCGCAGGTATGGCTGCAATCCAGTTTTTAGCAAACGAGAATCAGGAAAAGCCACTGGATATCAAAGCGCTATCCGATTACATCATCAATTCACTTCCCGTTTACGCCAGACCTGTCTTCATTCGCATATTGAGCGACGACGTAGACAGCACCACCACATTCAAGATGATGAAAGGGAGGCTTCGAGAAGAGGGCTACGATCCAAACAAGTGCCTTGATGATGTACTGGTTCTAAAACCAGGTGCCGAATCCTACGTACCGCTGGATAAATCATTCTACGACACTATTCTTGACGGAGATGCGGCATATTAATGCCGCAGCGTGGTGACCCATGCGCAATGAGAAAACTCTTCTCAGTCGCCACGTTTAGAGGGGGGGTTATCGTCGGGACTTTAACCTATCACCTCACTGGCGATCGCCGCCAGATTGTCAGCCATATCCGGTCCAGGCGATAACGGTAATACGACGCGGTGCACACCTACCGCTTCGAGTTGGCCAAGAAAGTCACTACCGCCTAAACCCGGCCACATACAGGTGATTTCAATCTCGCTCATATCACGACCAATCGCATCGCAGGCCTTCCGCAGGCTTTCAAGGTGTCCTTTCATTTCTGCAGGATCTCCCGCAGGTGCATACCAGCCATTTCCATATTTTGCGATGCGTTCAAAAATCTTACCCTTGACGCCTCCCATCACCACTGGCAATGGATTCTGCACAGGTAAGGGATAGCTCTTGAACCCATGCCAGGATATAAACTCACTCTCATGTTCAACTACATCCCCTGACCAGACCTTTCTCATGGCTTCAACATAGTCGTCGAATCTGGCCCCTCTTTTTTCGAAGGGAACACCAAGGGCTTCAAACTCTTCTCTCAGCCAACCGATACCGACACCCAGCATAAACCTGCCATTTGAAAGAAAATCAAGACTGGCTGCCTGCTTGGCCATATAGAGTGGGTTGACCTGGGAAAGTATATTGACACCAGTGCCCAGCCGGATGGTTTTAGTCGCAGCCGCGACATAACTCAGCGTAATCAGTGGGTCGACAAGGTCGGTTTCAGGTGGCGCTCCCATTCTGCCCGTATCGTTATAGGGATATTTTGACTGATACTCCATGGGTATCATGACATGTTCAAACGTCCAGACTGACTCATAGCCAAGTGATTCAGCGAGTTGTGCCAGTTGAACTGCTTGCTCACCGTTTTGAACGCCCATATTTACCGGAATAATACCTAGTTTCATTTAGTCCACCTTCATATCGTTAGGAGTCGACTATAGCACCATTGGTATCTTGTTAATCAGACGCTTTAGAGATAAACCATGCCCACGTGAAATACCCGTAGCGCAATTAAGTGAGTATTGATTCGCATTGGGTAGGTGAGTGCTTATTTCCAGAGCGTGAAGCCCGTGCCGAGCGCACCGAGGGAGACTACAGGCTCCTGAGTAAGCGAGGGGAGTCGCCATTGCGACCACGGGCGTGCTCAGGAAATAAGCACTCACCTACGCAATGCGAATTAGCACTCAATTATTCTCCATACGGGTATTTCCCGAAAAAACGACAAGTTTACATGATCAGAATCAGGTTAATTTTCGATTCTTTTTGCTGGCAACCTTAAGCCGAAGTGCGTTCAATTGTATAAAACCAGCCGCATCCTTCTGATCGTATGCACCAGCATCGTCTTCGAAGGTGACTATATTGCCGTCGTACAAACTATCTGTTGAAGACTCGCGACCGATGACAATCACATTGCCTTTATACAATTTCAGGCGAACAACGCCATTGACGTATTGCTGTGAATCATCAATCAGGGCCTGCATCGCTTTTCGCTCTGGTGACCACCAGTAGCCGTTGTATATCAGGCTGGCATATCGTGGCATCAGATCATCTTTCAGGTGTGCCAATTCACGATCCAGTGTAATCGACTCCATAGCCCTGTGTCCTTTTAGCAAAATCGTGCCACCGGGTGTTTCATAGCAGCCACGAGCTTTCATGCCAACATACCTGTTTTCAACAATATCAACCCGACCAATACCGTTCTCTCCACCGACTTTATTAAGGTGCGCGAGGACGGTAGCCGGTGACATATCTTCGCCATCGACTGCAACAACATCGCCACCCCGGTAAGTGAGTTCAATAATTGTTGCTTCATCGGACGCTGATTCAGGAGATTTGGTCCATAGCCACATACTTTCTTCCGGCTCCGCATTCGGATCTTCGAGGATCCCGCCTTCATAGGAGATATGCAGCAGATTGGCGTCCATTGAATAGGGTGATTTATCACCCTCGTGCTTTCGGTCTACCGGGATCTGGTGTTTTTCGCAGAAATCCATCAGAGACTCACGAGAATTCAGATCCCATTCTCGCCATGGAGATACCACCTTGATATCGGGCTTCAGGGCATAGGCACCCAATTCGAACCTCACCTGATCATTACCCTTGCCGGTTGCACCGTGTGAGATTGCATCAGCGCCGGTCTGGTTTGCGATTTCAACGAGTCGTTTCGCTATGAGGGGACGCGCGATCGACGTACCAAGTAGATATTCACCTTCGTAAATCGTATTGCAGCGAAACATGGGAAAGACAAAATCCCGTACAAATTCTTCCCTGACATCGTCTATGAATACCTCTGTGGCACCTGAATTGAGTGCCTTCTGTCTCACTGGCGTATAGTCGTCTCCATCACCCAGATCTGCTGTGAAAGTTACAACCTCACAATCATAAACTTCCTGCAACCACTTCAGGATTGCTGTTGTATCCAGCCCCCCCGAATACGAAAGAACAATTTTTTTGATATCAGACACGCTTTGAGCCTCAAGAGCCCTCAGCGGCTCTTATAAATAAAGAGCCCTCAGCGGCTCTTCTAGTAAAGAGCCTTCAGCGGCTCTAAAAATGAGAAGCGCTATATTAACAAATTCCCGGGGACAAACTAGCTTTCAGTATCTGCGACCTGCTGGTTGGATGCGGTTTTAATCTGGGCCGGTTCTTCTCTGCTTAATCTAATGGTGGTTCGGCGGTTTTTCGCTCTGTTCCTGGGTGATTTATTATCTGTTACGGGATATTTCTCCCCGTGATACCGCGTTACGATCAGGCTGGGTAGTACACCGCGTTTTATGAGGTAATTGGTTACTTCGATTGCTCTCCGCTCTGAGACAGCAACATTGTCCCTGACTGACCCTTCGTTGTCGGTATGACCATCAACGAATATTCTCTTTACACTTTCGTCCCTAATACAATAATTGGCGATTATATCGAGTACAGCTTTACCCTTATCAGGAATGTTCACTGCTCCAACCGAATATTGAATTCTGTTCCGTTCCAGTTGATCAAAACTGGCAGGTAGTAACTTGTCTTCGCACCGCTTGAAGTCAGCATATGCCGGAGCAAATCCAACAGATGAAAGATATACTTCGAATGGTTGATTCTGGTTTTCTTTCAGGACGCCCTTGAATCCCACGAGCATGCCACGATTAAGCTCGGCGACAACCTCTGATACCAATCGGCCGGATAGCGTAACATTACCTGAGGAAGGGTTAATCTCTGACAGTAACCGCGGGTCCAGGGTGGGTCGCCAACTTGGTGGATCAGAAATGATCCGCAGGCTGGCATCAGAAAACTCATAACCCTGACCGTTTAATTCCATCCGCTGCGATTCACCTGCCCTGTGGACTAACTGTCCGCTTCCGTATCCATCGATATCATGTTTGAGATTGCATGAGAAAATACTGGATTCAACGATCCAGTGACTATCCTCCAGCGCCGTCTCGTACCGGAAGGCAAATGCTGGCTGAGCCATCAATAATATGAGCAGCATCAATACGGGCATAGACAAAAATGCTTCAAAAATCCTTATCCTATTAAGATTAGCATTCCCTCCCGAACCTTGTAGTACAATGCCGCTGATAACAGACAAACGATGACTAATAACCTGATCGCTTACAACCAGATCGAATATGCGCAGCATTACCATAACTCGCCCTGACGATTGGCACGTTCATCTCAGGGATGGCGATTATCTCAAGGATACTGTCGAGGCAATCTCGAGGTACTTCGGCAGGGCAATCATCATGCCCAATCTGGTTCCAGCACTGGATACGCCGGATGCAGTCAGTCACTACCGTGAACAAATCCTCTCGGTAATTCCGGAGGATTCCGCATTTGAACCGCTGATGACGCTGTATTTAAGCGAAAATACAGGACCAGAGATCGTTAAAGAAGCAAAACAGCTCCCATTCGTGCATGCATTTAAGCTTTATCCGGCAGGCGCCACGACCAATTCAGAGTCAGGCATATCTTCCATCAAGTCGATGTACGATGTATTCGACGCGCTGCAGGATCATGACCTGCCTCTTTGTATCCACGGTGAAGTCACATCTGATGCTGTTGACATCTTTGATCGGGAAGCGGCTTTTATCGACGAGATTCTCTTACCGCTCACACAGGATTTTCCCCGGTTGAGAGTTGTGCTTGAGCATATTACCACCCGTCAGGCAGTCGATTTTGTGCTGGATGCCAGTGAAAAAGTGGCTGCCACCATCACAGCACATCACCTGCTTTTCAATAGAAACCACATGCTTGCAGGCGCAATCAGACCCATCTTCTATTGTTTGCCTATACTCAAACGTACGATTCATCAACAGGCTCTGGTAGATGCAGCTATTTCCGGCAATCCCAAATTCTTCCTGGGTACGGATTCTGCTCCTCATCCAAGAACCGCCAAGGAAAATATCTGCGGATGTGCAGCCGGGTGTTATACCGCTCATGCCGCAATTGAATTGTACGCAGAAGCTTTCGATAACGTTGGCGAATTGAACAAACTGGAAGCTTTCAGCAGTTTTTTCGGTCCAGACTTTTATCAATTGCCTCGCAACAAGGACAAAATAACATTGATCGAGGAATCTTGGCAGGTACCAGAAATGCTTAGATTCGGACAGGATGAATTGATCGCTATCAGATCGAATGAGCAAGTTAATTGGAGAGTTAAAGTTTAAGGACTGTTTTGAACGATTCTAAGTCACCTATCGCCTTTCGGTTCCGCGGATACCTTCCCGTCGTTATAGATTTGGAAACCGGCGGATTTAATTCGAAAACCGATGCAATTCTGGAACTTGCCGCTGTCATCATCGAGATGGATGATGAAGGTAACCTGGTACCAGGAGAAAAATATTTCTTTAATGTCGATCCCTTTGAGGGTGCAAACATTGAACAGTCGTCTCTCGAATTCACAGGAATTGACCCTACAAATCCACTCCGGATGGCAGTCAATGAACATAAGGCCTTATCTGAGACATTTCGCGGTGTGCGAAAATGTATCCGTGAAACCGGTTGCCAACGAGCAATTATCGTTGCTCACAACGCATCATTTGATCAGGGTTTTTTGAATGAGGCAGCGGATCGCTGCAAAATAAAACGCAACCCCTTCCATCCATTTTCATCTTTTGATACCGCCACACTGTGCGGGCTGGCTTTCAAGCAGACCGTATTGGCGAGAGCCTGTAAAGCTGCCGGGATAAGCTTCGATGCCGATAGCGCCCACTCTGCCCAATATGACTGCGACAAAACGGCTGAGATGTTCTGCTTTATCGTCAACCGCTGGAAACACCTCGGGGGACT
>CAZJRI010000029.1:35004-40970 GCA_964548025.1 uncultured Pseudomonadales bacterium
GCATCGTTTAGGATTTAGCGTCTAACGAGCAACCCGACGCATCACCAACCCGGAAATAGTCATTACGATAATGAAGATGGCCAGCAGGTCGGCAAACAACTTGCCGAACCCTCCCAGAAACATACCGCTGTGCAGATCAAGAACAAACTGCTGCCAGCTAATACTCTCACCCAGCACGAAACTGTCAGGAACACTCTTTCGTTCTGGCCAGACCGGCTCCACACCTGATACCGACTCCGCTAAAAGACTGTCTGTATCAAAACTAAAAATCCCCTCATCACGCGAGAGCAGGAGCTTGCCTTCATGCGCTGAGATTCCTTCTATGTTTTCAGGCAATCCAAAGGCAACCCCTATTCTCTCGATCAGCTTATAGTCAGGCATGAAGAGCAGAAGCTCTCCGTCGCACAGAATGACAAGTTGATATTCAAGATTGACTACCCCCTTCAGTGCTTCACATTGGGCAATCTCAACATCATCAGCATAAAGGTTATCGCCTAATACAAAAAAGTAATGACCTTCAACTTCAAAACCCAGGACTTCATCGTCGGTATAGTATCGCGAAGCGATTAAAGCGGGCACAGACTGTTCGGCAAGGCCGAGTACCTGGCTATGATTGAGCAGTATTCCGGTAATCGAAATCAGCAGTAGAAACACAGCCAGAGCCAGCCCCAGATTCTTGTGGCTGCTGCGAAAAAACCTGAGGACATCATCTGTGAGCATGGTTCATTTCAATCATCATTGAGCGACTTCATTTAAATCTGGCTTTAGATCACTTTCTGTAAGCTGATTATTTTCCAGACTGTTGTGCAGAAACAATGCGTACCTGCTTATATTTGAGACGGCTCGAACTGACAGGGTTGCGCCCGTAATTCCATCAATTCGGCCGCTCAGTTTCAAGTTATCCTTCAAGTACAATCCTGCAAATTGTCGAGTGAAAAAAGGATGTCTGACCTCACCGCCGCGGGACTCTCTGAACGCAAGAATGGCAACCTTTTCGATCTGGCCATCATCGACAATTATACCGATTGTAATAGGCTTCTCTTTACCAATCTCGCCAAGAATCCAGGCAGTTCGGTTTCCACTTCGCCAAAAGCGAATTCTCAACCCTCGATATTTGTGACCCAGTATTCGTTTAGCAGTTTCCTGATGACGCTCTGTGAGCCAGAGATTGTCAACTCTCGGCGTCTCATCGAAGTTTTGGGCGACAAACTTTACCGGAGTCAAATAGACCACAGCAAGTGCATTCGATGAGAAGAGCACCAGCCCACAGACAGACCCCATCATAACAATGGCGATGCTCAACTCTCTCAGCTTGTTAGAAGCTGTAGCCAACACCCAGATTAAATCCATCTATGTCATCACCGTTGTCGTTGTCCTGACGCTGAAAATCAGCTTTTAGTACTACGTTTTCGTGCAACCAGTAGTTAAGGCCGATATCAAACTGATTTTTCTCATCACTGGCGGCACTTTCACCCGCTGTAAGATCATAACTGCTATAACGCATAAACAGGCCCAGACCCGACTCAAATCGATACGAGGGTTCCAGATACCAGCCTTCCTGCTCATCAGCACCTGTATTCAGCAATTCGATCTCATCATCGATATCCCAGCGGGCATACAGCGCGCGCAGACCAAATCCACCGTTTCTATAACTTAAATTGGTTTCGAACAAGGTCGCATCTATTTCAGGGAGTCCAAGTCCGTCGGCGTCGTTCTGGGTCAGGTCTGACTGGTACTGAAATGAAGTACTCCATTGAAATCCCTGAAACCCGGCGTATTTAAGACGTGCAGTATACGCCAGATTCTCTGCTTCAGCCTTTGCAACCTTCTGTCGGGCAGAGCGTATATTGGATCGCTTTGACGGGCTGGAATTATCCATATCCAATCGCAATCCCGTATGAGCCATCACGTCGTAACTCCAGCCTGGGCTGAATTCACCTGATAATCCTACGCCAGCTTCCCACCAGGTTGCCGGGATTATATTCTTCTCGACACCGTTTCGCTCAACACCAAAAAACGTATCAGGTTCATGGGTCTCATTCAGGATGCCAACAGGCACCAGTGCCAGACCCATTTTGCTGTGATGATTGTCTGAGTAATCCCACTGAATATAGGCCTGTTCAATCTCTACTTCACCAGGCTTGCCATTCCCTGACAACGCATGCTCAATCTCCAGCTCAGAATGGAAACTCAACGCATCGCTGAACTCATGAGAGAAGAGCAGTACAAAGCGGTGAAAATCCGCCTGATCACCACTATCCAGATTGTTGTAATGCAATTCACCATATCCACCGATGGTTGTCCCGGAAGAATCTGATTGAAAAGCGGCGGACTCGATTGCATCAGCGGTTAATTCCAGGGCTGTCTCTGTCTGTGCAATTCGGCTTTCGTTGCTAGAATTTTGTGATTGAAGCCTGGTTTGGGCTTCTTCAAGGCGCCTCTGGCTGGCGATCAGGTCATTCTGTAGATTTTCAATCTGGCTCTGTTGTTTTTGGACCAACTGCCAGACCTCATCAAGTGTCGGCGTCGATCCACTGGCTGTGACCGAGAACGCTATTAAAGTTGCAACTGCCGAAAGTTTTGGCAGTCCTGTTCGTAAATTCATTTGTTCACTCCCCTGTTTAGTGAAGCTAAATGATAATTACCCGTTAATATTAATGCAAATCATTATCATTTAGGATTTATCATAAAACACACCTATGCAACCTTGAGAAGAATCACAAGGTTGGATGAGATGAGGGATATCGCGCTCTTTACAGAATAAGCCGCTGAGGGCTCTTTACAGGCGGCTTACAGCTACTCGACGGGTACAAACATCAGATATCGGCAGATATGAATTACAAGCGCTTTACAGGCACCCTGCTTTGCGGACACCTTGCATTACGGAACCCATAGTCCCGTCAAAGACGCTATTAATAACATCGAATCAAATATTACAGGTAACTAGGCGGTTGCTGCTTTGACGATAGGTTGAAGTTCCCCGTTTTGATACATCTCCATGATAATGTCGCATCCACCAACCAGCTCGCCGCTGACGAACAGTTGAGGAAACGTTGGCCAGTCTGAATATTGTGGCAGATTGGCGCGAATATCAGGGTTGCTGAGAATATCGATATAGGCGAACTTTTCTCCACATGCCATCAGGGCTTTGGACGCCTGTGCTGAAAACCCACATTGAGGCTGGTCAGGTGAGCCTTTCATATATATCAGGATTGAATTACTTTCTACCTGCTCTTTAATAGTTTCCATTATATCCATTGAAAATTTCTCTTTATCTTCGCTTGCAAATATACAATTCTATCTTCTTTCGCTGCGAGTGCTTAGTCTTTAGTGGTATTTATTTATAATTTCTTGACTGCCTTGCGACTCAGACCAAAACCTCCCCCGCCAGGGGTTTCTATTCTCAATTTCTGTCCGGCTTCTACATGTCGGTGGCATTTACCCGGCAGCATCGTCCCATCCAGGCTGTTCACGCCCGGAGCGCCCTGTTTTCCTTGATCGAGTCCCCAGGGGCGGTGGTTGCGCCTGTCGGTCAACAGAGTCAATTCTGCTGGTTCAAGAAAAACAAATTCTCTGATCAGACCATCTCCTCCAAGGGTGGCCCCGTCACCGCCGGATCCCTTTCGGATCGCGTACTCCCGGATTCGAACAGGATAGTGACTCTCCAGGCTCTCAATTGGCGTATTCAGGGTATTGGTCATATGACACTGAACACCAGACAAACCATGACTATCCCTGCTTGCACCCATTCCGCCACCAACTGTTTCGTAGTAGTCCCATGCATCATTAACGCTTCGAGTGCCCATCGCTATATTATTCATCGTACCCTGACTCGCAGCCGGGATTTCTTCAGGCAATGCCTTTGACAACGCCCCGAGCACAACGTCGACAATTCGCATGGATGTCTCAACGTTGCCCGCCGCTGTCGCAGCCGGACGTCTGGCATTGATTACACAACCATCTGGTGCCACGATTGAGAGGTATCTGAAAGTACCCGCACAGTTCGGCGTCTGATCGGGCATCAGACATCGAAACACATAGAAGACTGCTGCTGCGGCCACTGACAACGGACAATTGATATTTCCTTCCACTTGTTTGGACGAATTACCAAAATCCAGACTGATATTGTCTTCGGCAACATTCAGGACGACATCAATGGCGACATTCCTGTGCTCAAATCCATCGTCGTCCATGTAGTCGCTGAATCTATAGGTTCCCTTCGGTATCCTGTCAAACAGGCTACGGGCGATTTTCTCTCCGTAATCATTAATCGCGACGATCCCCTGATTGAATTGATCAAAGCCTAGTGCGTCCACTAATGACTTCAGCCTTTTTAGTCCTACCCTGTTTGCACTGATTTGAGCAGCAAAATCTCCAGAGGTATCAGCCCCCGGCAACCCTGTAAGTCTTTCAATAATATCTTTTTCCAGTTTGTTATCCCGCACGCAGAATGTTGGCGGGATGACCAGGCCTTCCTGGTCCAGCGAATTGGAAAGCGGCATCGAACCTGGCGTCGATGCACCTATATTGGCATGGTGGGCACGATTGGCGACGAAACAGATCAATTCCTGGTTTGCACCGTCTGCCAAAAACATCGGTGCAATAATCGTCACATCAGGTAGATGGGTACCGCCCAGAAATGGATCATTCAAAACCAGCATATCGCCTGGTTGCCAGTCAATCCCTTCAACAATATCTGACATTGCATATGCCATACTGCCGAGATGAACCGGAATATGCGCAGCCTGTGCGAACAATTCCCCTTTTGCATCAAAAAGCGCACAGGAAAAATCCAGTCTATCCTTGATATTCGGTGAAAAAGCCGCACGCTGCAGGATTGCGCCCATTTCGGCGCAAATTGATTCTACTCGACTGATGAATATGGCGAGATCAATGGGTGACATCAGAGAAGGATAAAAAAACCTGACTTTAGAGTTTACCGGAACTGGTTTATCATCGCTCCCTTTTTATTGAACCACTACTGGGAAAGCCAGGGAAAGAACTATGACTGATGCCATAATGAATACTTACGGTCGTCCGGAAATTGCATTCGAGAAAGGTGAAGGTGCCTGGTTAATCGATCAAAACGGCAAACGATACCTGGACGGTCTGTCGGGCATCGGCGTTGTTGCTCTCGGTCATGCCCATCCGAAGATAGCGCAGGTGATTGCCAATCAGGCTTCACAATTGTTACATACCTCCAATCTTTACCGAATTCCAGCCCAGGAAAAACTGGCGAATTTGCTGACTGGAATATCCGGCATGGACAATGCGTTCTTTGCTAACTCCGGTGCAGAAGCAAACGAGTGCGCTATAAAAATCAGCCGCTTGCATGGCCGTCAGAAAGGAATCGAAAATCCGACCATCATCGTCACCGACGCTTCATTTCACGGACGTACACTCGCTACCCTAACAGCAACGGGAAGCCGTAAAGTTCAGGCGGGCTTCGAACCCCTGGTGAATGGATTTCTGAGGGCACCATTCGATGATGTTGAAGCAATCAAAACCATCGCCAAGAACAATAACAACGTCGTCGCAATCATGATCGAACCAATTCAGGGTGAAGGTGGTATCCGCGTACCGTCTGATAATTACCTTGAATCACTCCGTTCGATCTGTGATGAGCAGGATTGGTTTTTATTCCTGGACGAGGTTCAGACCGGTAATGCCAGAACGGGTACCTACTTTAATTACCAGCAGAGCGGTATCCTTCCGGATCTTGTGACAACAGCAAAAGGTCTTGGCAACGGTGTTCCAATTGGCGTCTGTCTCGCCAGAGGAAAGGCTTCAACGATTTTTCAGCCCGGTAACCACGGATCAACCTTCGGAGGTAATCCTCTCGTCTGCTCAGTCGCTGGCGCAGTCGTGGAATACATCGAGGACAATGATCTGGCAGGCAGGGCAAATGAACTCGGTGAAAGAATTATGGGCGCTTTTGAGAAAAGATTGTCGGGTCTGAACAATGT
>CAZJRI010000030.1:0-21601 GCA_964548025.1 uncultured Pseudomonadales bacterium
TTTGTCATGGATTTTACCCAGAATCATTGGCCTGGCGCGGGCTAATGACCTGCTATTCACGAGTCGTATATTCCTAACCGATGAGGCCGAACAGCTTGGCCTGATTAATCGCATCGTGGAAAATGACCAATTGATGTCCGAAGTCACCGGTTACGCCCTGTCAATGAAGGATACTGTTTCTCCAGGTTCACTGAGAGAAACAAAACGCCAGATTTATACCGACTTACATCGTGATGTCGGGCAATCCGTCAAGGAAAGCGAAAATTTGATTCATGAGATGATGAAACATCGTAACTATGTCGAGGGTGTTAATGCTTTTCTTGAAAAGCGTTCACCTAAGTGGGTGGGAGAGTAATTCTGAATACGTTAAATGTTGAAAAGAGTGCAACCGACACTGAAGAGGTACCCTATTATTTACCACTGGCAGATGAAGTGGAGATATTTCTGTCTGCCTATGAGCAGAAGTTGCCGGTTCTGTTAAAAGGCCCCACAGGTTGTGGCAAGACAAGATTTGTCGAGTATATGGCCCATAGATTATTCAAAGGTGACAGGAGTGACACGGAAAGAAATGCCGTACCGGAGCCACTGCAGACCGTCGCCTGTCATGAAGACTTGAGTGCTACCGATCTCGTGGGCAGATTCCTTCTGCAGGGAGATGAAACTGTCTGGCAGGATGGACCGCTCTCACGGTCCGTTAAAGATGGATCCATCTGCTACCTTGACGAGATTGTTGAAGCCAGAAAGGACTCGACTGTTTTGATTCACAGCCTCACCGATCATCGCAGAATCCTGCCGGTTGAGAAGCAGGGACTGATTCTTGATGCACATCCGAACTTCCTGCTGGTCATCTCTTATAATCCCGGATATCAGAATGTGCTCAAGGACCTGAAGCCCAGTACACGCCAGCGGTTTATTGCCATCGATTTTGAATACCCTGACGAACAGCAGGAAGGCAGCATTATTGCCCATGAAAGTGGTGTCTCGTCCGAAGTGGCGCTAGAACTGGCCCGCCTGGGTTCAAGAGTTCGCAACCTGAAGCACCATGGTTTCGATGAAGGTGTCAGCACCCGGTTGTTGGTTTATGCAGCCCAGTTGATGGTAAAAGGTGTCGATGCAAACCGGGCATGTGAAGTTGCGATCTGCAAGGCCGTAACTGATGACGAGGACGTTCAGCGCGCCATAGCGGAGCTGGTTAAAACAATTTTTGTTGTATAGTTTTTGTATAGAAAGTTCCGTTAACAGTGAAATCAATTTCTGAAATCGAATCCGAAATTACCAGGCTGAACAAACCTTCAGGTTTGTTATTCGCTAATGTGTCTTCGAAACTACAAGATAAACTCGAGCCAGAGTCACTGACGGCATGGGCAGAGATTTGCCTTGCGATTGCCGATTCCGGTTGGCATGCATGGGAGACTTCAGAATTTTACATGCAGATGAGTCCCAAAGTGCTAAACACCTTTGGGGAGGACAGGTTACTTTCAATTGGCAATTACGGTCATGGCTTGTGTGGTCACTCTTTTGAACCCTGCAATCGGTATTTCAAGGGTATAACCGACAATATTGACGTTATTACGATACCTGATCTCGAGTTGATTGAGGAGACATGCAATACCATCGTCTCCCGCTTTCAGCATGCATCTAACTTAATCGGTGAATATCTGGCGACAGCATTCGTTATCGAGGTTCACCACGATCATCAGGGATTGTCCGACTGGTCTGATATTGCTGCGGAACAGACGAAACTGGGAAGGCACGAGGTCGTTGATTTCCTGAAGATTTCGCGGGATTGCCCGGAGGTTAACTGGTCCTTCACCAAGAATCTCTATCATGCCTCCGGCAGGAACGGGCGGGAATATGTAGCGGCTTATAAACAACTCATGGAACATCTGGTCGGTATCGAAATCGACTTTGATCATGTTGTTAGTGATTTCACACGCAGAAAATTTCCGATCAAGCAGTGGTTAGATTCACTTTGCGAAATTGTAGGGTATTTATCCGCCTCAGAGGTTAAGTGCCTGATTAAATTACTCAAACAGATACATCATCCCGAACTTGCAGATGCGCTCATTAACTCCGCCAGAGACCTGCCTTTGTCCAACGAGAGAATAATGGATACCTGGTTAACTACCGGAATCGAGATGGCTCCACTGAATTTTGAGGCGAGTATCGCATTCATGCGAATCGAGTCATCAAAGTCTACTGAGTTGCTGCAAAAACTTTTGGGCCAGGTGCGATTCCCGGAAGAGCAGCGCATTCTCCAACTCTATAGCGAGGCGCTGGTCGGTAAAAGGCTTCGGATTGAATCTACTGAAGCGCAGGAGGATATGTTCCAGAGCCTACCCTCTTCGGATGGAGAGAGCGTCTTTCTACCCGAAGTTGTCGGCTTTTATCCTGACAGACCGTCTAACTATCGCTGGTTAAAAGTAGCGCTGTCTCATCAATTGGGTTGTTATGAATTTGGTACATTTGAATTCGAATTCAATAACTCTTATATCGCATTCGCTGATTTATATCGGACCTATGAACAACCACAGCTTGCTGCAGATCTCTTCAAAATTCTTGAGGATGGTCGGGTCGACTGGTTATTACAGCGCTACTATAAAGGCATTGCGAAGGATATTGTGATTCAAAAATCCGATGCTGCCAATGGAAGGCGGACAAGCGATCTGGATCAGCGTCAGGTACTTATCGAGGCGATGATGCAGTATTCTCTTGATGTAACTGACTATAGTTTTGTCCCCGATGATATTAGGAGCGACTGGCAGGAAATCAGGCGTTTTATTGATCCATTGAAATCAGCAGATGCCACTGTATTTGATTCTGCTGAGGCACTGAAGAACTGTTATCAGATAATCAGTATGTTTGAGTCAGAAAATTTCCAGGCAAGTGAACCAATTGAATACCGGGGTTTTGTTGCGCTCGATAAAGTCAGGATGAATCTTGCATTGACCGCGCTCGAAGATGCAGAAATGGACTTTGAAGACGAAGAAATGGGCATGCCGATGACAGGTCTTGTGGATGCCAAGGACCTGAATATCGATGAGCTTGTAAAAGGGGATGTGCAGGAAGCGATGGCTGTCATCGGTACTGACAATGATTTCATCGTTGATGATGATATAGAGCATGTAGAGGAACCTGGCGGACGAAAGGAATTTGATGAGCTGAAAAAAGAGAGAGCTAAACCGATTCCTGAAACAGCCTACAAATATGATGAATGGGATTTTCATATTGATGATTACAGGAAGCGTTGGTGCACGCTGTACGAGATGAGAGAACTGGAACAAGATGTTGATTTCGTGCCCAATACACTGAGTCAGCATCGGGCATTAGCCAACCAGGTACGCAAGCAACTGAATATGTTGCGACCGGAATTGCTGCGCAAGGTTAAGGGGATGACTGACGGTGAAGAACTTGATCTTGAGCGATCAGTTGATGCAATTGTCGATAAAAAATCAGGCATCAGTCCAGATGAAAAAATATATATTCAACGCCAGAGAAAAGACCGCGACGTGTCTGCACTATTCCTGTTGGATATGAGCGCTTCTACTGATGATGCAATCCCTGAAGATGATTATGAACCGGAACCGGCCAAGACACTGGAAGACGAGTTTATGCATGGTTATTCTACCGAGGTAAAAGCTGAAGAATCTGTAGATACCCGCAAGAAAATCATTGATCTTGAAAAGGAATCCGTCGTGCTGATGGCTGAAGCACTCCAGGGGCTCGGAGACAGTTATGCCGTTTGTGGATTCTCCGGTTATGGAAAGGATCGAATTGAGTATTTTATCTGCAAGGATTTTGACGATACCTACAACCATCGGGTTAAGGGGAAGATAGGCGGGATAAAACCTTGCCGCAGCACACGAATGGGCCCGGCTATACGTCACGCTACCCGCATGCTGGCGGCAACTGAATCCAGGATCAAGGCGCTGATTATTATCAGTGACGGCTATCCCCAGGATTTCGACTATGGGACGGACAGGAACAGTAAAGACTACGGGGTAAAAGACACAACCAAAGCGCTGACAGAGGCAAATCAGAAAGGCGTTCAGAGCTTCTGTCTGACTGTCGATCCTTCTGGTCATGATTATCTGAGAGAAATGTGCCCTGACCAGCAATACATGGTGATGCAGGACATCCGCCAGCTTCCAAATGAACTCTCTAAGATTTATCGCGGTCTGACGACTTGACGCTGACGCCTTTTCATCTGGCCATACCCGTTCACGATCTTGGTGTTGCCCGGGAATTCTATGTCAATTTGCTTGGCTGTACCGAAGGTAGGAAAGACGATACCTGGATAGATCTTAATCTCTTCGGGCATCAACTGGTCTGTCACCTCGCGCCTTTGAGTAAAGCACATACCAACGCAGTTGACGGACATAGTGTGCCGATTCCACATTTTGGTGTTGTGCTTGAAATGGATGTATGGAAAGCGCTTGAAGGCCGGTTAAGAGCTGCCAAAATTGAGTTTATTGTAGAACCGTATATCCGGTTCGAAGGACTCGCGGGTGAACAGGCAACGCTGTTTATTCGTGATCCGAGTGGTAATGCATTGGAATTCAAGGGATTTAAGGATATAGAGAGAGAACTCTTCGCAGCAGACTAGTTTTATCACAAGACCTACTCGCCTGTAACATTGTTGAATGCCCGAGTAATTACCCTTCGGTTTAGAGTAAGAACGCCTGAGTGTTTAAACAGAATACCCCTCATCAATAAGTGGCATCTTACGAACGCGATGTCCTGTCGCTGCAAATATGGCGTTTCCAACAGCTCCCGCAAGGGGTGGCAACGCAGGTTCTCCTAACCCGGTGGGACTATAGTCACTTTGGATAAAGTGAATGTCGACAGTCGGTGCATCGGGTAATCTCAATACCTGGTAGTCATGCAGATTTGACTGCTCGATGCGACCATTCTCCATCGTAATCTTTTGACCCATCATCGTACTGAAGCCGTCAACAACTGCCCCTTCGACCTGTGATGTCGCACCGCTCATATTAATGATCGGTCCCACATCGACAGCAACGGTAACGTTATGCAGTGTTAGCTTCCTGTTGGCATCTACGCTCACTTCGGCGACCTCAGCAACATGTGCTGCATGACTAAAATGGAAAGCGAGCCCCAGTCCGTAGCCCCTTGGCGTCTGTCGACCCCAACCGGCTTTTTGTGCCGCGAGCTTGATGACGTCTTTGGCGCGACCCGTATTTAGTGAGCGAATATTGCCCTGATCAAACCAGCGTGGTTCACCCATGATCTCGAGTAGAAATTCAAGATGATCCCTTCCGGCTGCAACGGCAAGTTCATTGATAAAGCTCTGAACAACGAATCCATTGGTATTTGCGCCAGGAGCACGCCAGGGGCCACAAGGCGTATCGATGTCGAAGGATGTCTGGGTAGCATTAACATGTTTTAGGTTGAGCATTGGGAACTCTGTTTTTCGAAGCGTTGCGCCGGAGGCTGCACGTCCGTCGATACTCATTCCCATGAAGTGATTCTGCCAGGCAGTCAGTTTTCCTTGCTTGTTAACTGAAGCTTTCAGTGACTGAAATCCACCTGACCTGAAGAAATCGTGATGGACATCATCTTCACGAGTCCAGGTATTCTTGACCGGGGCGCCCACACGCTTTGACATCTCAATAGCCTCACAGACATATTCATTCGAGATTCGACGCCCAAAGCTGCCTCCCAGGCGCATCAGATGAACGACAACCTGATCTTTCTCAAGCCCGAACATAGACTTGGCCACCTCATAGGTTCTCGCGGGAAACTGGGATGGAATCCAGACTTCAAGCGTATCAGCTTTGCCGTTCTTACCAGCTTCATAACTCGCGGTGCAGTTCATGGGTTCCATGCAGAAGTGAGAAACGAAGGGATATTCAAAGAATCCAGTGAGTACCTTGCTTCCGTCCTTCTTGAATTCCTTCTCTACACTGCCAATCTTGCTGACGACCTTCTCACCAGACTCGTCTTTAATTCTGTTGGCTTCCGCGACAAGCGCCTTCCAACTGTCCTTCGAGGCATCTGTCTCATCCCAGGTGACTGTTAGTTGGTTTTTTGCGTTGAAGACAGCCCAGGTGGATGTTCCGACGATTGCAACGCCGGATAACAACTCCCTTACCTTGTTGTTACCATCAACAATGAATGCGTCTTTGATACCCGGTAGTTTCCTGATTTCATCCAGATTGGCTTTAATCGCCTTGCCGCCAATTGCGGGACACTTGTGGTAAACACCATAGAGCATATCGGGGACCCGTGTATCAATCCCGAATAGTGCCACGCCTGAGACTATCTCAAGATTATCTACACCGCTTACTGATGTGCCGATGATTGTGTAGTCCTCAGGTTTCTTAAATACCAGTGATGCTGGGTCCGGCAGTGCCTGTTTCACAGCCATCGCAGCAAGTTCACCGAACGACAGGGAGCGACCTGACAGGTGTGATACGGCGCTGTTGTGGGCGTTTAGTTCTTCTCTGGGCAGCTCCATTGCTTCCGAGGCTGCTCCGATAAACATTTCTCGTGCCGATGCACCCATCTGACGCATAAGATTGAAACTGCGCGGTATGGTTGTAGAACCGCCTGCACGTTGGGTTCCGAAGCGTTCGTCGATGGGAGCCTGCAGCACCTCCACGTCCTCCCATTTTGCACCCATCTCCTCAGCTACGATCATTGGCAGGGCGGTTTTAATTCCCTGACCCATCTCTGGGTTTGCTGAGTAAATAACAATGCGTCCATCCGAAGACACTTTGATGAAGGCATTGAGTTCAGCAGAGCCGACCAGGCTACCCAGTTCTTCTGCTCTCAGACCACGGGAGGGCATGATAGATGCGATGATCAGGCTGGCACTCGCGACGCCCGTAATTTTGAGGAAAGATCGTCGATTCGGATTTTTTAACTCATCGCGGCTATCCTTTTCCCTGGCCAGTTTTGCTTTAAGTTCTGATTCGACTGCACGGATCAGGTCTTCATCGCTGGTACTCATGACAGGCTCTCCGCTGATTTGGAATTGTTGCCGGATGCATCATAGAACTCTGCAGCCGAGTGGATGGCAGATCGAATGCGATTATAGGTACCGCATCGACAGTAATTGCCCGCCATGGCAGTGTCGATATCGGCATTCGTCGGTTTTGGCTTCTTCTTTAATAGTGCTGCTGCAGACATGATCTGACCTGCCTGGCAGTATCCACATTGAGCGACGTCCAGATCGATCCAGGCTTGTTGGAGTGGGTGCAAATCCATACCCTCAGCTAATCCTTCTATCGTGCGAATTGAACGCTGCCCGACGTCGGAGATGAGGACAGAGCAGGATCTAACGGGAGAATCCCCGAGGTGTACCGTGCAGGCGCCGCATTGACCGATTCCGCAGCCATATTTGGTGCCGACTAAACCAAGTTCATCTCTCAAAACCCAGAGAAGTGGCATTTCAGGTTCGACGTTCACTTCGAATTGATGGCTATTTACTTCAATTTTGTAGGTAGGCATGGATTTTTGTTTTCCCGTGTGGAAAGAATAGAACAGAGTTTACTGCTGCAAGGTTCTGCAAGGCAATTGTGGTGGAAAATCAGATTCTGATTCGTGACCAGCCGCCCTGACGCCAGAAATAGGCAAAGATAAAGACATGGCCCGCTCGATATCCAAATTGGTGCAGGCACCAGATCCCCATCAAGCCAAATCCGAGATGAGGACCGAGAAGATAGGCACCGGGAACCAGCAGACCCCATTGAGTGATGAGGTTAATCCAGGTTACCTTTTTGACGTCACCGGCTCCGTTTAGCATCATCGCGAGCATATAGCCGATACCGTTGATTGTTATCATCAGGCCAAGAATTCTAGTCGGCCAGATTGCTATGTTTCGGGTGGCTTCATCGTGAATCCAGAGTGAGAGCATTTGATCTGGAATCAGCCAGAACGGAATGCCTAGAATGAACATGCCTAACATGCCAATCTTGATGACATCCCATGCCCATTCCGATGCTTCGGCTGCTGCCCGTCTGCCCAGTGCCTGACCAACAAGGGTTGCGCCCGCTGTGCCGAGTCCCCAGGCAGGCAGTCCAACCAGGTTGATGAAATTGATCAATACGGTATATGAAGCGAGTTCCATCGTGCCTATCATGCCAACGAATCCGTAAGTCACGGTCAGGGCAACGGTGTCCAGCAATTGCTGCAGTCCAGCGGGGATTGCGAGCCTTAGTACATTTAAGGTTTCCTCCCTGCGAGGTAGCTGTCGCAGATATCGATAGGGTTTGCCATGTCTGGCACCAAGGTACAGAAACAATACTGTTCCCACGACAGACGCAAGAGCAGTCGCAAATCCGGCGCCTTCCGCCCCCATTTCCGGTGCACCGAATTTGCCAAAGATAAAAAGGTAGTTAAACAGAACATTGGTTAAGTGCATTGTTATCAGGGAGGGAACGTAAATTCTCGACAGGCCGATGCCATTCCAGAACCCAGTATTGGCAGCAATGAACCCGACGAAAACTGCCTGTAATATCAGCCAGCGAACATAGGAAGTGCCTATTCGGACAACCTCAGGATCATCATTTATCAGGGGATACAGATAGGGTACCAGCAGGTAGAGAAGCCCGGACATTATTGGTGCACTTAAAACAATGATTATCAGTGCGCCACTCAGATAAGCGCCACATGATTCGGGAAGGTTTTCACCTTTTCGCCTCGAGACAGTTGCCTGCACGGCGATAGAAAAACCATGGAACAGACCGAGGTAGATGAATGCGGCAAATGATGAGAATCCCACGGCGCCCAATGCAGCATTTCCGAGCGTGCTGACCATGGCGGTATCAATAAGCCCCAACAACACGCTTGAGACCATACCTCCCATAATGGGTAAACCGATGACTGATATTCGCTGGATTCGTTCTGTTGTGATCATCGAGGCGTATGAAAGATTCTGAACGTGGCGACATTCAGGTACTCCGTGCCGCACACGATCTTTAACCGCTGCATGAATTCAAAGGCAGCGGATCATATCAGGATCGTGAATGATCTGCATGATTGTGGTTGAGCCTAACTATGGTTAGCATCTGGTTATGTCTGCTCGCAGAGACTAATGAGCATGTACAAAGCATCTGATATATGGAGTGGAAGACTGAAGTGAGAGAGTGCAAAGAGAGACATGCCAGAGTTAATGGTATTGAACTGTGCTGGTTTGAGTGGGGTGACAAAGGAGACGAAGAAGAGACCATTTTGCTGGTGCATGCGACCGGTTTTCATGCGCGCTGCTGGGATCAGACGATCAGATATCTTGGCGATAAACACATCATCTCGATCGACATGAGAGGTCATGGTCGGAGCGAGAAGAATGGGCCATATAGCTGGGAAAATTTTGGCGCCGATGTAACGGCTTTAATCAGGCACCTGGATTTGGACCGTATCATAGGTGCCGGGCATTCAATGGGAGGCCATTCGCTTACCCAGTCGATGGCTGATGAACCGCAGAGGTTCCTGAGGGCTGTGCTGGTTGATCCGGTGATCATGTCACCAGAGTTATACCTTGCAAGGACCTCTGATAGTGGGTGGTTGAATGACAGCGAGCAGCATCCGGTTGCACGCAGACGGAATGAATTTGCCGATGCTGACGCCATGTTTCAGAACTTCAAAGGCAGGGGAAGTTACCAGTCCTGGCAGGATGAGGCATTGCATGACTACTGCGAATTTGGATTATTGGAAAATCCCGATGGTGACAACTTCGTATTGGCCTGTCCCCCTCTGGTTGAGGCGTCTATATACATGGGTAGCGCTTCAGAGAACATCTTTGAAAATCTTGGCCAGATCAAGGTTCCCATGACCGTCCTCAGAGCAAAGCAGAAACCGTCCGATTTAACCGAGATGGATTTCAGTTATTCTCCAACCTGGGATGGCCTGGCTGATCAATTCGAATCTGGACGTGACGTCTACCTGCCGGAATTAACTCATTTTATGCCAATGCAGGCGCCTGAACTGGTCGCTGGGTATATACTAGGCACTAGCTAGTACCTGTCTCGTATTAGCTGATTTCCAATATAGATCGGTACGCTTCGAGATCGTGAATGGCATGACTCAATCGCATACAGAAGAAACAGTACTCATAATTCCTGTCTTTGAAAAGGAACGGGTCAGATCACTAGATCTCGTTCGCAAAGCCTGTTCCGCAATCGGGTACTGATTATATGAAGCCGTTGCTAGCGATAACCATGGGGGACCCGGCTGGTATTGGTTCAGAGATTATCGTTAAGACCATCTGTAATCCTGAAATTTTTAACCAGGCCCAGCCTTTTGTCATAGGCAGTGCAGCCTGCCTCGAAAAGTCAATGTCTCAGACAGGTATTACAATACCCATTGAAGTCAGAGATAACATCGAGGAAGTTGAACCTGAAGGGGGAAAGTTACAGGTAATAGAACCGGTGAGATTCAACGCCGGTGAACTCACAATGGGGCAGATAAGTGCTGAGTGTGGTCACGCGGCAGTTCTGTTTTTTGAACATGCAATCGAAATGGCGATGTCGGGTCTCATTGACGGCATTGTCACCTGTCCGATTAACAAGGCGGCAGTCCATGCTGCGGGTCACGAAGGTGATATTGGTCATCAGGAAATTCTGGCGAGGATGACCCATGCCGGATCCACTGCGACGATGCTCATGACAACAGGGCTGAAGGTAGCGCATTTATCAACACATAAGTCCCTTGCCGAAGCGGTAAGGTTCGTCAAATCCGACAATATCCTGGAAAAACTGGAGCTCACAGCCAGTCATCTGCGTCGGTGGCAGGGTGCAGAACCCAGAATTGCGGTAGCTGCTCTGAATCCTCACGGGGGTGAAGGTGGTATGTTGGGACTCGAAGAGATCGACGAAATCGCACCGGCTATAGCCAGGGCGTGCGAAAAAGGTCTTGATGTTGTCGGCCCGTACCCCGCCGATTCAATCTTCTATCGGGCGGTAGCGGGTGAGTTCGATGCCGTCATGGCGCTTTACCATGACCAGGGCCATATCGCCATAAAGATGCACGATTTTGCCAATAGCATCACTGCGACCATGGGAATCCCGTTCATTAGAACCTCGGTGGATCATGGCACAGCCTTTGACATAGCTGGAAAGAACAGGGCTGATGCAACCGGATTGGGCATAGCAGTAAACGCGGCGATCCAGATGATGAATGGCCAGTTGATCTGATTCAGCTTCATATCTGCAATTGAGCCTGGTTATCGATCTCGTAACGGTCAAATTACTGTCGTGAAATACGCGAGGGCGGACAGGAGAAGTGCGATATTTGTCGGCAATCATCCGCTTTGCTATTTATTTTTGTTGCGAATATTTGATAGTGTGTGCATTCACAATTCATATACGGATGATTCGATATCCGCGAGGTCGGAAATGGGTGCTCTTGAAGATTTCCGCCAGGAAACAAGGACCTGGCTAGAAGCAAATTGCCCGCAATCTATGAGGGAAGCCGCCACTGAGGAGGATATGATCGGTGGTGGAAAGAAGCAGGTATATAAAAATCCTGATGCCAAAGTATGGCTTGATCGAAT
The DNA here is from genome assembly GCA_964548025.1 of uncultured Pseudomonadales bacterium. Classification (GTDB taxonomy): domain Bacteria; phylum Pseudomonadota; class Gammaproteobacteria; order Pseudomonadales; family Azotimanducaceae; genus JAHRVQ01. Next base: position 11,519 of record CAZJRI010000030.1, read on the forward strand.
GGCGAAAAGAGGGTGGACTGCGCCCATGTGGCCCACTGAGTATGGTGGTGGTGGCCTGTCTAAAGGGGAGTTTTTAGTCCTTCAGGACGAAATGATCAATATCAATGCCCGCAGCCCGATCGGTGGCATGGGCTTTAGCATGATCGGTCCGACATTGCTCGATTACGGAACCGAGGAACAGAAGAAGGAACATTTGCCGAAGATTGTCAGTGGCGAAATCCGTTGGTGTCAGGGCTACAGTGAACCCGGAGCGGGTTCCGATCTGGCCAGTTTACAAACCAAATGTGAAGACAAGGGTGATTTCTTCCAGGTTAATGGTCAGAAAATCTGGACGTCGGGTGCCCAGTACGCGGACTGGATTTTTACACTCGTGAGAACTGATCCCCAGGCCCCCAAGCATGAGGGTATTAGTTTTGTTTTAATTGACATGGATCAGCCAGGCGTTACGGTGAAACCGATTAAGCTGATCAGTGGCAGTTCGCCATTTTGCGAAACCTTTTTCGATGATGCGCTGGTTGAGAAACATAATCTGGTCGGTCAGTTGAATCGGGGCTGGACCGTTGGAAAAAGACTATTGCAACATGAGCGGAGTTCGATATCCGGTCTCAATAGCGGTGGTCGTCGGGGCCGCTACGATGGGTTGCGTGAGTTGCCGGATATTGCGAAACAGTATATTGGTTTAATAGATGGTAAATTAGGAGATTCGGCTCTCAGAGAATCGATCATTGACAATGAAATGGACCGGCGGGTATTTGGCCTGACCCAGCAGCGAGCAATGGCTGAAAACGACTCAGGCGGTACGCCAACTTTTGCAACCTCGATGTTCAAGTATTACGGCTCGGAAATTGGTAAGAAAAGATTGGAGATCCAGCTAGAGACGATGGGTAGTCAGTCACTGGGGTGGGAAGGTGAAGTCTTCACGGGTGAGGAAAAAACACTGACAAGAACCTGGCTCAGGTCCAAAGCGAGTTCGATTGCCGGTGGAAGCTCAGAGGTCCAGATGAACATAATCGCCAAGCGGGTGCTTGGTTTGCCGGATTAGTCAATAGACATAAATTAGTCGCCAACCAGATTGGTTGGCAGAATGAATAACTAGATTTTTATATCAGCAGGAGTAACTCAGTCATGCCCTTGGTACTAAATGAAGAACAGAATATGTTGAAGGATGCAGCCAAGGATTTTTGCACCAACAACACACCGATCACTCAACTTCGTGGTTTGCGGGACGAGAACAGTGAATCAGGATTCGATTCTGCGACCTGGCAGCAAATGGTAGAACTTGGCTGGGCTGGTATCACCATTCCTGAAGATTTTGGCGGTCTTGGATTCGGGTATATGGGTATGGGCGTAGTCATGGAGGAATGCGGCCGTACACTAGCTGCATCACCCTTATTCTCTACTGCTGTGCTGGGTGCCAGCGCAATTATTCATGGCGGTTCTGACGAGCAGAAAGGTGAACTCCTGCCGCTGGTAGCAGGAGGAGAATTGCTGCTCGCAGTTGCCGTGGAAGAAACCCCGCATCACAACCCTTATGGCTCAGCAACAAAAGCTGAGAAGTCAGGGGACGGATATAAGGTTAGCGGTAGCAAGAAATTCGTTCTGGATGGCCACGTTGCAAATAAGATTGTGGTTGTTGCAAGAACTTCCGGTAATAGCGGAGACAGGGATGGATTGACATTGGTACTGGTTGACAGTGATTCGTCAGGCGTAAATGTGACTCGTACCATCATGGCGGATAGCCGTAACGCTGCAAATATTGAATTCGATGGTGCCGAAGGTGCCTTGCTGGGCGAGGAAGGTAAAGGCGCTGACGTTCTTGACAAGGTACTCGATGCCGGTCGAATTCTACTGTCTGCTGAGATGTTGGGTGGTGTTCAGGAATGTTTTGAAAGAACCATAGAATATCTCAAGGTCCGGGAACAATTTGGCGTACCCATTGGGTCTTTCCAGGCACTTAAACACCGGGCGGCGCAAATGTTCTGTGAAGTGGAGCTTTCAAAATCTGTCGTACTTGAAGCACTTTCGGCGCTGGATGACGAGTCTGATCAGGTTTCGGAACTTGCCAGCCTGACAAAAGCAAGGCTGAACGATACATACAATCTGGTCAGCAGCGAAGGTGTCCAGATGCATGGCGGAATTGGCATGACCGACGAGTATGAGATCGGATTCTTCATGAAGCGCTCTCGTGTTTGTGAACACGCTCTGGGCAACAGTGCTTTTCATAGAGATCGTTATGGTGAAACACAGGGATATTGAGGCAAGGTTTAACCGTTAGCTACTCTTGGCGGCTCCTGCGACCCGGGAGCCGCACAATCGACAATCGTTCTATTCTTTCTGGTGACCACAAGCCTGATCACCGATTATTTTTGGTGATAGCAGCAATTCTGTAACACTAAACCGCATCGGACAATTCACCAATAGGTGGGTTTGCAGAGTCTGCTCTACTGATCAGATCCTGTTTAAGCTGTTCTGTGTCTCATTGCCTGCGGATAATTTCAAAACCAAAAAAAAGCCCAGCTAAGCTGGGCTTTTACGGTTTCACGCGTGATCCGTTTATGTGTACTTCACGACTCCGAGACTCATAATGAGTTTTCAGACCTCGGCGTCTTTCGTACGCTGGCAGATTTCATTTGTCCGCCTTATGTGTGGAATGTTTCCATTCCAGTACAGAGAATACTCCTTGAAAGCCGATTTGTTAAAGAACGATTCCTTCTGAAGAAATGCTGCTTATGTTTCTATCTGCTAACAAAATTCTTCACGATGAAGTATCGCCTGATGCGGTACTTTCAGACGCTCTTAAGAGCACCCGGTTGGTTCATCGAACAATTAAAAAAGTCACACAGGACGGGTCTGAATCTATCCATGTCGACCAGAAAGGCATCGTGTCCCTGGAGTGATGGCATGGCGAAAAACTCCACTTCACGCTGCCCGTCATCCAGGCCGTCTGCCAGTTCTTTTTGTTGCTCAATTGGGAACAGAATATCTGTTTCCACGCCTATAATCAGTGCTCTTTTGGCACCAACCCGGGCCAGCCCATTGGTCAACGAACCGCCATGATCTGCGACATCAAAGAGATCCATTGCACGGGAGAGGTATAGATAACAGTTTGCATCAAATGTACCAACGAATTTTCTGGCATGGGCTTCAAGATAGGATTCCACTTCGAAATTCATACCGAAGCTGTCGCCGGTATTTCTTTCTTCTGAGATAAATTCGCGACCGAACCTCTGTTCGAATTCAGCGGGACTTCGATAGGTTAGCATGCCAAGTTTTCTTGCAAGCCGCATACCCAATACCGGGCCTTTATCTTCGGAATAATTACCCTGATTCCAGTCCGGGTCGGAGCGAATCATTTCTCTTTGCAGTGATCTCAGGGATATGGAATAGGGGAGTGCTCTGGCGGCAGCAGAAATGCTGACAAGTGCATTGGCTGATTCAGGAAAAAGTACGGAGTAGGCCAGTGCGCTCATCCCGCCCATCGATGCACCCACAACGGCATGCAATTTATCAAGCCCAAGTGACTGTATAACTTCATGTCCCGCTCTTGCCACGTCCTCAAGGGTAAGTACGGGGAAACTGAGTCTATATGTCTCGTTGGTTTTAGGATCAATACTGGCAGGACCCGTGGAACCAAAACAGCTACCCAGAGAATTGACACAGATGACGAAGTACTTGGTCGTATCAATCGGTAAACCGGGACCCACCATTTGTTCCCACCACCCGGATGCAGGATCCAGATCAGAGGATGTGGCGTGGGCTGAAGGGGAAAGTCCCGTAAATATCAGCACGCCGTTATCACGCTGATAATTGAGTTCACCCCAGGTTTCATAGGCAATTTTTGGTTGGTGCAGGATGCCATGCTGCATCCGAAACTGACCATCAATTTGATGATATTGGCGAGCTTGGGACATATTAAGTCTTCGTTGTTAGAGCCTGATTCAATATTTTGCGATGATACGAGAAAAAATACCACCTTATGCCAATAGGTTCTAACGACTGGCTAATTGGTGTATTAGGTAGTGAATGATGTGATTGCCAGGTAATGCTGGATATTGGCTTTGAACGAAAGTCAGGTGTTTCGTCTACTTATTCTCCCATGTCATCAGGGTCTGATTGGCCGCGCATTTGTAGTTTGATAACCTACTGTATGTTTCGTGAACAAATTGATTTAGTTCATGTTTTGTCGGTTAAACGTTGGATGGAACCTTGCACGACAATGCTTGTCGTCACGCATTTTATACTGGCAATAAACATGGCAATAATTTCAAAAGAGAGCCTATGTCGACATGGGAATTGAGATAAAATTGGACCGATTACTAACCAGACTATTATTGGGCTCCATATGTATAACGTTCCTGGCATCCGTGACCTTGGCTTTTCTCGCCTGATTAATAGAAGTGATTCCAAGCGTGCATCCCTAAGAAAAGGGAGAGCATTCATCGCAATCCTCTTGCCGGTGTTATTTGGATTCGGTCCCTGTGGACCTATCGCAGGAACTGAATTGAGTGGCGAGCAGGTTTCAGAAAAAATTGCTGACTTCCGTTTTGTAAACGACGTGGACGATTGTGCACTTGAGGTCAATAGTGCGGATCCTCATTCGGTCACTGTTAACTGTTGGACCGTTGGGAAGCAACTGTTTATCGGATGTAAAGAATGTGAAGGCAAAAAGTGGTCGAGACTTATAGATGCAGACCAGCTTGCGCGTGTTCGAATTGGCGAAAGAGTATATCCTGTAAAAGCCACCAAAATGTCGGATTTAATCGCTATACAGCGAGCCTGGACCAGACGTCTTCAAAAGTACGGTGATGATGAACCAGAAACAGTCCCCGAGGGCTACTGGCTTTATCACATAGGTTCCAAGCCACGTACTTGATGTCACGTACTTGATATGCTGTGGCGGTAAACTAATAAACACACAGAATTATTTTATCTCCGTGACTCAAGCGGACAAGATTAGTTGGATAAAAAAAATGACAGATATCGACCTCAAAACAGAGAAGATCAAGGCAAGGATTGATGAAGGTGTTGGTTGGCTCATTTTTAATCAACCTGAAAAACGAAACGCAATCTCGCTGGAAATGTGGCAGGGAATAGGAGACGTACTGGAAGCATACGATTCGAGCGATGATGTTAGGGTTGTAGTGATGACCGGTGCAGGCGGAAAGGCTTTTGCATCTGGTGCAGACATCTCTGAATTTGATCAGCATCGGGCAAATGCCGAACAGAGAAAGAATTATGCCCAGATTTCGGAGCGAGGTCACATCTGGCTGGGGAAATTCAGTAAGCCCCTGATTGCCATGATCAACGGTTTCTGTATAGGGGGTGGGTTGGCAATAGCCCTGAACGCAGATATCAGATTTGCCACCCCTGGATCACAGTTTGGTATTCCTGCTGCCCGATTGGGCCTGGGGTATGAATACCCGGGACTCGCAAAACTGGCTCGACTGGTTGGCCCTTCGAACGCGAGGGATATTATGTTCACGGCCAGATTTCTTGAAGCCGAAGAAGCCAAACGAGTAGGGCTGATTAATTTTGTGGAAGATGAGAGTACCATCGAAACCAAAGTGAGTGAATATGTCAGCAAAATAGCTTCAAATGCTCCTCTGACAGTCCGTGCGGCTAAGGTTGCAGTAAATGTTTTTGAAAAGTACTCCGCGCTGGATGCGGCAAGAGAAGTCGCTGAGCTGGTGGACGTGTGTTTCGACAGTGAAGACTACAAAGAAGGAAGGCGTGCCTTCTCTGAGAAAAGAGCGCCGGTGTTTAAAGGTAAATAGCTGCGAGCGCAACAGGTGCGTTAACGCTGGCTATTTACGCTCATCCAATTCAACTTGCCCGTCCTGAATATGAATCAGGCGGTCAGCCCGGTTCATGATTTTCTCATCATGAGTTGAAAATACGAAAGTCATATTCTGTTCGGTATTAAGTTTTCTCATGACATCCAGCAGTGCAACGCCTGTCTTCGAGTCGAGATTTGCCGTGGGTTCGTCGGCAAGGATAATATCCGGATGTGAAGCCATTGCGCGAGCAATTGCGACCCGCTGCTGTTGCCCCCCGGAGAGCTTGTTAGGACGGCGATTGCCCAGGCCTTCGAGCCCAACCTGTGACAGCATTTCGTTGACTCGCTGCTTCCTTGTGGCTGTATCAACACCCTGGAGCAGCATGATGTATTCGATATTTTCTTCCGCTGACAGTACAGGAATCAGATTGTAGGCCTGGAAAATAAAGCCAATATGATCCCGTCGAAAATCTGATAGTTCTGAACCCGACATCTGTGCGATATTCGTGCCGGACAGTTCAACCACCCCTGAAGTTGGATTGTCTAAACCGCCGATCAGGTGCAGCAGGGTTGTTTTGCCGGACCCAGATGGACCGATGATGGCTGTGAATTCGCCTTTCTCTATCTCGATGGAGACTTTATCAACGGCTTTAACCTGGGTTTCTTCATCGTCACCGAAGTAGCGACAGAGGTCTCTGGTTGTGATGACAGGCGTATTTTCTGATGTCATTTTATCTCCTATAAACTTCTCTGTAGGGCTTCGGAGGGTACTATTTTTGACGCGAATCTTGCTGGGTAAATCGCCGCCAGTACGGTAAGCAGCACAACGAATAAAGGAAACTGCGTGAACTGGGAAGAATGGAATTCTGAAAGGATATTATTGCTCATGTTCACACCTGAGAATTCGATTTCACCCATGGGGATACCGTATGTCTCGGTCAGACTGCCAACGATGAAACCAAGTAGCATGCCGAATACACAACTGATTAGAGCCAATAGCGTTGCTTCGCACAGAATCAATCGTGAAAGTGAAGAAGGCCTTGAACCAATCGCTTTGAAAACCCCGAACTCATAAATGCGCTCGTAGATAGACATAAACATTGAGTTGATAACCCCGAGTGAGGCGAGTAAAAACAAGATGCCGCCAACGATTAGCGAGGCAAAACCTGACATTTCGATAATCAGACCAATTTCCTTGTTTAAATCCAGCCAGCCCAGCGCTTCCAGTTCCTGGTTATTAAATGATTTAAAAACCGGTGTTTCCGGATTTTTTGCTAGATCACGATCAATGAACTGTATGGCTATTTCATGACTCTGATGAGATTCTAGTCCTAACAAATTGCGAGAGGCGTCAATGTTGATAAATACGAGATTGTCATCTATTTGTCTGATGCCGAAATTGAAAATGCCTGAAATTCTAAACAGTGCCTGCGCCAGTTCACCGGTATTGGCTTCTGATAGGGTAAGCACGATTCGATCACCTGTTTCAACTTCCAGTAAGTCCGCCATTGAGTGGCCGATCAGTATTTCACTCTCCTTGCCCGATAGGTAATCTCCCTTAACCATGGCTGTTTTTATTCTGCTCACAGATGGTTCCAGTTCTGCATCAATACCGTAGAACATACCGGCGGAGACGTTGTAACTCGATGAGATCATGCCACCGCTCATCACTCTCGGTGCGTATGCCCTGATGGTCTCATCCTGACTCAGTGCCCGTTCAATCTCGTCAGAATTCTCAATGTACAGATCAACGTCCTGATTCTCCCGGTACCCAACCTTGTGAATCTGTGCTTCGCCCACAAGGGTCTCTGTGATGCTCTCAACCATTAGCGTCAGCATACCGCGCATGATTCCATCTGTGAGAATCAGTGCGCTCAGACTGAACGCTATCAACATGATAGTTAAAACGGATCGACGGGTATTTCTGAACAGATTTCTAAAAGCGAGTTTAATCGTGAGCACTAGTGACTCCCCATTGCTTCGGTGGGTGATATTCGCGCGGCCCTTATGCCCGTCGGGATGCTGACCATCAGCGCAAATATGAGAATGGCTATGACGGGCGCGGTAAATACGTAAGTCGTCATATCGCCCCTCAAAGAACTCATCATGACGCCGCCTACATCCACGGGTTGGGACAATTCAACGCCAATAAAACTGAACCAGGAGATGACCGGTAGAGACAGTAGGAATCCAACAAAAATACTCATGACAGACAAAAGAGTTGTTTCTAGTGCAATGAGCGAGATAATCGTCAGGGGTCTGCTGCCAATTGCTCTCAAAACGCCGAACTCTCGGGTTCTTTCCATCACTGACATCAATACAGTATTGAGTACGCCGATGAATACGATGAAGACTATGATACCCAACGTGAAATTCATTCCTTCCTGATCTGCCTTCATCGTGTTGTAGAAAGTTGATTCGATAATTTGCCACGGCAGAACGTTTAGATAAGATAGTTGTTCCTGTAGATCCTCAGTTAATTCTCTAGCCATATCGCCATCTTTCAACAGGATCGATACTTCGTGGACCTTACCCTGCATACCGAGAAATTCCTGTGCTGCGATGAGGGGTAGAAATACGGAGGATTTATCCAGGGAATCCTTATCACCGACAATTGCGCCAACGATGAAAATATCATTGGCGATAGAACCATCTGCGCCCTGGGAGATCAGGATCAATTCATCCCCAATTGAAATATCGAGCATGTTTGCAACTCCGGCACCAATCATGGCAGCGTAGTAACCATCCTCGTTCATCTGCTGGTTAATGTACTGGCCCTGTTTTACTTTAAGAGCCAATCGGCTGGTAGCCTTCTCGCGAGGCAGGTCCACGCCAATTACCTGTACCGCGGTGTTGTCGGTGTCAGAATAAGCCAAAGCGGGTGCAAATGCTCTCAAGGTGTGATGCTCAATATCTCCATTAGCATCCAGCAGGGTGCTCAGTTGCGCGGGATCGTCTATCGTCTTGTGCACCTTCGGTCTGCTATGGTAATTCCCCTGGTGGATCTGAATATGACCGGTATGATCCAGTGTGAAGAAGTTGATTGCACTATTGTAGCTACCCTCCGATAGAGAGATGGAGAGCGCACAGAGAAGATATCCTCCTGCCATACTGAGTGCTGTTAGCAACGACCGTCGCCTTTGGCGAAAGATGTTTCTGAATGCAAGTTTCAACAATAGCATTTGGGGCTCTCGTCAGACTGGTGGCTCCGTGTCATAGCTAATCTTCCTGTCATAGCTAATGGCTTCTCATCGCTTCAGTTGGTGCGGTATTGGCCGCGCGAAGCCCAGGTGGAATACTCACCAGAATCGCTGAAAGCAATATGACCACCATTGGCAGGCTAAAAACGAATAATGACAAATCACCCGTTACATGCGACAGGTAGACACTGCCGATTTGCATCGGTTGGGGATATGCAATACCCACGGTTGCAAACCAGGCAATGATGGGAAGTGATATGAGAAAACCAACCCCAATGCTTATTGCAGCTATCAAGCTGGTTTCCAGAGTAATCAACCGTGCGATTGAGGCTGGGCTGCTACCGATCGCTTTTAGGACGCCAAATTCCCGGGTTCTTTCGAGTACCGACATCAATACAGTATTAAGAACACCTACGAAGACAATAAATAGAATTATGCCGAATGTGAAGTAGTTACTTTTTTGTTTCGCCACCATGGTGTTATAAAAAGATTCTTCGATTATCTGCCAGGGCGAAACGGTAACGTCTGGAAGGTCAGCCTGAAGTGTTCTGGTAATCTCTCGCGTCAAGGTGTCATCTTTTAATACCAGAGCGATCTCATGAACCCTGCCATAAAGACTCAAAAATTCCTGCGAGGCATTCAGCGGCAGGAACACTCTCTGCCTGTCCTGAGAATCTTTTTCGCCGATGATGGCATCGACAATATAGATGTCGTTGGCAATGGATCCGTCAGCCCCCTGAGAAATGAGGACTATTTCATCACCCAGGTTCAATTCCAGATTATGTGCGACTCCGGCGCCGATCATTGCAGCATATCGTCCATCAGCGTCCGGTTGATCATCAATATATATCCCCTCTTTGACTTTTTGTGCCAGACGGCTGGTTGCCTTCTCTCGTTCCAGGTCAACACCGATAACCTGTACCGGGGTATTTAGTTCTTCTGAATAGGCGAGGGCAGGTGCAAAAACCCGAAGTGTATGACTGTTGATTTCCTTGATTGCATCGAGTTGCTGACTTAATTGATCCGGGATATCAATGGCATTATATATCTTTGGGCGAAGCAGATAATTTCCTTTGTGGATCTGAATATGACCCGTATGATCGAGGG